>DCTJ01000038.1:3858-27702 GCA_002329545.1 Candidatus Omnitrophica bacterium UBA1443
TCGGCCTTGCCGGCGCCCACGATGTTGTGGAGCTCATCGATGAACAGAATGATTTTTCCATCGCTTTTTTTGATTTCCTGAAGGACCGCTTTTAGACGCTCTTCGAATTCACCGCGATATTTGGCGCCCGCCACGAGCGATCCGAGATCAAGACTGAAAATCGCCTTGTCTTTCAGACCTTCCGGGACGTCGCCTTTGACAATCCTTTGCGCGAGCCCCTCCGCGATCGCGGTCTTTCCGACGCCCGNNACCGATCAGGACCGGGTTGTTTTTTGTTTTCCGCGAGAGAATGCGAATGACCCGCCGGATTTCCCCGTCACGTCCGATGACCGGATCCAGTTTTCCTTTACGGGCTTCCCCGACAAGTTCTCGTCCGTATTTCTGGAGAGCGTCGTAAGTAGATTCCGGATCCGCGCTCGTGACGCGCTGGTTACCGCGGACACTCGCGAGCGCTTCGAGAAATCCGTGTTTGGTGATTCCGAACGATTTAAAAATCGCCGAAGAAGGCGTGTCATTTTCATCCAGGAACGCGAGCACGATATGCTCCACGGAAGCGTACTCGTCCTTGAGTTTTTTCGCTTCTTTTTCCGCCTGCATGAGCACGGTATTCAGCCGCGGGGTCACATAAACTTTCCCGGCCTCGGCCCCCAGGCCGCTGACGCGGGGAATCCGGCTTAAGGCCTCTTCCGTTTTCGCGCGAAACGACTGGGGCGGAACACCCATCTTTTGAAGCAATTGCGGAATCAGACCATCGTGCTGTTCCACAAGCGCCAGCAAAAGATGCTCTCCGTCTATTTGCTGGTGCCCGTACTCAATAGCCTTGCTCTGGGCCTGGGCAATCGCTTCCTGCGATTTTATCGTGAACCGGTTTAAGTCCATATTTTCACCTTTGCCTTTAATTTTAATCTAATAGTAGTAATAACATACACCAAACTCAAGCGGCCATTGATCGCGCCTTGTTTCCCCGCTTTGCGAAAAAGGGGAAATGCCTTTCGGCTCTGGCAAGCCGCGTACCAGATTGACCTTTATCACAACTCTTTGCACTTTTAATGCCAACCGTGAGATTTTCATAAGTGGTTCATATAAAATGAGTTATGGCTTATCGTTGGAAATATAAAAATAAAAAGCGAGACAAATTGACACACTTATGTTTCATTTTGAATTCCGGAGGCACACTACTTTATTGAGGATCCATGATTTTTTACCTAAAAAATACAGCTCTCAGAGAAGTGCCGATTCGTGAAATGAAACGAGGCCAGTATTTGTTGGTGATAGGCTAAGGAAAGTCTTAAGCCGGTATACGCCGCGCGAAGTTTTCGTATTAAAAACTTAAAAATAAAAATTGAGGATTTGGGCGACAATATATTTTTTGTCGTATAATGCCCTGGACAGTTCAATGGGTGAATTCAAGAGAGCGGAAAAAAGGAGCATGAGATTGCGTTTAAAGTTTCTCAATTCTTATATCACTTCCCTTCAAATGAGGATGGGTTTATTCGGGGGCCGGAAAAAGAGGGTGGAAGAACAGCCTCTTCGGGCCGAGCTTTTCAGCATTGAGCAGTTCAAGGTTTACGCGAAAAGCCTGGCTCAAAAACATCAGGTCAGTTATCGACGGGGGCAGAACCGGCTTTTACTCCGTTTGAAAGAAAACGAAAAAATCCTTTCCGAGATCCATGAGCTTCTCAACGAAACCGGAAAGTCAAAACGGAAAATTTCACCGGCCGGGGAATGGATCCTGGATAATTTTTACCTCATTGAAGAACAGATAAGGCTTGCCCGAAAATACCTTCCCGAAAGTTACATCCGAGAACTCCCGCATCTTACCCAAGGCCCGCTTGCCGGTTATCCGCGCGTGTACGAGATCGCCATGGAGTTGGTATCTCACGGGGACGGCCGTCTGGATGCTCGCGGTCTCATGGAGTTTGTGGATTCCTATCAAACGGTCAGTCCTCTGAAAATGGGGGAGTTGTGGGCGGTCCCCATCATGTTGCGACTCGCGCTTATTGAAAATCTTCGGCGTGTTTCGTCCCGGCTGATCGTCTCGGAAAAGGAACGAGACAAGGCCGAATACTGGGCGACCCGCGTTCTTGAGGTGTCGGTCAAAGACGCGGACGGCGTGATCCGTGAAATCGCGGCGATGGCCAAAGGAAATATACCGCTTTCCGAAGCTTTTGTCGCCGAATTTACGCGACGATTGCACGGTCAAAGCCAGGCGCTCAATCTTCCTTTCGCCTGGCTTGAAAGAAAGCTCGCCGAACAGGGTGAGACCCTCGACCGGATTATCTGGGCGACTGGCCAAAAACAGGCGGCCGACCAAGTTTCGATCGCGAATACGATCGGCAGTCTTCGTCTCCTGGAAACGACCGACTGGCATGATTTTGTCGAAGAGCTCAGCGTTGTGGAAAAAATTTTGCGGCAGGACCCGTCGGGTGATTATCCGCGAATGTCTTTCGCGACCCGTGACCGTTATCGGCATATTATCGAAAGACTTTCTCAAAAGAGCCGGAGGGGAGAGGCCGATGTGGCGGCGCTCGCGGTCCGGTGCGCCCAGGAAGGTAAGGAAAAACAGGGTTCCGGGTCCGTGGCCGCTCACGTGGGTTTTTACCTGATGGATCGAGGTCTTGAAACGTTTTGCCGTGAACTCCGGCTCCGACTTTCTTTCCGTCAGCATCTTCAGGCGAAAAAAACTTTTTGGCCGTCCGTCCTGTATTTTGGAAGTATTTTGTTCTTAACGTGGGCCGTCACCACCGGCATCCTGTTCTGGCTGAATGTCGCCAGCGGCATCAGTAGCGGCACATGGCTTTTTTTCATCGGGGGATTGCTGCTTTTTCCGGTGAGCCAGACGATGACTTCACTCGCAAACTGGCTTTCCACCATGCTGGTTGGCCCCAGGAATCTTCCCCGAATGGATTTTTCAGAAGGGATTCCCGCCTACGCGCACACGCTTGCCGTGGTTCCCTGCATGTTGAATAACGCGTCGACCATTGAGACCCTTCTCGAGAATCTTGAGGTTCGTTACCTTGCCAACGTTGACGCGAATGTGGATTTTGCGTTATTGACGGATTTTTGCGATTCGCCTCAGGCGACGACTCCTGAGGATGAGGCCCTGCTCGCGCAAGTGGTTGAGGGGATCGAACGGTTGAACTACAAGTATCGGCGGCAAAAGGACNNGGACCATGTTTTTTATCTCCTTCACCGGCCCCGGCGGTGGAATGAAAGAGAAAAAATCTGGATGGGGTATGAGCGGAAACGCGGGAAACTGGGAGATTTGAACGCGCTTCTTCGGGGGGCCGGGGAGGACCGATTCAGCGTTATTCTTGGTGATCCCCAAAAACTGCAGAGCGTGAAATACGTAATCACTTTGGACGCGGATACCCGGATGTCGCGTGACGCGGCGCGGGACCTCGTGGGAGTGATTGCTCATCCGCTGAATCGGCCCGTTTACGATGAGGCAAAGAAGCGAGTGGTTTCGGGATACGGAATTCTCCAGCCCCGGGTGGAGCCCAGTTATCCCGGAGAAACGCCATCGCTTTTTGTGAGGATTTTTGGCGGCGAGCACGGAATTGATCCTTATACCAAAGCGGTTTCTGATGTTTACCAGGATTTGTTTTTTGAAGGGTCTTTCATCGGAAAAGGGCTTTACGACGTTGACGCCTTTGAAAAATCCACGAAAGGCCGTTTTCCGGAAAATTTGATACTGAGCCATGATCTCCTAGAGGGGTGTTACGCCCGCTCAGGACTTGTGACGGACGTCCAGTTTTATGAGGAGCATCCCTCGGGATATCTTAAAGACGCGAGCCGAAGGCATCGCTGGATTCGCGGGGATTGGCAAATCCTTCCGTGGCTTTTTTCTAAAGTGCCCGGCGCGGAGGGTTCGAAAGAAACCAACCCGCTCTCTTTTTTGGCCCAGTGGAAAATCGCGGACAATCTTCGCCGCAGTCTTGTCGCTCCCGCCACGGTTTTGCTTTTTGTTTTGGGAGGAATTTTATTTCAACCGTCCTGGGTATGGTCCGCCTCGATCGTGGCCCTTCTCGGTTTGCCTCTTTTGCCGATGTCTCTCGCGGAGGCCGTCAGGAAACGTGCGGACCTGACCTTTAAAAAGCATTTTGCGCTCGTCGGTGATTCCTTCTGTAGAAATATAATCCGGTTCTTTTTTTCTCTGGCATTTTTACTTCACGAGGCCTGTTACTCGCTCGACGCGATTTTGAGGACCTTGTGGAGAATGGCTGTGTCACGGAAGCGTTTGCTGGAATGGAGGACGTTCCTTGAGGCGGAAGCCTTTCTCCCCAATCATATCGCCGGTTGCTACAGAAACATGTTGCCCGTGCCCGTCACTTCGTTTTTTATGCTCGCTTTTTTCTCCCGGATTTTCCCGGTGTTTGACGGGATTGCGCTGTCTCTTTTCATCCTCTGGTTTTTTTCTCCCGCGGTGGCCTACGTCATCAGCCAGCCTTCGTCTCCCCGGAAGATTTTGCTTTCCTCAAAACAGCTTTCCTTTTTACGCGTAACGGCCCGGCGGACGTGGGCGTTTTTTGAAAATTTCGTTACCGAAAAAGATCACTGGTTGCCGCCCGATAATTATCAGGAAAAGCCCGTGGGCATGGTGGCGCACCGGACTTCTCCCACGAATATCGGGATCTCGCTTCTGGCGAACTTGACGGCGTATGACTTCGGTTATATCTCGATGGGGATGATGTTTAACCGGACGGAAAAGACATTTGATACCCTGAACCTGATGGAGAAATTCAGAGGGCACTTTTACAACTGGTACGACACGGAAACTCTCAGGCCGCTTGCCCCGCTTTATGTTTCCTCGGTGGACAGCGGAAACCTGGCCGGGCATCTGGTGGTCCTTCGCTCCGGACTCATGGAGATGGACTCCCACAAGATTGTTTCACCCGGGGTTTTTGACGGGCTTTCGGATACGCTCGAGGTTCTCCGGCAAAGTGTCGCCGAGATTGAGAAAAACCGAAAGAGCCCCGCGAGGGAACTTCTGCGGGAAATTTCCGCAAAAATGAAACAGATTCAGGAAAAGAGAAAGACCTCTCCCGTCTGCCTTTCCGAGATCCATACGCTTTTACGTCAGCTTTCTACCGATGTGTCCAAGGCCCTTTCGGGTCTGGATCCCAAGCGTTCCGAAAAAATCAAAAAGTGGGGCCGCGCTTTCGAACAGCAATGTTACGACTTTCTGGAGGATATGTCTTTCATTGCCCCCTGGATCCTGCTCGCTCCGGAAGTGCCAGGGATATGGGACTCGGAAGATGAAAAACAACAGGCACGACTTGATCAACTGAAGGAGTCGTTGAGATTCCTGGATGAAATTCCGGCGCTTGGGGAAGTGGCCAGGCTTGAGCAAAGACTGGTTCCGCTCATTGAGGAAATTGTGGAAGGGATGACGGATTCGGAGGAAGTCTCGAGGCGCGCGCGCGAATGGTTCTTGAAACTTCGGGATTCGATCCGGGAAGCCGGAACCCGGTCGGCCGAGAGAATTAAGGCGATCGATTACATCGTGCTCCGGTGCAGTGAGGTTTCATCGATGGAGTATGAATTCCTTTACGATAAAAACTCGCATCTCCTGTCGATTGGTTACAACGTCAGTGAACATAAAACAGATCGGGGATGTTATGACCTTTTGGCCTCTGAAGCGCGACTTTGCAGTTTCGTCGCGATCGCGCAGGGGAGAATGCCCCAGGAACACTGGTTCAAACTGGGACGGCTGATTTCCAAAACCGACGGGGACCCTGTCCTGGTCTCCTGGGGCGGCTCGATGTTCGAGTATCTCATGCCTCTTTTGGTAATGCCGACGTATGAAGGAAGTTTGCTGGACAGGACGTACAAGGCCGCGGTGAACGGGCAAATAAGTTACGCGGCCAAGAACAACATTCCATGGGGCATTTCCGAGTCCGGTTACAACAAAGTGGACGCGAACATGGTTTATCAGTATCACTCCTTTGGTGTCCCCGACATGGGTTTTAAGCGCGGGCTTGCCGAGGATCTGGTTGTCGCGCCGTATGCCTCCATGCTGGCGCTGATGATCGAGCCCGAAAAAGCTTGCGCCAATCTTGAGCGCCTGATCTCGGAAGGAGCCGGAGGAAATTATGGATTTTATGAAGCGATCGATTATACGCCCGCCCGTCTGGCGCCGGACGAGGGAAAAGCCGTGGTTTACTCTTATATGGCGCACCATCAGGGCATGAGTTTGCTGTCGCTTGCCTATGTGCTCCTAGACCGCCCCATGCAAAGGCGCTTTCTCGCGGAACCCATGTTTAAATCGACCGAACTTCTTCTCCAGGAGAAGGTCCCGGTGGCGGAGCCTTTCCTCTATGATTTTGAAGTCACCGGAATGCTCCGGAAAATTGGAGACAGGGAAACGCTTTTACGTGTATTTACGACTTCGCAGACGCCGGTCCCTGAAGTCCACCCGCTTTCGAACGGCCGGTATCATGTGATGGTGACCAATGCCGGAGGAGGATACAGCCGATGGCAGGACATGGCGGTCACTCGCTGGAATGAAGACGCCGCTTTGGACAACCAGGGCACTTTCATTTACTTCCGGGACGTGGAGTCCGGGCAGTTTTGGTCCGCGGCGCATCAGCCGACCCGAAAAACCCCCAAATTTTATGAAGCCATTTTTTCCCAAGCCTGGGCGGAATTCAAACGACGGGATCATAAGATCGACACGCATACCGAGATCGCGGTTTCTCCGGAGGATGATATGGAGCTTCGACGCGTAACGATCACCAATCGCTCCCATCACCGGCGGGTGATTGAAGTGACCAGCTACGCTGAAGTGGTTTTGAATGACGCCGCGAGTGATCAGGCGCACCGAGCTTTCAGTAATCTTTTTGTGGAAACGGAAATTATCAGGTCGCATCAGGCTATCCTCTGCCGCCGCCGCCCACGATCCGACAAGGAAAACTTTCCTCTCCTGTTGCATCTCATGGCGGTGCACGGAGACGCGGTGGTGGGGGCTTCTTATGAAACCGACCGGAGTCGATTTATAGGCAGGGGACGTACCGTGGCCCATCCCGCAGCCATGGAGAATCGGGGACTGCTCTCCGACAGTGAAGGCCCGGTTCTTGACCCGATTGTCGCGATACGTAGCCGGATCGAATTGGGGCCGGACGAGTCCGCCGTTGTCGATTACGTGACTGGAATTTGTGAAAGCCGGGAAGCCGCCCATGCGTTGATGGAAAAATACAGGGACCGGAATTTGGCGGACCGTGTTTTTAATCTGGCGTGGACTCACGGACAGGTGGCTTTACAGCAGATTAATTCCACCGAATCCGCGGCCCAGCTCTATGGGCGTCTGGCGAGCGCGATTCTTTACGCGAATCCTTCATGGCGGGCGAGCGCGAGTATTTTAAGACGGAATATGAGGGGCCAGCCGGATCTTTGGGGGTACAGTATCTCGGGGGATCTCCCGATTGTTCTCGTCCGGATTGAGAACCAGGACAATATCGATCTTGTGGTGCAGATGATCCAAGCCCACGCCTACTGGCGGTTGAAGGGGCTGATTGTGGATCTTGTGATCTGGAATGAGGACAGTTCCGTTTATCGTGATTCTCTTGGCGAAAGGATTGCCGGTCTGATCGCGGCCGCGACCGAGGGAAAAACAGGCCAGAAGGGAAGCATTTTTCTGAGGCGGTCCGATCAGATGTCGGAAGAAGACCGGATTCTGATCCAGACAGTGGCGCGGGTTATTATTTCGGATCGCGGGGGCACTCTGGCGGAACAGCTGAAAGATATGACACAGCCTAAAGCGAACCCTCTTCCGTTTGTTCCAACCCGTCGGGAAGATCCCGGTGAGAACGGCCCGGAAATTGGAGAGCGGTCGGATCTGACCTTCTTTAACGGCTTGGGAGGATTTACCGGAGACGGGCGGGAATATGTCATTACGACGTCTCGCGCGAAGAGGACACCCGCGCCGTGGGTCAATGTGCTCGCGAATCCGAATTTTGGTACCGTGATCTCGGAAAGCGGGAACGCCTATACCTGGAGCGAGAACGCCCATGAGTTCCGGCTGACTCCGTGGAAAAATGATCCGGTTACGGATGCTTCGGGAGAGGCCTTTTATATTCGCGACGAAGAAACCGGGAGGTTTTGGTCCCCGACCCCGCTCCCCGCTTCGGGGAAAACGCGTTATGTTTCGCGGCACGGGTTTGGGTACAGTGTTTTTGAGCATCTTGAAAGCGGAATTTTTTCGGAATTAACCGTCTTCGTTTCACTCGAAAACAGCGTCAAGTTTTCGATCCTGAAAATCCGGAATTTGTCCGGGCGACGAAGGAACCTTTCCGCGGCCGCGTACTGCGATCTGGTTCTGGGAACGTTTCGGGACAAGTACCATATGCATATCGTGACGGAAGTGGATCCCAAAAGCGGCGCCCTTCTTGCCCGTAATCCTTACAACAAGGAATTCCCGGGGCGGGTCGTTTTTCTGGACGTCAATGAACCAACCCGTTTTGTAAGCGGCGACCGGATTGAATTTATCGGAAGAAACGGGACACTGGAGTCACCGTCCGCGATGTACCGGGACAGGCTTTCCGGCAAAGTGGGCGCGGGAATTGATCCCTGTGTCGCCGCGCAGGTTAAATTTGAAATCGGGGAAGGACAGGAAAAAGAGATCCTTTTTACTCTGGGCTCGGGAAAAACCCTAGACGAGGCCCGGGAGCTTCTCCGGCGTTTTGGCGGACTGGATTCGGCACGGCGGGAACTCGAAACGGTCTGGGAGTATTGGAAACGGACGCTCGGAGTGGTGTACGCGGAAACGCCCGATCTTTCCACGAATTTTCTCGTGAATGGCTGGCTTCAGTATCAGGTCATGAGCTGTAGGTTGTGGGGACGGAGCGGCTATTATCAGTCAGGCGGGGCTTTTGGTTTTCGCGATCAACTGCAGGATGTCATGGCCCTTATCCATTCGAAGCCGGAACTGGTCCGTGAAAAACTGCTGACCTTTGCCGCGCGTCAGTTTGTGGAAGGAGACGTCCAGCACTGGTGGCATCCTCCCGAAGGGCGTGGAGTCCGGAGCCGATGTTCAGATGATTATTTATGGCTCCCGCTCGTAACCTGCTTGTATGTCGATGAAATCGGGGATACGGGAGTTCTGGATGAGAAGGTCGGATTCCTGACGGGACCTTTGGTGAGGCCGGATGAAGAGTCCTATTATGATCGGCCTCAGGTCTCGGCGCAGGTTGGAACCTTGTATGAACACTGTGTTCTCAGCGTCAAGAGGGGTTTGAATTTCGGGGAGCGCGGATTGCCCCTGATGGGGACCGGGGACTGGAACGACGGAATGAATTGGGTTGGTTACGAGGGAAAAGGGGAGAGTGTTTGGCTCGCCTTTTTCCTTTGCACCGTTCTCAAGTCGATGGCGAGTTTGGCGGCGCGTCATGGGGATCACGTGTTTTCCGGGTTATGCGGTGAAGAGGCTGTCAAACTTATCCGAAACATTGAGGCTCATGCCTGGGACGGAGAATGGTATCGACGAGCCTATTTTGACAACGGAGAGCCGCTTGGTTCCGCTTCGAACCATGAGTGCCGGATCGATTCAATACCGCAATCCTGGTCGGTCATTTCGGGCGCGGCCCGTGACGAAAGGGCGAAAAAATCGATGGAGCAGGTGTATCAACAGCTCGTCGACAGGAAACATGCCCTGGTCAAGTTGTTTGATCCTCCCTTCGACAAGGCAATCCCCAACCCTGGGTATATCAGAGGCTATGTGCCGGGTGTCAGGGAAAACGGAGGTCAGTATACGCACGCCGCGGTCTGGGTCGCCATCGCCTTCGCGATGCTGGGAGACAGAAAACGGGCCTGGGAAATAATGAACCTGATTAATCCCGTGAAACATTCAGATACCCCGGAGAAATGCGCTATTTACAGAACCGAGCCCTTTGTGATGCCGGCCGATGTTTACGCGTCAGCGGATCTGGCGGGGCGAGGCGGATGGACCTGGTATACCGGTTCCGCGTCCTGGATGTATCAGCTGATCGTCAAATATCTTCTTGGCATTCGGCTGAAAGTAGACCGGCTTTATTTTGAACCGTGCCTTCCGTCAGAGTGGTCGTCCTGGAAGATCCATTACCGGTACCGGGAAACTTTTTATCACATCACGTTTCTTCGTTCGGGGCCTTCGGATCGGGTTGTGTCAGTTGTTGTGGATGGTGTTGAGCAGAAAGAAAAGGCCATCCGGCTCATTGATGACCGGATCGAGCATTCAGCGGAAGTAAAGATCGGATGACAATCAACCACGCCTGTCGTTGCTCGGTCCGGCATTAAATTGACCCATCTTTAAATCATGTGGTACGATGCCTTCTTCGGATTCAAAACGACGCCATATCTTTTAGGTTTCCAATCCGTTCTGAGAAACTGAAAGTATTGGTGAATCCGCACCCATAATAATGTCATAATCATTGACATGTTATTCTTACACAATTATACTTCTTATTGTGACAAAACAACTTACGTGTGACATATAGAGTGACATAAAAATGGATAAAAGAGTGGATACATTCAGGTCGGGCCCCTTTGTTTTCAGCTTGAATCATGACAGAAGAAAGCTGGGGGATAGCCTTATTCGGGCAAAGGTGCAATTTCTTACCATTCGAGAGATCCCAATCCTCCCAAACTTGGCATCAAACATTGAAGACGACTTGATCCGAAAGTCGATTTTTGGAACGGCCGCGATCGAAGGAAATCCCCTTTCTGAAGAAGTAGTCAATCGGATTTTGACCGAAGAAGAAAAAAAGAAGACCACTCAAAAGGCGGAACGGCAAATTCAAAATCTCAAACACGCGTACGCGTTCATACGCGAAACACCCCAGTCGGAAACTCCCTTCTTGCTGGATGAGAAACTCATAAAAAAACTGCATTCATTAATCACGGAGGGTTCGGAAGATGACAGGAATACACCGGGACAATACCGGGATCACTCCGTGAAAGTCGGCAATGAAGAGCATGGAGGAGTTTACACGCCCCCCAAAATTTTTGATGATATTAAAAATTTGATGAAGGAATTTATCAACTGGATCAATTCACCCGATGTTCTTCAGGAAGATCCCGTGATTCGAGCCGCATGCGCTCATTATTATTTTGCCCTCATACACCCTTTTGGAGATGGGAACGGAAGGACGGCAAGAGCCATTGAGGCCATTCTGCTCAGAAGTTCGGGATTTCGATTTGTGTATAACATGCTTTCCAACTTCTATTACAAAAACATTGATGACTACTTTTGGTCATTTTCTTTGGCTGGACGAAACAAGGAGGGGGGCATTACGCCTTTTTTGGAGTTTTTCCTAAAAGGGCTTCTTCTTTCCCTCGAAGAAATTCGACTACGAATTTTTTCTTTGATCAGAGAGTTTACTCTTAAAGACTATTACGTCTTCCTTCAAAAGAAAAAAGCTATTACCCAACGGCAGTACGACTTGATGAATTTGTTAATCAAAACCAGAAAACAATTCACTCTAAAGGATCTTTTTGATGATGACCAGTTGAAAATCATCTACCGTAGCGTCACGGAAAGAACAGCGCGGAGAGATCTGAAAAATCTGACTGAACAGAGGCTATTGGGAGTCAACCCCAAAACATCTCTGTATTTTCTCAACCCGCGCGTGATCGGATAAAGGGCTAAAAAAAAGAAAATCATTTTTAACACGGACGAGCGGCATTCATGCAGGAACGCGTGGAGCGTGATCGTCCCCAGAATGACGGCGCGGGAGTGTCGCCCTCAATGTTGAGGCCCTGGGCGCAGTGCCCGCCGGAGGTCGGATTTGTCCGGTGTTTTTTAACGAAAAGGGTTTCATGATTCCGTTGGAAAATTTCCCGCAATACCAGAGCCGGCGAATAATGCTCTCATTAAAGCAAAGGAAGTTATGCAGATAAAAGATGAAATCTCGAGGCGGCGAACGTTCGCGATCATCTCGCATCCGGACGCGGGGAAAACTACGCTGACGGAAAAGTTTCTTCTTTACGGAGGCGCGATTCAGCTGGCCGGTTCCGTGACCGCGAGAAAACAGGAACGGGAAACGGCGTCAGACTGGATGGAGATGGAAAAAAAACGGGGTATCTCCATCAGCTCGACCTTGCTTCAGTTTGATTACGGCCCCTGGCGCGTGAACCTTCTTGATACGCCCGGCCACAAGGATTTTTCGGAAGATACTTACCGGGTCTTGATGGCGGTGGACGCGGTGGTGATGGTGATTGATGCCGGAAAAGGGATCGAGAATCAAACAAAAAAACTTTTTGAGATTTGCCGGCACCGGGGGATTCCGATTTTTACTTTTATGAATAAACTGGACCGGCCAATCCGCGACCCTCTGTCATTGATCGATGAGCTGGAGACGGTGTTGGGGATTCGCGCCTATCCCGTGAACTGGCCCCTCGGGAGCGGCAGGGATTTTCGGGGTGTTTATGACCGGCTTCAAAACAAGGTCCACCTTTTTCAGAAAGTTGCGGGAGGGGCTTACCGGGCGCCGGTTTCGACGCACGGCTTTTCGGATCCCGAGGTTAAAAAGATGGTGGACGAACAGGAATATCGCCAGGCGGCGGAGGCGTTGGAATTGCTGGATGCGGCCCATACGGAATTTTCGCCCGAAGCGACGCTGAAAGGCGAGACCACGCCTGTTTTTTTCGGCAGTGCGGCCAATAATTTCGGAGTCCAGCTTCTTCTGGACGGGTTTATCAAATATTCGTCAGGCCCCGCGCCGCGGAAGTCGGGGGAGCGGACGATTGATGTCGCCACCGAAGATTTTTCCGGTTTTATTTTCAAGATCCAGACCAATATGAACCCGCTTCACCGCGACCGGATCGCGTTTCTCAGAGTTTGTTCAGGAAAATTTTTCCGGGACATGGATGTTTATCATACCCGAACAGGAAAAAAAATCAGGATAACGGGATCGCACACGCTTCTTGGTCAGAGCCGGGAAACGGTCGATGAGGCGTATCCGGGCGATATTATCGGATTCGCGGTGAAATCGGATTTCCGGGTGGGAGACACAATCAGTGAAGATCCCTCCATTGTTTTTAACGCCATTCCGAGATTCGCGCCCGAATGTTTTGCCCAGATTTATAATCCCTCGCCGGCCAAGTACAAGCCGTTCCGGAAAGGGCTTGAGCATTTACTGGCTGAAGACATTGTCCAGGTATTCAGCTGGATCAAGCCGGCCAATCCCAATACGGCGCTTTTGGGAGCGGTCGGGCCTTTGCAATATGAGGTGCTTCAATACCGGCTCAGGGAGGAGTATGGCGCTGAGTCCCGGCTCGAGACCCTTCCCTGGAAAGTCCTTCGGTGGGTCGAATCCGGACTGAATGATTCTGAAATGGGGAATTCCCTGCCGTATGGCGTGGCGCTGGCCCGGGACGAACAAGGGAGAAGGGTTTTGCTTTTTCTGAGCGAATGGATTTTGAATCATTTTCAGGAAGATCATCCGGATTTTAAGCTCTTTGTTTCTCCGCGGGAGAACCGTATTTCCTCATGATCCGGGAAATATTTTGGCAGGATTCGCGGATGTCCCGCTTACTGGAGCGAGCATGATTTTTTCCGCGGATTTTGGACAAGTATGATTTGAAAGGAACCAACGCATAATAAAGACGGAGGTTTTAAAATGAATCGGAGTTTATCTTTAAAGCGTATCCGGATCGGACACAGCCCGGACCCTGATGACGCGTTTATGTTTTACGCGCTTGCTCATGAGAAGATTGATATGAGGGGATTTGAAGTCGAGCATGTGATCGAGGATATTGAGTCCCTGAACCAGCGCGCCCGAAAGGGAGAGCTTGAGGTCACGGCGGTTTCTTGTCACGCCTACGCGTATCTGGCGGACCGGTATGCCGTGATGCGTTCCGGGGCGAGCGTGGGGGATCATTACGGGCCGATTCTCGTACGGCGAAAAGCGGACGGTGAACCACGTGAAAAGGATTCCGTACCCAGGGTTGCTGTTCCGGGCCAGTTGACCACGGCCTATTTAATCATGCGACTTTATGAAAAACTCGAATGCCAATCACCGACCGCCGTACTTCGCGCGCCGTCCCGGGCGATTTTTACTCCCTTCGATAAGATTTTTGATTCCGTCAAAAGCGGAAAATCAGATTACGGGCTTGTTATTCATGAAGGACAGATTACCTACGAAAAACACGGTCTCGAAAAAGCGCTGGATTTGGGATCGTGGTGGTGCGAACGGACACGACTTCCGCTACCTCTTGGGGTGGACATCATCCGTAAAGACCTTGGGCCGGAGGTAATGAGGTCTTTTGCCGCCCTTTTCAAGGAGAGTATTCAATATGCCTTGAAACACCGCGAAGAAGCCTTAAAATACGCGAGCCAATTTGGCCGCGGGATTACTCCGGAATTGAACGATCGGTTTGTCGGGATGTACGTGAATGATTACACGGTCGAGCTGGGTGAAAAGGGAGAAGCTGGTTTCCGGGAGATGATGGAGCGAGCCTTTTCAGCAGGGATCCTTCCCAAAAAGATCCATTTAGAATTCATAAGGTAAAATTCATAAAAACCGGTAGGGCTTATAGCGCGTGGTGGAAAAGCTTTCACGTTGCGCGCCGGCCGCCCTTCCCCCTATGAGGAGTATCATGGCGAACGATGAGTTGCGAGATAAAACGCTGGATGTGGCGCGGCGGCACAAGGCGTCGTGGATTGAGTTGGGGCAGTATCTTTTTTCTATTTCCAAAAACAAGCTTTTCAAAGAATGGGGTTATCTGTCCTTTGAGGCCTATTGCGTCAAGGAACTGAAAATTCGTGAGGCCACCGCCTCCAAACTTCTGAAGTCCTACATGTTTCTGGAGAAGGAAGAGCCCCGGATGGTGAGACCTGAGTACGTGGCCGAAGAGGAGCCGAAAAAAATTCCGGACTACGAGTCCGTGAATCTCCTGCGTCTCGCCAAGCAAAATCAGCATATCCCGGTCCAGGAATTTGCGGAACTTCGGCATGATGTTCTAGATGAAGCCAAGGATTTCAGGGATGTTCGCGCGAAGGTCAAGACGATTGTCCAGGAGCATAAGGCTAAGGACACGTCCGAGTCGAAGGAAGTGAAACGAAATTCCGTCATCAAACGCCTGATCGGATTTTTGAACGGCGCCAGGACCCAGCTTGAATCTGAAAATCTGGTGCCGGATTATGTCATCAAACAGATCGAAACCCTGGCTTCCAGGCTTGAGGATCAACTGCATTAGAATCGGCTAACGGGTTTTCAGCGTTTCGGAAAAAACAGGAGAGCAACTCAATGGAACTATGGCAGTATGTCGGCGCGATTGCCGGATTTTGCATGCCGCTTTTCAACATTCCGCTCATCTTTCGTATCGTGAAACGAAAGTCAGCCGGGGATCTGAGTCTTTTTTGGCTGTTTGGCGTATGGACATGTATCCTTCTTATGAGTCCCGCGGCTTTGATGTCTCAGGACATCGCCTTTCGTCTCTTTGGATGGACCAATCTCATTTTTTTTACGGTCGTGGTGGTCGTAGCGGCAAAATATCACAAGGGTCAATCCTGAAATTCTCCCCGGTGATATTCCGGAACGGTACGATTTCCTTTCTGATTTTAAAAATGTTCGTCAGGTGGATTGGATTGTGGTGACGGAGCGTGGCGGAATGATTGAGGAAAGGATCCGGAAAAATCTTTGGATCAGATCTCGAGAATTTTGGGGAATTGGGTGAGATTTTTACAGCCTGTCCGGGTGACCAGCACCAAATCTTCCAGCCGGATCCCGCCCGCGTCTTTATAGTAAAGCCCCGGCTCCACGGTGACCAGATGTCCCTCCTTCAGGATATCATCACCTCCGCCGATTCGCGGAGGCTCATGAATTTCCAGCCCGAGCCCGTGGCCGGTGCTATGGAAAAATCCCTGCATTCGGCCGGCTTGTAATCCTGTCCGGAATCCAAGGCGCTCGAAGTAAGACTGAATGGCGTTGTGAATGGCCCGGCCCGAGACGCCCGGACGGATCATACGCATGGCGATGGCCTGTCCTCCCTTGACGGCGGCGAACATCTTTTTCAGTTTAGGGGAGGCTTTTCCCTTCACGACCGTTCTGGAGAAATCAGCGTAATAGAGGGTTTTATTGTTGCGGGGGAAAATATCAAAAAGGATCGGTTGATTCGCGAACAGCGGGCCCGTTCCTATGTGGAGGGGATCAACGGAGTGGCGGCCGCATGACACGATAGTGTTTTCTCCGGCGCAGTCGTGTTCCATCAGGACGGCAAGAATTAGTTTTCGGATGGATTCACTGGTCAATGGCGTGTTCCGGTAAAAGAGCCGGTTCTTCCGGATCGTCGCCTTTTTTAAAAGCGAGATAGCGGCGCGGGCGGCGTTTTCGGTGGCTCGCAGGGCCTGAATGACCGACCGGATTTCCCCGGGTGTTTTAATCGCGCGTTCCTTGAAGAAAATCCCGGGATGGCAGTCCAGGCGGATCCCGGCGCGTTTCAGGGAAAGGGCATAGAGATAGGGAAAATCTTGGGGAACCGTGAGGTGGCGCACTTTTTTTTCACGGAGGAAAAAAATGACCAAGTCGGACAGGGAGGCGTGGCGCTTGTGTTTTTCCCGGAATTTCCCCGCCAGGGCCGTGGTGCTGAGCACGGCGTGGACGCGTGCCTGCTTTCTGGCACGGTCGATCTCCAAGTCGCTGATCAGGATGTATTTTTTTTCTCTGATTTGCACGAAGACAAACGGGTCGGGAGCGGCAAACCGCGTCGCGTAGTAAAGATCGGGATTTCGTTCACTGCTTCCGATGATCAGGAGGTTTTCTTTCATCATGGCGGGAATTATATCATGGCGCAAAATAAAAGGATAAGAGTGGTGAATTAAAATGAATCTAAAACCAGTTCCCCCCGTCGCCTCGGTGCCCTGGCTCCTGTCTTGACCAACTTGCGGAAAAACAATAGACTTCAGATCACTAGGGCTTGTTTCGCGAATGGCCGTCCATGACACTCGCGTGAGCGCGTGTCATGGTTTTTTGCCCCGAACATTTTAGCTTTGAAAGAAATAATCTCGGGCGCGTAAATTCAAAAAATGATTTTTGGAGAGGTGGCAGAGTGGTCGAATGCGGCAGTCTCGAAAACTGTTATACGCGCAAGCGTATCGGGAGTTCGAATCTCCCCCTCTCCGATGGTTTTTACATGACCATAAAAAGAAAACTGATCGTTTTTTGTTTCTGCCTGTTTCTTACCCCTTTCGCCTTTCCCTCTTTTTTGCGCGCCGAGATCATTCAGCTTAAAAACGGCAATGCCATGGAAACAAAAATTCTGAGAGAAGACGATGAGTTTGTCACGGTGGAGGCGGTCGGCGGCAAGGTCAAAATTCCCAAAAGGGACATCTCGAAAATATGGCGAGGATCGAAAGAGGAACTCGTCGAAATTTCCGCAAAGCGGGTTTTTTTCACCAAAGGGATGGAGCTTTATAAAGATGGACGGTTTCGGGAATCCGCGGAATCTTTTAAGCAATCACTCGGGCCCGCCGCTGGCAACGCGATCATCTACGCCAATCTCGGAAGCGCTTACGCTTCCGCGGGTGAATTTCAAAAAGCCGAAACCAGTTTTCTGGAGTCTCTGAAGCAAAAACCCGACCATCCGGACATCCTGCTGAACCTTGCACGGTTGTATGAAGCTCAAAAAGAATATCAAAAGGCCGTGTTTTATTACTTAAAAACACTGAATCGAAGCGCCACAGATATGAGCGCACAGCGAAGTTTGGCTTACTGCTATTACATGAACGGGGATTATTTGAAAGCGGCGGAAACGTTTGGGGTCCTCGGAGAAAAAAATGATATTGTCTCCCGGTGTAACAGCGCGGCCGCTTACATCCAGGCGGGGGAACTGGACAGGGCCGAAGCCATTCTTAACGAAATGGCCGAGGACCCCTTTCCGGTGCCACGCGTGTATCTGAATATGGGAAATCTCTATTTTTTAAAGGGGGATCTGGTACGGGCGGAGCAATATTACCGGCAAGGATTGCAACGAGATCCGAAAACCGCGGAGATCCACCAGATGCTGGGTGACCTGTATTTGCGTCTCGAACAGCCGGAAATGGCGCGACAACATTTTAAGGAAGTTCTTGAGAAAGACCCGAAGAATGGCTGGGCTATGGCAGGTTTGGCGCAGGCGCTTATTAAGGCTGAAGAATTTGAGAAAGCGGGAGATCTGTGCCATCAATTAGCGAGGGAGCATGCTGGTGATTCCCGCGTGTTAAATCGTGTGGGTTTGATGTATCTGAAAATAGGTAAGCCGGCCCTGGCGCTTGAGATTTTTAACACGCTGATTGCCCGGGATGAAAAAGACGCCAGGGCGCATTCAAACGCCGGGCTTGCTTATGTCATGAGGAATGATGCCGATAATGCCCTAAAGGCATGGACCCGGGCGCTGGAACTGGAGCCCGGGCTAGAATCTGCCCTGCAAAACAAAAAACTTCTGGAAGAAGCTTTAAGCGGAGAATCGATGGATGTCCAGTAAAAAGGGATTTACCCTGCTTGAAATTCTTATAACGGCAGTCATTATTATCGTCCTGGCCGCTTTAGTGCTTCCCCGGGTACTGCATCAGGTCCGAAAAGCGGAGGAAGCAGAGGCTATCGTCAACCTTGGCGCGATTCGGCGCGCTCAATTGGACCTCCACGGAATATCGGGGCGGTTTGTCGAAGCGGCGGATGAAAAGGGTATTCAGGCGGCTCTCGGCCTTTCCATTTCGAACCTGATCTATGATTTCAAGATTATTGATGCGGACGAAGATAATTTTCTGGGCGTTGCCACGCCGATTGATGCGCTTGAAAATTGGCTCGAAGAGATCAAGATCGATAAAGATGGATTTGTCGGATATCCCGGATATGGTGATGGAGGAGGCAATAGTGGCGGAAGCGGTGGCGGCAGTAGTGGCGGAGGATCCGGTTCCGGTGGCGGCTCAAGCGGTAGTGGAAGCGGAGGTGGGAGTGGTGGCGGTTCCGGGGGTAGTTATGGTGGTTCCAGCGCCAGAACACATAGCCTGCCAACTGTAACCGAAACTGGGCCTGTTTTCACAGGGTATGCATCAGAAATACAATCTGTTTTAGATGTATTGGCAACTTCGACCGCGGCATTAAGTTCTCCCGCTGCAATCACAGGAGCAAATCTTGCTAACTTTTTGACGACGAACAAAATTTCCGTTACATTTGGAGATACTGAGGATAACATTTATGGGTATTGTAATTGGGATTCTGCCCATAAAAAACCTTACATCGTATTGAGTTCCAAGCTTAAATTAAACCAATATGTAGCCGCGGAAACTTTGGCGCATGAAACACTGCATGCTCTTTGGATTATTGATGATTTTAGGCATCTGACAACAGGGAGCCCTTATCAGTATGGCGTACCCAATGAAAAGTTCGGAGAGCTTCGAACATCGGTGTTTGGTGAAAATGGGAGTGATACAATCGATCACGAATATAACGCTTTTATAACAGGGGCACAAGTTTGGATGGATTTAAAGGCCAAGTACAATGTCTTTGACCCTAGCGGGTTAGGCTCTCGTAATGATAGTCAGATGAGTGTTTTTGCTTATGATGATGGTTCCTTGAAACCTGAAAGCGTTGCGAAGGCGAATATTCGCGCGTGGTACGGAAATCTACCGGAATATTGAAAAAGAGGTATTTATGAGTTCAGAAAGAAAACCTCGGCATATTTTTTTGATTCTTTGCATAGTGACCATTGGCACAATTATGGTTTTTACGGTGTTAAGATGGCTTCCAGTGAGTTTTGGAGCTCGAGGGCAACAGGAAATGAAATATCAAAATTTGGAAACAAAAAACCCCGTTCTTAATTTTTCATTTGAATATCCGGAGACTGGGTGGTTCCCGGTAGAGTCTACAGGTAGGATGGAAAAGTATGACATGGTCTATTTGCGAGGCCCCAGCAATGAGAAAAATGGTTTTACAACCATTATCGACGTGACCGTGAGGCCGCTTGAATCTGGACAAACTCCGCGGAGTCTTTTGGGAAAGTACCAAAAAATAGATTCTAATCAGAACAAGTTCAATATTCTCCATGAGAAGAATATAACTGTTGGGGGTGAGAGAGCAGTTTTTGGTTTTTGTGAATATGAAACTCCCCCAATTTATAGGGCGATGGAACCGGCCGTTTTACTTAAGAAAAGAATGGTTTTTCTAATCCGGAATGACCAATCTTATGGGATTACGATGCTGACCCTTGCTTCTGAAGATGAAAAATACACATCAACCTTCGAGCGTGTTTTAAAAACATTTCAATTCAAAAATGACGCGCAAAGTTCCAAGTTGGCTTGAATAAGAACTTCTTGAAAACACTGTTCTTTTCCCGCATCATACGGTTCTTCTGATACTTCTCAACGGCAACCAAGGATTTTCATGGACTACCTCGTATACGCCCGTAAATTTAGGCCGCAAACCTTCGATGAAATCGTGGGGCAGGAGACCGTCACGGTCACGCTCAAGAACGCGATTAAGCAGGGGCGGATCCCTCAGAGTTTCCTTTTTTCCGGTCCCCGGGGCGTGGGAAAAACTTCCACGGCCCGCATTTTGGCCAAGGCGCTTAACTGCAAAGAAGGCCCCACGGAAAAGCCTTGTGGAAAGTGTCTGGCCTGCAAGGAAATCGAGCGGGGGAACTCGATGGATGTGATCGAAATTGACGGAGCGTCCAACCGCCGCATCGAAGAAATCAGGGATTTGCGCGAAAACGTAAAATTCAAGCCGACGTCCGGAAATTTCAAAATCTACATTATCGATGAGGTCCATATGCTGACTCTGGAAGCGTTTAATGCGCTCCTGAAGACCCTCGAAGAACCCCCGCCTCACGTGAAATTTATTTTTGCGACGACAGAATCACATAAGGTGCCTCTTACCATCCTTTCGCGTTGCCAGCGGTTTCAGTTCAAGAGAATTCCGGTTCCGGAAGTTGTGAAAAAACTTGAATCGATCGCCAAGAAAGAAAAACTCAAGTGTGACGAGAAGGCTTTGTTTCTGATGGCCAAGGCCAGTGAAGGCGCGTTGCGGGATGCTGAAAGCCTGCTGGACCAGCTCGCGAGTTTTTCGGGCGGGAAAATCACGGAAGAAGACGTTCTCACTCTCCTGGGGGCTTCTTCGGATGAAATATATCTTGACGTTCTGACGGCCATTCGTGAGAGAAAAGGGGCGGATTTGTTCGCCCTGGTAAAAAAAATCTACGAAGAAGGCGGCGAGTTAGCCCAGTTCGCGGCCGGTCTTTTTGAAGTCTTCAGGCATCTTCTGGTACTCAAAGTGATACGCGAGACCCCCGGGTTTATTGATGCGAGTGAGGCGATGGTGAAAGGCCTTAAAAAAAAGGCGGCTGATTTTTCGGAAGGGGAACTTCTGCTGGCTTTGTCCATGCTTCAAAATCTTCAATATCAGTTGCGACGGCCCGTGGCGTCACCCAAATTACTTGTTGAAACCGCGTTGCTCAGGCTCATGAACGTCGGTCGTCTCAAGTCAGTCGAGGAGCTTGTGGGAAAAAACAAATTTGCCCCGGCATCAGCCTCGACGGCGGGTTCAATCACAAAACCCTTGCCTGAAAAAAAAACAGTTCCGCCGCCTCAAAAATCAAATGAACCGGTAAAATTTAAAAAGACAGCGGGGGATGAGAATTCTGTATCTCCTCAACACTCCTCCAGAGATTCGACGGAGTCGGTTGATCTGAATGCCGTGGTATCGGTGTGGCCGCAGGTCATCGAAAATGTGAAAGCGAAACGGATGTCCCTGGGGCTTTATCTTNNTCTTGCCGCGTCCGAACCTATGGAAGTAGACGACGGAATGATCGCGCTTGGATTTCCCGCGGAGTTTAAATTTCATAAAGAGACTCTTGAAAAGGAGAGTAACAGGAAGCTGATTGAAGAAATGTTTTGTCAGGCGCTCGGTAAGAAGGTTCGCGTTCAATGCGTGATGACGGAAAAAGACGGGATCCATCAGGATCTCCCCCCCGAGACCCCTTCTACGGACAATTCACCGGACATTGTTGCTCAGGCCCTTGAGATCTTCGACGGCGCCCGCGTGATTCGCAAGGAATAGTGCGATGCGAGCCTATTCGAATCTGATGACCCAGCTTATCGAAGCTCTTTCCAAACTTCCGGGGATCGGGAGGAGGTCGGCGGAGCGCATTGTGTTTTATCTTCTCAAAACCAGAAAAGACGAATCTTTGGTGTTGGGGGAACTGATCCGCCAGCTTCGGGAAAGCGTCACTTTTTGCTCCGTTTGTCATAATTTTTCAGACCAGAAAATTTGCCACATATGTTCGGATCCTGCCCGTGACCAGGGAGTGATTTGCGTGGTCGAAGATCCGAAAGATGTTTCCGCGATCGAAAAGACCGGTGAATATGCCGGCGTCTATCATGTTTTATTGGGGGCGCTTTCTCCGCTGGACGGTATTGGGCCTGAACAAATTATGGTTTACGATCTTCTGGACCGCGTTAAAAAGAAAAAAATCCGTGAGATTATCCTTGCCACGAATCCGAACACTGAAGGCGATACGACCGCCCTTTATCTTGCGCGGGTGCTCGCGCCTCTGAAAGTGAAAGTGACCCGGATCGCGCGTGGAATTCCAGTGGGCAGTCATATCGAGTACACGGATCAGGCAACTCTTTCCCGGGCGCTTTCCGGACGCCAGCCCGCATGATCCGGTCCGTCCGTGGTTTGGTTGCTCTTGTCACCGGGGCGTCTTCAGGTATTGGGGAGGCCATGGCTTACGCCTTGGCGGAAGGGGGAGCGGATCTTGTTTTGGTCTCACGAGACAGAGCGAGACTGGAGCGAATATCGGAAGAGATTAAGAAACGTTATGGAGTTCGGGTCTGGATTTTTGAAACTGATCTGACAAGTTTTTCCAACTGCGAGAGTCTTTTCCAGTTTACTGAAACACAGAAGATAGCGGTTGATGTGCTTGTGAACAATGCCGGTTTTGCCCACTACGGCCCGTTTGAAAAATGTGAGCCGCGGGATGGGGCCCGGATGATTCGCTTGAACGTTGAATCCCTTACCGTTTTGACTCGCCTTTTTTTACCAGGAATGCAACGGAGGAAAAAGGGGGGCGTGCTCAATGTCGCCTCGATCGCCGGCTTTCAACCCATCCCTTACTTATCGGTCTATGCGGCGACCAAGGCGTTTGTTCTGAGTTTTTCCGAAGCGCTCTGGGCTGAAAACCTGAAACACGGAGTCCGTGTTTTTTGTCTCTGCCCCGGGAATACGCGTACCCGGTTTCATGAAACAGCGGGGATTATGGAACAGAAAATATTTTTTTGCGCGCCAGCCGACGCGGTCGTCCGGTTCGCTCTCCGCAAATTTCTGAAAAGTCGAAGACCTACCGCTATCTTTGGTTTCTGGAATAAAGTAATGATTTACGCGGAGCGGTTTGGGCCGAGAGCTCTGGTGGTCTTTTTCACAAACTGGATTTACGGCCCGTCTCGCGCGCGATAGACTGATCTAAACCTGTTCCCGGATGACAAAATTAACGTCATGAGAAAGTTGCATGTCGCTCTATTCTTGATTAGAATGTCGGCCGTTCCATTTCGCTGACAAGCACGCGGGCATAGCTTAATGGTAAAGTCCCAGCCTTCCAAGCTGGTCATGCGGGTTCGATTCCCGCTGCCCGCTGATTTCAGGTGGACTTCCCTCATAATGTTGGGCCCTCCTTCGAAAATTCCTATGTATATCAATATGTCCGGAAGACGTGAGAAAACGCCAATCTGAAGAACAAAGACTGAAGCCGAAGCCGGACACTGCCCCGAAGGTTGGATTTTTGTGTAGTTTGAATGACAAAACCCTGCGGCACAAAAAATCGCAACCCTTTTATTTTCAATAAGTTACGAGAAAACTAAGCAAACCCGCCGTGTAATCCCAAAATGATAATGTC
>DCTJ01000057.1:0-6124 GCA_002329545.1 Candidatus Omnitrophica bacterium UBA1443
CCCCAAAAACCCGCCCCCCGCGAAAACACCGGCAAGCCCCGCGACCCTCGAATCAATGCCGAGCCCTTCCAGTCCAATTGAAACGCCCGACGTAAGCCCTGCCGCCACAAGTTGTCGCGCCGCGATCTGCGAAAATGTAAATTCCCGCGTGCCGTCCGCGAGTACACGAGCCCCGTCAAAAAGGAAAGATCGCATGTTCGTAATCCCGGCGCCAAAACTTCCAAAACCTCCGGTAAAACCGCCCTTCAAAAACTGGAACCCTTTCAGAACAAACCGACCCACCGACTTCACCGACTCCCAGATCACTTTCCCGAGATTCATGATCCCCTGGGCCATCGTGGAGAAAAGCCCATTCGCTGTCACATTCGAAAAGGCCATCCGAAGGCCCTGAACCACCAGTTGGCCCAGGCTTGCCACAATCCCGATAATTCCGGCCACCAGGGCCGCGTAGCCGAGAATTTTGCCCATTGTGGGACTGAAAAAAGAGACGGCAACGCTCACGGCGGTCAAAACAATAGACGCGACAAAAAAGAAGATCGCGAAGAACGCCCCGCGAACCCGCATGGCCTCCCGATCCGAAAGCCGCTTCTCCGGAATTACCTGAGACGCTTCGACCAGCAAGTATCCCGTATTGCCTTTCGCGTTCCACACACCGAGAAACTGCTCCCGCGTTACGGTAACATCCGAACCCCCAATTCCTTTGCCGGTTTCCTCATAAGTGACCTCCGTCTCCGTCACGTTCTTGACGAGCACAAAATGGTCTTCCCCGATATGAGCGATGACCCGGACGCCGCAGGCCGGCGCCTGAGATCCGCAAGCGGATTGATACAAGTCCTTCAAATCCTCAAAGGAGTACCTCACCGCCGCGAAATCCCGGGCGTGAATCAACGCGGTCCGGTCGAGCGCGAACATGGAAATGAGAAGATCCCCTTCCGTGAATTTGTGGATGGTCCCGGTCAGAATATCGATCAGGATTGATTCCCTGCCAAGCGTCGTCATCGAAACTTCCGCGCCGCTTGAAGCGAGCATCTTTTTCAGGGAGAGAAAAGCGGACTGGCCAAAGTGAAGATCCCGGCTTTCAAGCCAGGCGAGTATGGCGTCCGCGTCGCTTGAAGCGAGATCGACCACTTCCGGGGCCTCCAGGCGAAGTTCCTGGAGCATCAAAACCCTTTCCTCAACAGAAGACGCGAGATAGTTGTTTAGAAAATCCCGGACCCCCTGAATGATCAAGGCCTTCTCCGCTTCGCGCGCGGCACGTTCCGGAGACGCGGAAAGTTCCGTTTCAAGAGCCGAAATATCAATCGTTTCCGTCCCTTTAAAACGATCTACCCAATCGTCAAATTCCTCTTCAGAGGCGTCTCGCCCGAGAATTCGCCTGTAAAAATCCGTGAGGATCGGCTCCATTTCCTGATGGAGAAGATCCAGTATGACGCTTTTCCTTTGCGCCTCAAGCTCCGCTATTTTTTCAGCGGTCGCCTGTTCAATCTCAAGCTGTTTTTCGGCCATAGCCCCGGGGATGGCCGCGAGCTGTTCTTCCCCGGTCCGGATCAGGTCAGCCCGCTGGCTTACAAGTCCGTTAATCGCGCTCTGGACCCCGGGCACTTCGTAGGTATGCTCTTCACAATGCTTCACAAAGACGTACCTGCGGCATTTCTTGACGGTCTGATAACGCTGGGACTCGAGGCTCGAAATCTGACGGTTGATTTCCGCGACACCCGCGTTCACGCTTTCCTTGATCTGGAGACGCGCCACATCATCCTGCCAGGCCAATTTATAAAGCGCGTCAAATCTGGCCTGGGCAATTTTTTCAGCGGCATTCTGCACCTCGGTTTCCAGATCCTGCCGTGCCTTGACGAGCGTAATCCTGGACAGTGTCATGTCTTCGGAATTTTGGCAAGGCGGCACGGCTCCGGCCCCGGACAAGCAACCGTACTCATGGAGGCTCAAAAGGTTCCCTTCCTTGTCAAAAGTCTCCCGCACTTTACCGAACTCGTAAAAAGAGCTGAGCCCGTCAAGCCGTTGTGTATAAATCATCTCGTTTTTCGCGTCATAAACGGTCATTCGCTGAAGGTCACGATCCAGTTTGAGCGGCTGGTACTCTTTGAGGAATGAATCGTAGGCCCGGGATACCGACATTTCAAAATCCAGGAGCATCGGAGCGTCCCGAAAAGTCGGATGGGAATCAGAATCTATCGAATAAGTCATGACATTTTTCGTCACGGTCGAAAAGGAGGCCTGGTCTATCGCGTCCCTTCCTTCCCCCGCATTTAATCTCTCATTTCCGAAAAAAGTCCACTTCCGGTTCCTCGACGCCGCCTGTCGCACCTGTCCTGCCCCAAGCCCTTCGAAAAGCGACAGGATCCCTTCTCCGGCCTTGGAAAAGGAGGGATCGGAAACTGCCGCGGTCACCGATTCACCGGCCTTGATGCCGGACAGAAAATGTTCAAGTCCTGTCCGGTCCGCCTGAGACGAAAAACTCCCCGAATAAACGTCCCATTGATTCAGGGATTCCTTGTAAACTCCGACCAGAAAACCGCTTCCTTCATGGTGCGCGATCTCTTTTCCGGAATCGAGGATCTTCTGATCTGATCCGGCAAGAAGCTCAAGCTCTTTGGGAAATGGAACACCATTAAAGGCGACCTGGGTAAGCGCCGTCTCCGTCGCCGCGGTCGGGCACCCCTGGGAATCTTTTGTGTAGGTGAAATAATGTGAAGCGCCAGCGCCCGTCTCGGCACGGACAAGTTCTCCGGCCGCGTTATAAGTCATCGTGTAGTCCCCGACTTTACATTGAAACCCGAGGAACCCGCCCTCTTCATCCTGCACAATTTCGCGCGCCGACCCTTGAGGTAGCAACTGTTCAAACAGCGAACCCTCCGCGAGCCGTCCCCGGACCGGAACGTAATCTTCAATTTCAAGGATCAATCCGTCCGAAAACTGGATCTGTCCGGCTTTGATTCGCTGATCTTCGTCAAACACAAGATTGACCGCCGTGGCGCCCGAGACGAGATGAACTTCGGAGCCCTGATCCCCCTCAAAAATGATCCAGGAACCGTCCGGCGCCTGGTACCCCTTGAGACTTACGGCCCTTAAACCACTCTCGGCGTAAAGCGCGCTTTTGTAATCTCGCAAATCAACGGTCTGGCCATCTTCGAGCGGTTGAACGTATTCGGAATATTCATAAAGAAGTCCATCCTTCGTCATATGTTTGATCAATGTTCCTTTTGTGTCGTAAAACCAGATCGTCCCCCGCTCGTCCGTAACCTGGGTTCCTTCATTCTGATAAACGTACCGGGTGCTGTTCAGGACCCGGTCCCGATAGGTCATTTCCGCGCCGATCAATGTCCCGTCACGATATTCGTAATCCGTCCGGAGACCGCTTTCATCCCGCGCGCTCACAAGCTTCCCATCCCTAAATCTTCGCTCTTCCCCACTCAGGACGTCTTTAAAAACAGTAATCTCTTGCCCGTCCACGTCAAATTCGTAGGAAAGATCATATTGCCGTCCGTCCGACTGGGTGATCCGGCGAAGCGCCCCATACCTGTAGTCAAAAGCTCCTCCGGGGGTCTCGCCGGGCCCTTCGATCGTTCCCTGGGTCGAGTTCTGAAAGTTGGACGAATATTCGTTAACGGTCCCGTCGGGAAAAATCAGACGGCTCACGTGTTCGCCCTCAATCTCAACCTGACTTCCGTCTNNATCCCGGGTATCGGTATACAAAATCCGGGTCGGGGTATCCAGGTATGGCACGAGGGCCTCATAACGGACTGATTCTTTCGTCGCGATCCTAGCTCCCACATTCATAAGGTTATCCGATTCGGTTTTGAGGTTCTGGATCTGGGACGAAAGAATTCCAATTTCATTTTCCCAGACCGGGTGATCCAATTTTTTAATGTTTATGTAAGAGAGGTCTTTGACATAAACCGCTCCGGTTTTTCCGACGCCTTCTTTTTGCCGGATCACCTCAAGCGTGATCTCCCCCTCAAGCCCGGTCTTACCCTCCAGCGGGAACCAGAAGGTCTGATCGCCGCTTACCGTGCTGTCAAGGCTGAAGGTATAAAGGGTCCTGCAGGACGGCGACTTTAATTTCAGCGCAAAATCCTGATTCCAGTTCATCGAAGGATCCTGGCGAACAGTCAAACTTATAAATCCATAATCCGAGATCTGGAGCGGAGAGTTGACATGGTTCATGTACATGCCGATCTCCCGGCCGGATTCGGAAAGATATCTGAACTTGTACAGGGCCTTGGAATTGTACCCGTAGTTGCCCCTCATTCCCGAGTTAATCTCGCCATTCAGCAGGGCGTCCACGTTAAAACCGCCAACTCCCGCGACGGAGAAAACATCAAACGTGCTTCCCATGAGATAACTTTTTTCAATTGAACGTTCCGGCCGCTGGATATATTCGAAAAATGAGAGTGTCCGGGTTTGTCCCCGATCCGTAAATGTCGCGTCCACTCCCGCGAGTCGCCCCGCCGAGTCGTAAGCGTAGGACAGGTCGGTCCTTCCGTTCTGAGAAGTTTCAATCGCCGTGATCATCGATCCCTGGTAATGCAACGTAACTCCGTTTCCTATATCCGTGCTTTGTTCCGTCGTTTGATCAATATCAAAAACGCGTCCGTCATTCATCACGACATGGGCCTTCAGGAAGCTTCCATCATCCGCGAATTCCAGATCGGTCAAGGTTCCCCGGGGAGTCCGGATCGAATCCATTTTTCCGTTTTCAAAACTTACAAATTGTTCGTCCTGGACAAGTGTCCGGAGCATCCCGTCCTCTCCGAAGGTTCGCTTCCGCTCATTGTCCTGGATATTAAAGGAATGGACGTTCCCTTTAAGGTCCTGATCGTAATAGAACCGTCCCGTTTCAAGCCTGCCGCGGGAAAGATCCACGATAAAATTCGCTATTCCATTTTCGTAAAGCACCGTCCGGCCATTCCGGAAAACCCATTTCGTCATCAGTCCGTCCCTGAAATACTGGATTCCTCCGTCGGCCCGCCTGAGGGTTCCATCAATCAAATTTCCTTTCGAATCCAGGGTGAAATCTTCCAGAATTTCCTCGGCGGTTGTCAAACCGGCCCCAAAGGCCTGGGCCGCGATCTTGCTCCGAATAAGAGTTTGTATTTCGCTCGCCGTTTTCCCAAGCATCACGCTCCAATCCAGCTCATTGGACGTTCGAACCCTGAAACCCGAGAGCGGCCCAAGATAAAGCCCACCTTTGACGGGCTGGCCATCGACCGATTGAATTACCGTGGCAATCTCATAGACTTTTCCGGTCACAGGTTTAACAACCGGGATCGTGATGTATTGCCAGCCATGCCGGAGCGTGTCCGTCACGAAAATATTTCCCGTCCCCTTCAACTCAAATTTCAGCCGGAGGTTCTCGGGGGTGTCGTCTTCCACGCGCACCGGGATCGACAAAAAATCAAACTGGCCAAGATCTATCTGATTCGCCCGGTAATCATTCCAAAGTCCGACCGCGTGGGAGGGTTGCCGGAAATCAAAAATCACGCGCCGAACCTCACCCAGCTCCGGGTCGCGCGTCAGCATGCTTTCAGCGTAACCTTGGTCGGGAGTGTAGAAAACACCCGAAGCGTCGGACTTGTTATAAAGATCCGGTTGATACCCTCCCAACAAAGCCCGGCCGGCGTCCGCCCGCCCCGGAAGTAGCAGATATTCCTGGATCCCCATGATTCGCGCGCCGGGCCCTTCTCCAAATTCGATCTCGCTGTGATGAAACGCTCCGTTCCCCTGGCGATAATTGAATATCCTTCCGGAACCCAATTCCGGATCAAAAATAGCAGGGACAAAGCTCGCTTCTCGGACAAGCGGCGCCGAAAAACCGTCCGGGGTGGTACTGTCACCATCATAAAGCCGCGTCAAAGCATCCCCCCACTCCGGCAGAGAGGAAGGGCCTCCGGAATTTGCCGGTTTCAGATTAAGCCGGATCGACTCGTACAGGCCGTCAAATTCCCGTCTGATCCCCTCCTGGTCCAAATATTGATCAAAGTACTTTTGGCTCGTCTTAAGAAGAGAAAGGATAAAAGACGCCTGATCGACGCCAAAATATTGCGTTGAAAAAACCGGCGCTTCTTTTGTGGTTGTTTCCCCCGTCACCGGGTCCGTGGACGTC
>DCTJ01000057.1:6132-8410 GCA_002329545.1 Candidatus Omnitrophica bacterium UBA1443
CGTTTCAATATTTTTTAAAAATTGAAGAGTGTAATGCGGCGCCACTCCGAAGGCGGACGCCGTCCCGTAGAGAGAACCGATGTCATTAAACTTCAGGTCATCACCTTCGGCCGCGGACGGAAGCCCGATTTTTCCTTCATAGCCCGAGCCCGGACAGTCCCCCGCCGAAATCAATCCGGGAATCCCGTTCCGGCTCGTGAAGTCCGCCTGGGCATGAAGGAAATTCCGGAGCGCGGTCTCAAACTCCGGATACCGGGTTTCATCCACATGAATAAGCGGCCAAAACATCTGGAACGCTCCCCCGTCAAAAGGCGCGGCAATTTCCGTCTGAGTCCCGTCTCCTGCCCGGTAATCGCGAAGCGTGACGTCGAGGTTTTCAAAGGCTTGCTGATATTGCGGGTACTTCGCCGCGACCCAAACCACGCCGGACCGGAATTCATTGAAAACCCGATCGATGTAGTAATCTTTCACGAACGACCACGTTCCCGTCGCGCTATCCTGAGCATAGGCGCCGCGAAATCGCTTTTTCACGGGATCGTAAAATGCCGCGTATCCGGGTTCTTGCGCTTCGAGGATTTCATTCGCCGAGGAGAGGATCCGGGCGCAGATAGCGGCATTCTCCGGTTCCCAACTCTTCCCTTGCAAGGCGCCGATCACGCTGGCCAGACTGACCGAGAGATTGACCGAATCTCCAAACCCGTACTGGTTGAAGCAGTTTTGATAATGGATCACGTTTCGGGTCTCGCCCGTGGGTTCCCCCAGAGCATCTAGCACAGGCTCCTCGGTTTCCACTATTTTGAAAAAAGCAACCATCCCGTTCCATCCCACCTGTTTCTGAACTTCCCGATAGTTGACAAGAAGCTGATCCAGCCGTTCAAATGCCTGGGCTTGGGTCATTCCGGAAGTTTGATAATCTCCCGTCGCGATCGCCGCGAGAATTTCCGCCCAAAATCCAATTAAGGTAGACTGGCTATAATCGGACGGCTGATCACTTTCTCCCTGATAGTTGTCCACCGGAAAACCCGTAGCCGTGTGAATCCCGATCCCATCCACGAAATATCTCATCTGCGCTTCGATCAAATGGTTCCGGTAGTCTATCTCCGGTTCCGTCAGCGGTTCCGGCGGGACATTCGGCTGAGACGGCGCGGATGTTATTTCTTCCGAAAATTCCACAAATTGTCCGTCGGAAGCTATTTGTTTGGCGATTTTGTTGTTTTCAATCAAGTATTGAGTGCCGTCATTAAAAAGGATCTCGCCGCTATAAATAAAACCGTCCGCGTTCACGGTAAGAGACCGGAGTCGCGCGTCAGGAAGTTCGATCAACGGCACAAATGATTCCCCCGCCAAAAGTTCCGGGACCTCAAAAGCCTCNNCCTGTCGGGCCTGAATGTAGCGTACCGGTTTCCCATTCTCAATTTCGATTCGGGTCCCGTCGGGAAGATCGACACTCTTGAGTTGGGCCAATCTCTGAGTTAACCCTTCCGCGTTCGGAAATCTGATCACCTGGTAAGTCCGGCCATCTGACGTCAGAATTTCCTCAGGCTCCCTGGCGCCGAAGTTATCAACAAAAGACGTCTGACCGCCGTCCGGTTCCACGCGTTGCGTCATCCTGGAATTCTGGTAGATCTCGAGCCTCCCGTCCGGATCCGTCTTCCGAAAACCCGTCAAACGGCTCCCGTTCCAAACAAGCTCACTCAAATCACTTCCGTCCTCAAGAACGATGCGGTCAAGACCAAGCTCCCGGATTTTGAAGGTCGTGCCATCGTTTAGGCGAATCCCCGTCAGGTTTCCATCGCCATCATATTCCTGCCGAATATCGCTCCCTTCTAACGAAATGGAAAGAAGCTCCTGATTTTCCGAAAGATCCGTCCGGACCGTCAAAGTCTCCCCGGATCGGTTCGTGAAAGAAACCGGTAAACCCTTTTGAAGTTCAAGCGCCTCTCCCGATCCGGACACTACCTTTTTCATCACACCGTCCGCGTCATACTCCATCGTCAGGGACAAATCATTTTCCAGCGTGGCCCGGATAGAAACGTAGTCATCAGGATTGACAAGAACTGCCTCCAGCGGAATTAACTCACCCTCACCCGCCTCACTTACAAAAGCAAGGTCGGACCGATACCCCGTCAGTTGTTCCGATTCATAAAGGGAGGACACCTGATAGTGAAAAACATTTCCCTCGGGATCCTGGTAGGACTTCAGGAAACCTTTATGGTATGTCATGACCGTTCCGTCATTCTTTTTAACCCAGAAAGGTTTCGAATCGCTTCCATAAAAC
>DCTJ01000057.1:8427-18957 GCA_002329545.1 Candidatus Omnitrophica bacterium UBA1443
AATGCCGGTACGCGAAGCGAACTTTTTTGCCTCCCGCCAATGTGACGGACGCGACGGTCCCGTCAGCATTGTACGTGGTCAATTCACCAATCTCGCTTAAACGATAAGAAGCCTTACCGTTTTCATAAAGCAGTTTACCGCCGTCGTTAAACACGAGAAGTCCGTCGACAAGTTCATTTTGGGAATCGAATTCCGTCGGATAGAGTGTGTACGCTCCCGGTTTTTCAATCGCGACAAGCTCCCCCCGGGAATATTTCAAGATCAGCCCGTTTACGGCCGTCATGGAAACCAAATCATCCGAAAGAATCGGGACCTCCGGCATGGGGGGAAGCAGGTCTTCAGTCCGGTCAAGCGTCACGGTATACTCAAAAAAACTCGGGGAAGAACCCGATCCTGCCTTTACGATTAGCCGGTTTTCTCCGGGTTGAAGCGACCATGTTTCCTCACGCTCCTTATCGTTCACCATATAGCGGAGCGTATAAAGCGGATCGGTCACTACCGTATCCGACAAAAATCGCACCTGGGGAGTCACCACATAATAGATCGTACCCTTAAAATCAGCGACATTCCCCGCCTCGTCGCGCGCCTGGCAGAGCACTTCTTTCTCGCCTTCTCCTTCGGGTAACGTCATCGTCTTCACAAAAGCGCGCGACTCCCATTCTGACCAGGTCACGCCGCCGTCAGTTGAAAACCGGATGTCTTTCAGCGCCCGATCATCCGTAACATTGACATGAACCGTCACAGAACAGGACCCCGTTTCCAACTCTCCATCGTTCAGTACGACCGTCCCGGAAGGAGCTACCGTGTCAACCACGACTTGCCAGATCGCGGTGGTCTGGTTCCCAGCGGAATCGGTTTCTATGATCGAAAGTGTGTTCTCTCCTTCCACGAGATCCGTAAATGTCTTGCTTTTCGCGATACCATCCGATGTGTAATGGATCACCATCGTTTTGACATTGATCAAACCTGGCGTCTCGACATCAATGACCACCGCCGGCGGAGTCGTGTCCAGGATGATGGACTTGGAATACGCCTTGCTTACATTGCCGGCCGCGTCGTAATAGCGAACATACACCGTCTTCTGCCCGTCTCCGGAAGGGAGTACGCAGGATTTCGTGGTTTGATAGGCCTCTGCCGCGCTCCACGCGCTACCGTTTGTCGAAAAACTCATCCCTGCAATCCCGGACGTATTATCCGTTCCCGACAAGCTCAACGTCACCACCGGCGAAGATACATGTGAGGCTCCCGCATTGATTTCGATTGATCCCAGCGGTGACGTTGTGTCCAGGATAATTTGATCCGTAAGATCCACGGAAACAAGTCCGGCTTTATCTTTCAACTGATAATGAACCGTTTTTGTCCCATCCCCCGCGGGAAGTGTGAGAGTTTTAGTACCGCTGAATGTCTCCCAGTTGGACCAACTGGCGCCACTATCGGTCGAAAAACGCATCTGATCGACACCCGAGGTCGCATCCGTTCCCGTCAGAGTCAAAGTTACCGCGGACGAGTTCGTATACGTCCGGTCACCATTGACCTTCACCGACCCTGTCGGGGCCGTCGTATCCAGAGTGGTCGAAACATTAACAATCGCGCTTTGAGTCCCGACGCTATCTTTGGCGCTCACCGCAAAAGACTTGAGACCATCCCCTCCGGACAATGTCTCAACATAAGACCAGGTGGTCAATGCATCGCGGGCTACCTTTTGAACACCATTCACCCAAATAGACGTATTCGCCGGTTTGGTGCCTGAAAGAGTGTAGCTTGTTTGATTCGTGTATTGGGCAAGCGCGGCTACCGCAGGAGGATACACATGGACCGTCCGCGTCGTAAACGTGAAATCAGCCGATGTCCGCAGATTCCCAGCCGCGTCTTTTGACTTCACCCGGTAGTGGTAAAGAGCGCCTGCGGCAAGTGAGCTTAAAATCTGGGAATGAGACGTGACCAACGCCGGATTCAGCGTGGTGCTGGAACCATAAGACGTCGTTAGACCGTATTCGATCTGAGTATCTGAGGCCTCATTGGTCGTCCAGGTGATTGTAGCCCCTGAAGAGGTTATGCCACTTGCGTCGACGGCGCTAATGACGGGCATCATGGTTTCCAAAATAATCGCGCTACTCATGGTGTAGCAGGCAGCCCAATCACAAATTTCATATAAAACCGTTTTCTCTCCATCACCCGGAGGCAAGACTACCGTTTTGGACAATTCAAACGGTATAAGCCCAGTATCCGAATAATAAGACCCGTCCTGATTTAAAACCTGGATCTGAATCCCACGAACACCGGAGATCGCATCGTGAGCCGTAAGGGCCAAAGTTACTTCCCGATTATTGGTATATTTCGTTCCACCATTGATCGTAATCGTCCCTTGAGGCAATTCGCCGTCACGGGTACTCGTAAAAGACTCCGCCCCAACATTTCCCGCTAAATCCTTGTATTCAACGGAAAAAACCACGGGATCGTCGTCATCATAATCATACAAACCTATGGCTTCCTGCAGACTAATAGTTCTTGAGGTCTTATAGTTCTCCCAATCCGTCCAGCGGGCTCCTCCATCCAAACTGAAACGCATCAAACTGACTCCGGATCCCGCGTCCGTGGCATTGAGCTTCAGAGCAACCGGAAAATCATAAAAATAATTATTCGAAGGATAGCCGTCGAGGGAAATCGAGCCCTGAGGAGGCGTTCGCTCTAAGATGATCTTTTGGGAAAAGGTCGTTACGTTCCCCGCCTCATCCCGAAGACGGATAAAAAGGGTCTTCTCTCCATCGGCACCGTTCAAGGTAACCAGATAGAAGGGAGACGAGCCATCGGTGGGGGCATGAAAGGCCTCTGAAGCAAAATGAACCCCGNNACACCTCAACCCGCTTTGGCGATGAAAAATTATCCAGCGCATTCACCGTCACTTTAACCTCGGACTCATTGGTATAGCTGGCGCCGTCATTAATTAGAGCGCTACCGGAAGGGGCCTCGCGGTCCACGAACACAGAAAGAGTTATGGTTGTCGGATTTCCCGCGAGGTCTGTTTCGGTGATGATAAGCGCGTTGGCGCCCTCCACGAGATCCGTAAATGTCTTCTGTTTGATAACACCATCTACCGTATAACTGACCGAGAGCGTCTTCATGTTAATCAAACTTGGGATCCCGGCATCCACCACGATCGCGGGCGGGATCGTATCAACGGTGACACCATGAGAAACAGTTGTCTGCTTGCCATTCTGGTTCGTTTCAGTAATCGTAAGGACATTCTCGCCTTCGACAAGATTCGTGAATGTTTTCTGTTTGGCGACACCGTCCAAAGTGTAGTTAATGGTAAGCGCCTTTTGATTGATCAAAGTCGGCGTCTCAGGAGCAATCACAATCACCGGCGCGGCCGCGCTTAATTTGATGCTTTTTGAAAAAACAGCGCTGACATTCCCAGCTTTATCGTAAAACCTCACAAAAATCGTCTTGTTACCATCACCATCCGGAAGAGTAAAAGCCCGGGAAGCGGTAAAGGCCTCCGGAGGCGTCCAACGCTGGTCACCCGTCGAAAAACTCATCCCGGCAATCCCTGACACGTTATCCGTTCCCGACAAGTTCAGCATCACCTCACGACTGTTCGTGTACGCCGCGCCGCCATTAATCGTCATCGAACCCGACGGAGCGACCGTATCCAGGGTCACTGTCACCGATGTAACCGGCGACCACCGGCCTCTATTGTCCTGAAATTTTACGTACACTTTCTTGACGCCGTCCCCGGACGAAAAGGTCCATCTCTTCGTCTCCGAATAGCTCGCCTCCATCACCCAGGTTATCCCATCGTTTGAAAAACTTATTTTGCTGAGACCCGAGCCCTCGTCCACCGCGTTGAGATTTAAAGTAACGGTCGGCTGATTAATAAATTGGACGCCCCCGTTCACTTTCACGGTCCCGGTCGGCGGAAGCGTATCCAGAATAATCGAATCTGAATAAACAGGGCTTACGTTCCCCGCCTTGTCATAAAACTTCGCGTAAACCGTCTTCACTCCATCCCCATCAGGCAGGACCACGTACGTGGAGGATGTAAAACGAATTGGAGCCTCCCAGTTCGTTCCGTCGAAAGACAAACTCACCCCCGACATCCCGCTCCCCTTATCTGATCCCTTAAAATGCAGTTTCACTTTGGATGACGAGGCATACATCACGCCCGCGTTTATATTGACACTGCCCGTCGGGATCTGGGTGTCTAGCCTCACTCTGACCCAGGACGCGATTGACCACCGGCCTGATTTGTCCTGGTATTTTACGTACACCTTCTTGTAGCCGTCTCCAGCCGAAAAGGTCCACTCCTTCGTCGGCGCGTAATCTTCCGCCTCCGTCCAAGTCATACCGTTAGAGGAAAAACACATCTTCCAAACTCCCGAACCTTCATCCTGCGCGGAAAGATTCAGCGTGACACTGGTCTTATTGACGCACCCCGTTCCACCGTTCACCGCTATCGACCCCTTCGGGCGTCTCGTGTCTAAAATAATTGAGGCGGAATATATCTCACTTACATTGCCGGCTTCATCATAGTAACGAACATAAACCATCTTCTCCCCGTCTCCGGAAGGCAGTTCATAGGTTTGGGATTTCGCGTAGGGGGTGATTGAGGTCCAGTTGATGTTGTCATTTGAAAAACTCATCCCGCCAACCCCCATCCCGCTTCCATTATCTGTCGCGAAGAGATCCAGATTCACCGTGGGAGACAAAGTGTAATCGGCGCCCGCATTAATCGCGATCGTGCCCGTCACGGGCGGGACCAGTTTCTCATACGTGACTTTGAGACGGACATTGGAAAGCTGGATCTTGGACATCGCGGAGTCGGGAGTGGCGAAAAATCCCGTCCACATTTTCCCGCCACGCAGATCACGAAGCACCGATTCCGTAACGTCAACCGTGTTCCGCTGAGAGACGTTTCTCGTGAATGTTTTCTTTTTGACGCTTTGAACCGGAGAGGAAGTTCCACTGTAATGATTTTCGGCCGAAGTACCACCCGCCGGAAAAAGGCCGTCTTCATTCGCGGTCATGTCATAAATTGAAAAAGAATAAGAACCGGATTGTGACGAAATGGCGTCAAACACAAGTTCCACTCGCGAGATTTGCTCCGGATCAATACCTCCCGCGTACAAAGCCGAAAGATCCACTTCCATAAAACCTCGAAAAGTGTTCTGGACCGAAGTCGTTCCGGTTTTTTGCATGAACAGACCGCCCCGATAACCGTAACTTGTCTGATAGACCGGATTGCCGTACGCGTCGCGGCCGTAACGCCTACTGACCGCCTCAACCGTATTCGTGCTCACCTCGCGAAGTTCAAGAGAAACATCCCGGCGCACAAGCGTCCATTCGTCAACCCTGGCCGCCATGACCTGAGGGGCCTCAGAGGACCGGGCGCCGGTATCCTGGGTGGCCTCATCCGTCTTGCTAGAATCAGGAGCTGAAAGCGGCGAATTTCCTGAAATGAAGCTCAAACTATCCGCGCCAAAATCTTCATTGAATCGCCGGTCCGGAAGCGAGCCATCAGAAACTGAATCCGAATTTTCCCCGCCAGTTGATGGTACATAACTTTGAAACGGAGCATCGTAATCCAGAAGAATCGTCCCGTCCGAAAACCCCAGTTGATTCCAGCTAAAGAAAAACACCGTCAGCAAAGCGACACTTCGCAAAAATATTTTTCCGTCTCGTTGGGTCATCGTAAAAGGCGCGGGAAGCTTGGAAATTTCCGACATGCGTTTAATCTTCCTGGAAACGCGCGGCCCTTTCTCAGATTTTTTCCAGCTTATCTTTTGCCGCGCATGCCGGATCAGTATTTTGAATGAATCTTGAACCTCTGCGTTCCCCTTGGACGTCCCTTCTTGTCCTTCTTCCATCGCCAACCTCTCCTTCTCATTTTGAAATGTCTCATGGCCCGGATGAAACCATTGGACGAGCTACAAGATAGCCTGCTACGGAAAGGATCGGTAGACAAAACATGATTATTTTTTTAAAAAAACTTTAAAAATAGATACTTATCTACTAATAAACGAACTTTTAGGTTGAGGAAGGATCTAGCGAGGAGCCACTTGAGTCGTGAGGGAACTACTTTTCCGGCCCGTTGTTAAGTCTCGAGGATATCGAAGATCTCATTGATGTAGTTTTGTATATGGACAGGAGGCTGACCGTCAATNNTGAAGAAATAGGTTTAGAAGAAATCGACGAACCTCCGTTGCGAGTTTATTGTCCTTGATATTCAAAAGCCGGACTTCCAATTCATCCGAAGACATCGAGTTCAATCTCCTATTTCTAAGATAAATATAACTGGCAATTACTTGATTTACAAGTCAATGAAACCTTCAAAATAGTATTATATAACTATAACTATCATATTTATCGCCACGGTGTAATATTTTTGCTTTTTGCCGTGAAGGAAATTATCTATAATCCGATAAATAAGTCAGGTTCGCGTAGGGGCTTTTGTATCGGCTAACCATCTCATTTACCAGGGGAGTTCCGCAATGAAGAAATTTCTCGCCGTCATCGTCATGTTGAGCCTGGCAATCCTGCCCTTTTCGTCCGCTTGGGCGGTCGGATCGGGAGGCCTTGAAAACGCGTCTTTCAGCGCCAAACAACTCGGCTCCGGAGGCGCCGTCACGGCAACGCCCGACGAACCAGCCGCCATTTCTTATAATCCGGCCGGTATCGTCGACCTTCCCGGGATACAGTTTCAGAGCAACGCGAACTTTATCAGCCTGATGACTTTTAAGGACAATGATACGACCGGCTCAACCCGAAGCTCCGGCACTCTCGCATTCGTTCCTACGGGTTATCTCACCATTAATCCCGGAAGAATCTTTTGTGATCGGCTCGCCTTTGGTATCGGGAGTGATTCCCCCTTCGGGCTCATGAACAAATACAACTCCAATGACCCCGCCGTTCATTACACGGGCTGGCGAAATTACCTCAAAATGTTTACCCTGAAACCAACCGTCGCCTATAAATTTACGGACAAACTCTCCATAGGCGGCGGCCCGGTATGGTATCGAATTTATGATTTTGGTGGAATCCAGGGCTACCCCAACAATCTAATCACCACGCTGGTGGGCATAAATACACCCGACGGCCAGGTGCGAATCAACACGTCCGGCAATCGCTGGGGATGGCAACTTGGAACACTCTATAAATTCAACGAGAAACACCGTGTCGGTTATTATTTCCGGAGCCCCGTGACGGTCAATCTGAAAGGTCGCCTCAAGGTCGAAAACTCCAATATCCCACCATTTCTCGGTGGTCTCGGCCTTCATAATTTTGAAACAGGCGTACACACAAAGATGAACCTTCCGATGAGCATGACCTGGGCCTACGCCTATCAACCTACGCCCAAAACCCACTATGAGGTCGATTTCATTTGGACCCGGTGGGCCACCATGAAACGGCTGTATTTCGTCCCCGACTCATCAGGAAACGCCATGGATGACATCATTCTTGAGAATATCCGCATGGCGGACAAAGACTGGCGGGACGGATACGGGCTACAGCTCGGCGCGAGTCATCAACTCACGGACAAACTGACCCTTCGCGCTGGAAGCTGGTTCTACTGGACGCCGGTCCCGAAAACCCATTTTACCCCCAGCATACCGGACGCGAATCATCTGGTGCTTTCGGTCGGTCTCAGCTACAAACTCAGCAAATACCTTGTGACCGATGTTGCCTATTACAATTCGTTTTATTTCAAGCGCCGGATCAACAATAGCATCGCGGAACACGAGTCGCTCATCAATTCTTCCATTGATGGCCGGTACTCTTCTTACTCCCAAGCCTTTACGATCAGCATGACCCTGAAATGGGACGACATTTTCCCGAGGGCGTTTGGTGACAAGGGGCAGGCAGTCGAATCCCCCTCGATCGCGATGGGTTCTGCGGGATTTTAAGCAAGACTGGAATCGGTCAGAAATTCAGCCCCGATTTCTCGCAACGAGAATCGGGGCTTTTTTTATTTCGACTTGAAGTATGACAGATTGAATGCCTTCCACTCATCGTAGGGCGTTCGTGACAAAAGCGTCGAAACGGCGTCTCTCGGTGATTTATTCTTGAAAAGCATTTTGTAGACCTCGTCCATGATCGGAAGCTGAAGATCGGGGTATTTCCCCGAAAGCTGACGCACGCTGAGCGCCGTCCCCACGCCTTCGGCCACCATCGCCATTTTACCCAAAATCGCCTTCATCGTTCGCCCTTTTCCCAGCTCGCGGCCGACATAAAGGTTCCGGCCATGACGGGATGAACACGTGGTGATAAGATCCCCGATCCCGGAAAGTCCAAAAAAGGTTCCCGGATTCGCGCCCAACTTCACTCCGAGCCGGACCATTTCATAAATTCCGCGGGTCATAAGACCGGCCTTGGTGTTATCCCCGAATTTAAGGCCGTCACAAACCCCCGCCGCGATCGCGATCACATTCTTCAGGGCCCCTCCAAGCTCGACGCCAACAACGTCGCTTTGGACATAAACACGAAACTGAGGATCTCGGAAATACTCCTGGACAAACTCCGCCGCTTTGGAATCTTTGGAGGCCGCCACCATCAACGTCGGAATTTTTCGGGCGACCTCTTCGGCGTGTGATGGCCCGGAAAGGACAACCAGTCGAACGCTTCGCCCCAGGACATGATATACAACTTCAGAAGGACGGAGACATGTTTTATTTTCGATCCCTTTCGTGGCGCTGACAAAAATTTTCCCCTGGTACGGCAACTTTTTAAGGCGAATGAGGACACTCCGAAGATGCCGGGTCGGTATCGCTAAAACAATAACGTCGGCCGTCGCGACCGCTTCGTCAAGATTCGACGTGATGTGAAGCGTTTTGGGAAGTTTGATACCGGGGAGAAACTTGCTGTTTTCCCGTTTTTCATCAAGATACCTAGCGTACGCGGGGGAAACGGACCAAAGGCAAACCTTATTCCCGCGCCTCGTGTTCACGAGCGCAAGCGCCGTTCCCCAGCCACCATCCCCAAGCACTGAGACCCTGATGTTGTCCCTCATGTCATTCCCCCCTTTTCATGGCGCACACTCAACGTCAAAATTTCAGCAGAGATACGAACCATCGGCCTGTCCGAAACCACGCATTCACGTCTTTTTACGCAACAAAGTGTGCACCGTCACCTTGCTCCTGATTTCATCCGGAATTCGGCAAGGACGCAAAGTCTTATCCACAAAAACGTGCAATGTGTCTCCGGTCGTAATCACCTTCCCCGTATCTTTTTTAATCACCTGATACTGGAAGTTAATCGTGCTGGCACCCAAACGGCTTACGCTGGTGCGGACGATCAATTCGTCATCATACGTGGAGGGCGCGATGTACTTGGCATGCGCCTCGCCCACAGGAAGAAAGACGCCTTTTTTTTCGCATTCGGTATACGGCAAACCAAGCGCGCGAAAATACTCATTACGCCACGCTTCAAAAAACCGGAAGTAGTGACCGTAATAAGTCACGCCCATCCGATCGGTATCCGCATAAATCACTCTATAATGATAGTCAAAATACTCCACAGTTCCACCTTAGGGTCGCCCCCGAAATGTGAGGTTATGATTAGAAAAAACCCTTTTTAACGGCCACCGGATCTCCTCTTTCAGCCGCGAGCTTTTCTATTAACTCCCGTTCCTGCCTGGACGGCTTAACCGGAACCTCGACCTGGGCACGGACGTAAAGATCTCCGCGCCGATCCGGAACCCCGAACGCGGGAACTCCCTCGTTTTTGATTTTGAGAATTTTTCCGGACGGAGTCCCCGAATCAATTTTTATTTCAGTCATTCCGGTTAGGGTCGCAATCTCCACTCTTCCTCCAAGGACAGCGACCGTGTAGGGGATCAGATCCTCCGCGTAGAGATCCTGCCCCCGGCGCTCAAATCTTTTGTCTTTCTTCACCCTCACATGAATGTAAAAATCCCCGCGGGGACCACCTCCCTGACCGGCCTCGCCTTCCCCCGTCATCCGGAGCCTGGATCCGTCCTCAACCCCCGGAGGAATTTTAACCTGCAATTTTCGCACCTTTTTGACGCGGCCCTCCCCCTTACACTCTGGACAACGTTTTTCGATCAACTCACCCTCTCCGCCGCACCGTGGGCAAGTCTGGCGCATGGTGAAAAACCCCTGGCTAATTCGGACTTCGCCCCTTCCTCCACAACTTTCACAAACCTTCTTCTTGGAACCTTTTTCCGCGCCGCTCCCCTGGCATTCGGCGCATGTTTCCCGGCGTGGGACCTCAATCTCCATGGTCTTTCCGTCCAAAACTTCTTCCAAACTGATTTCAACGGCATATTCAAGGTCAGCCCCTCGTCGCCCCCGGCCTCCGGAACGCCGGCCACCCCCTCCCAAAAAACCCTCAAAAAGGTCACCAAAAATATCGCTAAATCCACCGAAGGCATCCTGAAAACCTTCAAATCCTGAAAATCCCTGGCCTCCCAGACTGTGACCAAACTGGTCGTAGCGGGAACGCTTTTCCGGATCACTCAGGACGGCATAAGCCTCGGCGGCTTCCTTAAATTTTTCTTCAGCCTCTTTGTTG
>DCTJ01000057.1:18974-19292 GCA_002329545.1 Candidatus Omnitrophica bacterium UBA1443
ACGCCCAACACTTCATAATAATCGCGTTTCTTCATCATTTAATCTGGAGTAACGAGAAACGAAAAAGGACAACGCGTAAAATACAGATCGTGGAGCGTTGTCCGTAAATCGTCCCCCTGATTTTTAGGTGATTTCGTCCTGTTTTTCTTGGGAAGGAGCGGTCCGCACTCTGACTTTGGCGGCCCTGAGTAACCGGTCATGAATCATGTATCCCGCCTCAATCTCATCAACAACCACATCCTCGTCACCGTCCCCTGTGACATGCGCCACGGCGTCATGGCAATTGGGATCGAATTTCTCGCCAACCGTTTCAAGCCG
>DCTJ01000040.1:0-7198 GCA_002329545.1 Candidatus Omnitrophica bacterium UBA1443
AGGATTGCGAATGAAAAGGTAGGAAGTATCATCAGGATGAAAAAAGAAGCCGAGGAAAAAACCGGCAGTTTTGAAAAGATGGGGCCGTTTGTGCTAATTTCGGGCGAACTTATCGCGACGAAGGATGGGGGTTCGATCGGGAATGGCGCGTGGCTGGAACGCGTCCACTGGCGCGGGGACATCCAGATTCAAGATGGGGCGCGTGTTTCCGATACGGTCATGTCACCGGTTCGCGTTGACAGGGATGAGCGCGTCATGTTTGTTCGCCGTGCCGAGCGTGAGGGGAGCCTCCGAGTCGGAAAGAATTCGGAAGTTTATTTCTGTGCTTCAAATGATATTAGCGTCACCGAAAACAAGATGTTGGCGTATCAGGGTATGAGATCCGGTCACTTTTCACGAACCGGTATCGCGAGGTCTCCTGATCAGAAAAACGGTATCGTCATCAAACAATACGGGTTCTTGTTCGAGCGAATTAAATACGCCGTGATGGATGTTCTGGCCCTGATCATGGCTAATGCCCGCGAAGTCAAGGATCAGGCGGCGCTCGCGCGCCAGAGCGTTACGAGCAGACAATTCTGGGCCAAAGACCGCTCGGTCATTTCAAATCTTGGGGTCGCTGAGAATCGGCGCAACCTCGCGACGGCGATCCGGACATTCATCGCTGAAACTACCGCGGGCACCGGNNCGGTCTGCGACAGGTGTTTTTTGCTACGATCGGTGCAGGGACGGTTGCTTTGGCCGTTGCTTTTCCAGCAACGCTTCCTTTTGTCGGTACGGCGCTCATTTTTGTCTTCTGGCAACCGATGGAGTTACTCCAAAATCTGCGCCATCCTGGAAAAATGTTTTTCAAAGGGCCCAGTTCTTCTCTGTGGGTCGCGGGAGGCGCGGTTTCCTCAATCCTGCTCGGAGGATCTTTCCTGTATTTTGGAATAGCGGCAGGCGTGATTTGGATCTGCTACCTCGGGGCCCGGATATTAGGGCAGGGCGCGGTGGAAACGGGAATTTTTGCTTCAGCCTGGAAGCGTGAGTCTGAATTCAGAAAAGGAATCCGGGAGGAGATCCAGTCCGTCCTTCGCGACACAACGAGTGAAGCTGCGAGATGGCAGGACATCGCGGGCGCGCGTGCCGCGTTACTTGGCAGTCCCAACATTACATCCGAAGTGATCTCCCTTCTTGAAAAACCCGAGCCCTATGAGCAGGATGAAATAGAAGCTGACGCGGTTCGCCAGATCAAAAAACTTGTGGATGAACGGCAAGAACTTATTCTCAAACTTCAAGGGGCCAAACAAATCGTCGAGAAGATCAAAATTCNNTGGCGACAGATCTGGCGGATGCGATTCTTGCCAATCATGGCGCCTCACGGATCGAAAAAAGCAACCGGGATCGAAAAGGGCTTATCCAGGTGATCAAAAAGAATTTGCATTATGGTCAGCTCAGCATTGAGGCCGGTACAACGGCGGAAATTGCTTACAATCCCGCCGTCTCCGGCGGGTTTCCGGAAGCGTCGCGACGTCTTGAGGAATCTGAAGCCGAACGCAAACAGAGGATTGCGGCGAATGAGCGCTGGCTTGAAACACATCACGCTCCAAATTTTATGAACATCAAAGTCGTTTTTACAACCGAAGGCGCAAAAGATGTCGGCCGATACTGGGATTTTGTCGGGGTGAAAGGGCGCAGTTCTTGGGAAGATCGGGAAGGCGCACAAGCCATTCGTTCAACCAATTTCAATAAGGGAGATATCAAGACCGAAAGTCCGTTCGCGGTAGCCGGGTTCACAGCGATTACGGAGCGTTGGGATCTTGGTTCGTCCATCCACGAGCTTTCCCACTTCAATTCTCCCGTGAGAAAACACCTTCGTGATCAGAAACTTGATACGGATTTACCGCATGTGATTGGTCTCGAAGAAGTTTATAACTTTTTCTTGCAATACATCACGTCGTCCTACGAATACGGGTTTGGTTTCTACAATGTCGAACGTATTTTGAATGAAAAAATGTCTCAATATGCGAATCGATTCGGGAATGATGAACGCGGTTTGCGACTCGCAAGACTGGCTTTTACATCGGTTTTTCACATGGAACAGATTGGTCTGACTCGCCCTGAAATCATGGGGGTGCTTGGGAAGATTACCACGGTCCAGGATCTGATCCAGTTTCATTTCTTCGGCCCTGAAGATATCGCCCTTATCAAGCAAAATGTGGGTGTTTTCGTTGACAGTTCTAGGGAGCAGACGGAAAAAGATTTTGCGCGAGCGCAAGAAGCTGTGGAACAGGCACGCCAAATTGTCAAAACTAAGTTGTCCCTTGCAACTCAAGCCGAAGCAGATCTTAAGAGGGCAAGAACCGCATTCAAAGAAGCTTGGTCCGGGGTGGCAGGGAAGAGTCAGCCTGGTAAAGAATTTGTTGCCGCGCAAGAACGTGTCAACGTCGCGCAGAAGCGCAGGGATGATGCAAATTCTGAGCTCAAGACGGCTCGTAACGAGCTTGAGAAAGCAGAAAAACAAGTAAAACAACTGGCGATTATTTTGAAGAAAGCTGACGCTATGGTTGCTCAGCTTGAAAAAAATCCATACGTTCCGAAATCTGACGATGTCATGATGAACCTCGATAGTTCACAAGGGGTTTTGAATCTGGATTGGCCGAGGATTAGAAAACAGATGGACGATCTCCTGGCGGACGAGGCAACTGGATTTAAATCGTTTATGGACATCTTGCGAGACGCGACTGCGAAAGAACAGCTTTGGATGTTGTATGAACTGAAAAAACGGGCCGACTCAGAAAATGAACAGGCGAGCCGTGCCCGTGAATTTTTGTCGCGATTCTACGAAGAGCCGGATGCCTCGGAGATTCTAGTCTCGGTCGTAAAAATATCGAGGGAGGTTCTCTTTGGACAGCGCCATCAGCAGTCCCTGAGCAGGCGGCTCCTAGATCCTGTGTTGACAGCGGCACCTGAGACTATACGAACCCAGGTTAGTTTGTTTACAGGTTGGTTGCCCGCGATCAATCCTGTGTTGGAAAATCTTGCTGGTACCCATCTCGCGATCGGAGAATCCCATTACCGACAAAAGACAAAAGAACTGGTTGACAGCCACAACTGGAAAGAGCTGGAAGGAATCNNTCGCGGATCGGATGAAACCAGGGCCATGACAGTCTCCTATCTGTATCGGGATCACCGTTATAATCCCGAAGTTGAGAAAATACTCTCCTATTTTAATACGGAGCCGCCGGTTACAGGCTTCGGGAAAAACTTTTCAAAATATTGGAGGTTGTTCTGGAGCGGACATTCACCGTTTGTTTTGGGCGTTTCCATTGCTATATCAGGAATCATGCTGTTGCTGGGGGTTGGAACCGTGGTAGTGCTGACAGGATTTTCTCTTTACATGTCGGTTCACATTGCAATGCTTGTCATACCGACCATGCTCCGAACCCGGAATTTCGAAAAGTTTGTGGAAAACACGCGCCGCGCAATTTATGCGCTGAAGGGAGCGGAACAGCCGGAAAATGCCTTGGAGATTCTTCAGAATTTAATCCGGGGGATCAGGGCATTTGCGAAAGGTGAAAATGGTGTCGCCTTAAAAGGTGAGAAGTTGCGATCCGAGCTTTGGGATCGGGTTCATTATGACCGGACAGCGCTGAACGCGCTTGCCGCTATGGAAAAATATGAAGGGACAGGCGTCAGTCTGACACCGTCTTTGCCGGAGTTGCAGGACAAAACTGTTTCGTCCGACGACGCCCGAGCCTCGGTCGAAGATATTTTGGCGATTAAGGCCATGAGCTCCGCGGAAAATCGCAACGTGTGGGGCGCAATTGAAGATGAGCTTGTTTTCAGCGACATCCTTACAAAAGAATGGGCCGAGGCTCTCAAAAATTATAAGACATGGATGCAAACCGGATCCGTGAAAGAACGCGCGATTGCGGAAGAAGCATACCATCAGCTCCTCATGGAAGCCTTTGATGCATATTTGCGAAAGGCTCTGCCCGCCGAAGAAGCGGATGTAGCCTTGGCTCAGTTCAAGGATGTTTTTCCTGACCGGGACGGGCGTTCACTGACCGATAAGGCAATTCAGGCTGGTCAGGATACAACGGAACTGGCAAAACGAAATCCCGGTGTCCGTAAATATTTATCTGAAAAACACTCGAAGCCGTACTTGTTAAAACAGAAGGAATTGGTGCTTTCCGAAGCTCAGGAAGTCTCAACGCCGGAGAAGGTTGCGGAGTTTTTCGAAAAAATCGAAAACGAATTGGTGGATGGCCTTTCGGACTGGCAGAATGTACGGCAAATAATGTCACCTGTTTTGTCTGAAGCCGCCCAAAAGGATTTGGACGCGCTTGAGGCGGCCGGGAACAGGAAGGATTATGAGAGCACGTTGATGCTTGCGTTACGGGAAATTTTGGAAAATAAGCTTGGAATAGCGGCAGCTCATGAAAAACTGATGGGACTTCGCAACTCGATTGCCAGGGCACAACATGCCAAAGCGGACAAGATTTTGAAACGGTTGAATGCTTGGAGTGAAGCGAAGAAGCGGGAAGCGGCGCAATGGATCCTCAGCAATCTCGACGATACACTGGATCATCCGATCTCGAAATATGGCCTCGATGAGGAAACTCTGATGCACGCGCGATTTGAACCGAATAAAACCGGTGTGGGTGGTAAAATCGTACTGGATCCGGATTATCTTCCCGAGGATTTCTTACAGGGACAAAAACTCTCTGGCGTGAGCACGCCGTTCGGACGACCTCAGCAGTATCTGCGCTATACATTTGTGACGGAGGGTTATGCCGAGGAAACGGCAATCCACGAAGAGGGTCATGATCTTGATAACCTGTATTCTTTTGATTATGACGGGNNGTATGGTTTTGGGGGGCGGGAAGATTTCATTCAAAAGAAGAAGGGATTGCTGATCGCGGAAATCCATTCGTTTTTGCGTGAAATTTATGTTTCGAAAAAATGGAAAGAGGCTTCAGGGATCAAGGATCCGGAAGCGTGGAAGGCGGAAAAGAAGTTTTTGGTTGACCGCCATATTGCGAAAGTCAAAGAAGAATACCTGCCTTTGTATCTCAAAAAGATCCTGAAAAATCTTAAAGATCCGCTTTATCCGCAATTCACCATGCAGTTTTTGGACGAGATTCGACTCCCATTAGAAATAGAGAAACTGCAAAAGGAGATTTTGGAGAAATCGGCCGACATGATCCTGAAATCGAAGAACGAAAACGAATTTAGCAATCAATATCTCGCGACGTTTCGTGCAGAATTGCCCGAGTTGCGCTCGGAGCTTCGCGGATCGGTGGAGATGGAAAAAGGACCTTCGTTTGTTGAGGAACCTGAGTCCCTGACGGGACTTCGGAATATGACGCTTGAAGTCAACGGGATCTTGGGCGGGCCTGTTCGGCCGGAAACGATACGGGATATTTCTATCCGGACAGCGTCACCTGTTTCAGATCCCAACCTCAAAGGAAATATCGGATATCAAAGAATAACCAAAGAAGGCAAAACTGAAGTGGTGCTGAGCGATGTACTGCTAGAGCGTCCTGATGACACGAAACTGCTTCATTACGCGGTGAGCATCCTGATCCACGAGGTCGCGCACGCGGAAGGGAAGGATGAGCTTGCGGCCTACGAGATCACGGCGGATGCCCTTGAAGCGCTTGACGCGGGTGGTTTCGAGTTGACCATTTCGAGAATGCGGGCGCTACTCCGGATGGCGAGAGGGGAGATGTCGTCTGAAGTTATGAACCGTAAGCTCCTCAAGGATATTGCCATCCAAATCCTTGAGGGCGGCCGAAACGTCCATGACGGTATCGAAACGATCCTCTCCAGGCTCAATCCGAAGGTGATCCATTTAGGTGATGATATACCAGAAGCCTTTGAAGGCATGGGGCTTACGGCCGTCGCGGGACTTGGCGCTCTCGAGGCCGAACTGAAACGATCCAGCGCCAACCACACGACTATCTTGATGTCGGAGGAGTTTCTCGGATCTCTGGCCGGAAAACCGCAGGATGCCAGGAAGTTGGCGGAGCTGTTGAAGGTATATCCTATTCTCCGGTATGGTGAACATGACCGGCGGGATTCGACCGTTGTCCTCGTGGCCGAATTGATGGCCTCGTCACTCGAAATTCTGCGGGAACACTACCGCTTGCCCGAAAGGGATGAAATCGTCAACGGAATCCGGTTCCGTTTCTATGACGCTGGTGATCTTAAGAAAACTCTGGCTGATTTCCTCACGGAATATCAGGCCCGTGCCGCCGTCGCCCGCGCCGCCTAACACGTGAAAAGCATCCTGCGAAATAGCTCCTATCACGTATGTTTTTACTGTATCCGCTAAAATTCCGTTACCACTGAGGCTATCTAATCATACAGGCGAGGGCCGCTTTCTCAGGAAATTATACGTCTTATAATGTATCTTATGTTAACTAACCCCTAGGGCGAGGGCTGACGCTGATATGCGGGTGGCTTCTACTTAAGGAGGTCTTTGACCGCGGCTTGAACTCTTTTTCCGTCCGCTTTTCCCTGGATAAGAGGCATGAGTGTTTTCATGAGTTTCCCGATGTCGGAGGGATTTTGAGCGCCGGAGATTTGCATCGCCTTCTTGATTTCAGCTCGAAGTTCTTCGTCGCTCAGCTGTTTTGGCAAATACGATTCGAGAATGAGCAGTTCAGCCTTTTCCTTTTCGGCAAGATCCGTCCGGCCCGCTTGCTCGTAGCTTTCCACGCTTTCCCGGCGCTGTTTGGCCTGTTTAACGATAATGGCCCGCAGTTCCGCATCCTCAGCCTTTTCTTTCCGCGCCGTAATCAGGTAGTTGCCGATAGCGCTTTTTAGCATCCGGAGCGTCGATACTCGAACCGCGTCTTTGGCCTTCATGGCGCATATTACGTCTTTTTCGATCTGTTCTCTTAACGATAATGAAGTCATTGTCGCGTCTCCTTAAGTGGGAAATAGGTCATTTTTACATTTTATAAATCCAAGACACCATTTCACGATAAATCTATTACCAATCCTTTTCAATTTGCACTGGATTCGCCGGGATTGGTGGCCGGCGCAGGTCCTGGAGTTCTTTTTCGGATTCTTTTAAGCTGTCCAGAAGATTAATAGCGTCTTCTTTAGTCATTTGCCCCTGCAGTGGCTGCCTTTGAGGTTGACCGTCCTGTTTTTGAGGATCTTGTTTTGACTTTTCTTGCTCCTGCTGTTGTTGCTGTTGTTG
>DCTJ01000040.1:7261-15860 GCA_002329545.1 Candidatus Omnitrophica bacterium UBA1443
CTGTTGTTGTTGCTGCTGTTGCTGCTGTTGTTGCTGTTGTTGCTGCTGTTGCTGTTTTTGCTCCGAGTCATTCTTTTTCTTTTGAATAAATTCGAGATTGTATTTCGCGTCTTTATCGTCGGGATTAATCTCAAGGACTTTTTTGTAAGCGTCAATGGCCTTATCAAAATCACCCATTCGGTATTGGACATTTCCGTAATTATAAAGAACCTTCGACATCAATTCGGGATCCTCGGTTTTATTCAAGGTGTTTTCGAGCTCCTGGGCGGATTGCCGGAAATCATCCGTTTTGTAAAGAACTGTTCCAATATTGTAAAGGACTTCGGGAGCATCAGGATTTTTGATCTGAACTTTTCGATAGGTCTCCAGAGCCGACTGGTAGCGTTTATTCTTAAAATCTTCGTTACCTTTCTCAACGAGGCCTTCCGAGGTTACTGTGAACGCGGAAAACAGAAGAAACGCGACCAGACATCCCATAAACGCTGGGAGGCGTCGCGATCGTCGACGAATCAGCATTTCAGACAACAGAAAAAACAGGGCTAGGGCCAGAAAGACCTGGAATTGTTCTTCTTTTTCCACAATCACTTTTTCAGAAAATTGCTGTTCGCCCCATCCCTTGAGGTGACGCACGATCAGGTCAATTTCCTTTTCTCCCGGGGTGGCAGGCATATAAATACCGCCAGTTTCTGCCGCGATTTTTTCAAGTAGAGGCTGGTTTAAACGGGTCAGCACCATTTGACCCTGCCGATCTTTTTTGAATCCGGCTCGGTCTCCCCTCTCGTTTTTGAGTGGAATTGGCTCCCCTTCCGGGTTCCCCAATCCTATGGTGTAAATTCGAACCCCCGCTTTTTTAGCTTCGGAAAGTGATTTTTCAATCTCGCCCTCATGATCTTCCCCGTCCGTCAAAAGGATGATGGCTTTATATTTCAGATCTTTTTGCGGAAAAGCCATGATTGAAAGATGGAGGGCCTGGCTTAGCGAGGTCCCTGGATCCGGTAAAAAACCGACCTGAACCGCGCCCAGAAACAACCGGAACGCCGCATGGTCGAGCGTGAGCGGGCTTTGCAAAAATCCCGAGCCGGCAAACGTAATCATCCCGATCCGGTCACCACCGAGTTTCTCCAGGAAAGTTTTAATCATGAATTTTGATTTTTCGAGACGATTCGGCTTGATGTCTTCGGCCAGCATGCTTAACGATGTGTCCACCATAAAGATCAGATCGACCCCTTTTCTCTGGATACTCCGTTTTTCGTCACCCCATTGGGGCTGTGCCAGCGCCAGGACGAGAAAACCAACCGTGAGAGCCATGAGGAATGATCGCAATCTCCATTCNNTTTTTCGCGGATGAGCAGGCGCATCCGTTTCCGCCAGAGTTTTCGGGAGAACCAAAAGATCAGAAAAATCCCCGGAACCAGCCAGAGCCAAACCAGGTTTTCAGGTTTCAGGAATTGCATTTTGGCACCTTCAGGAGAACCGTTTGACGGAACAGGATATCAATCAAAAGTAACAGGAGCACCGGAACCAGAAATATCGGGAAGAGTTCCTTGTAGCTTTTATATTCCTTCACTTTAACTTCTGATTTTTCGAGACGGTTGATTTTTTCATAGATTTCGGAAAGAGATTGCGGATCCCGGGCGCGAAAGAAAAGACCTCCGGTGATGTCCGCGATGCGCTTCAGAGTCATTTCGTCGATTTCAACATTGGCCTGCACATACCGTTTCCCAAATAGAGGATCGTCGATCGGAAACGGAACCAGCCCTCCCCTTCCGACGGCGATCGTATAAATCTTGATATCGAAGGTTCGCGCCAGCTCAGCGGCGGTGATGGGATCGATGTTTCCGGAGTTGTTCGCTCCATCCGTGATAAGAATGAGGACCTTGCTTTTGGCGTCACTGTCACGGAGGCGGTTGACCGCCGTCGCGATCCCCATGCCAATGGCAGTTCCGTCCGCGATCATGCCCACCCGGAGTTCAGACAGGAGTTCAATCAAAATCCGGTAGTCCAGGGTCAGTGGACACTGCGTAAACGCCTTTTTCGCAAAGACGACAAGCCCAATACGGTCATTTTCCCGGCCCTGAATGAATTTGACGGCCTCCTGTTTGGCGACATAGATTCGATTCTCAGGCTGAAAATCTTCAGCAAGCATGGATCCCGAAAGATCGAGGGAAATCATGATGTCCAGCCCATGAGTTTGGAATTCACGGTCACTCGATACATGACAAGGTCTTGCCATGGCGGTTATGAGAAGGACAAGCACAAGGACACGCAGGCAAGGCAACATTTTATAAAGCATCATCCGAAGGGTCCAAGGACGTTTTTCGAGACAGGAAAAAGTTGAAAACGGAAGTTCGAGTTTTTGACGGCGTTTTGCCAGAGTCCAGATAAACGGGATCAACAGGAGCAGAAGAAAAAAAGCCGGATGACGGAATATCATTGCGGCACCTCTTCAGGGACGGGCGGCGGAGGGACGTAGAAGCGGACAATGGCCTCCGCATCCCGGTTAATCTGAAGTACTTCCGTGGCCGTGGGAATCCCCTTGGCGAATTTTGCCAGATCCGCCATTTCCAGGACGTATTTAATTTTTTCGACCATTTCTGGCGTGAAGGAACGGCCCGGAAGATCACGAAGAATTTCAGCGGTCGTGGATTCAACGGCCAGAATTTGATAACGCCTCTCGAAATAGACCTTCAGGATCTCGGAAAGCCTCAAATAATAAATTTTAACCAGGCCTTTCCTGAGAAGGTCAGACTCAAAAAGTTCAACCAGATTTTGGAGAGCCTCCTCTTCGGGGGTTAGACGGGGCGCCGAGGACGATTCCGTGGAGAGGAAACGTTTTCGGAGCTGCCGGTAGGCCCAGTAGCCAAGCGCTAGTCCGGCCAGCACGAGTACAAAAATGATGATTTTGGAGTAGCGAAAAACAAACGGGACCACATCTTTCACGTCCCGGATATCCTCTTGAGGAATATCCCCCGCGACGCTCCGCACATAAAGATAAAGTTTATTGGTCTGGACCGTCTTTTCCTCACTCTCCCCCATCTTGCGATAACGGATGACGACTGGATCCAGGATGTACTCGCCGACGCGATAGGCCGCCAAGGTAAATTTTCGGCCCTCAAGGACTGCCTTTTTTCGCTTTTTATAAATATCCTCGCTCTTTTTAATTTCGAGAAACTCTTCATTGGGCGCGGGAATTGAGGAAAGAATCTGTGTGTCGGGATGGTGTTCGATCGTTATGGTATACGTCACGAGATCCCCGATCGTCAAAAACGCTTTATCGATCTCGGCTTTGACGTGAACGGGATCAGATTCGGTCGCGGCGCTAGAAGTGAGCGGGGTCCCCAGAAGCAAAGTCAGTGCTAGAAAAAAAGCAAAGCGTTTCATGACCGTCCCCGACTTTTGAAAAATTTAAACAGCGGCTCGACATAAGACGTATTGGCCGGAATATTGATCTGGTCAATATGCAATCGCTTGAACAGCTTATCGATGGCCCTTTTCTTAAGGAGCGCATTGTTTTGATAGCGAGCCTGGAATTCCTTGGAGTTCGTGTCGATGAGCACGGTCTCTCCCGTTTCGCGATTTTGAAGATTAAGAAGACCCACCGCGGGGATTTTTTGCTCGAGGGGATCCTGGATGTGTACCGCGATGACATCATGTTTTCGACTCAATATTTTGAGGGGCTTTTCATAACCTTCATCGATGAAATCGGAAATCAGGAAAATTACCGCGGTTCGAGTCAGAACCTTGTGGAGATACTCAAGGGCTTGTGACAAACGGGTTTGCCGTTTGCGGGGCTGATAACCCAGAATTTCACGAATCACTCGAAGGGCGTGATTACGGCCTTTCTTAACCGGAATGAATTTCTCCACTTCATCGGTGCAGATCAGGAGACCGGTCTTGTCATTATTCTTGACGGCGGAGAAAGCTAGGATCGCGGTGATCTCGGCGGCAATTTCGGATTTCAGTTTGTCTTGAGAACCGTAGTATTGAGATCCGGACATGTCGACCGCGAAGATAACCGTCAGCTCCCGGGTTTCCACAAACTTTTTCACAAAAGCCTGATTAGAGCGCGCCGTGACGTTCCAGTCAATAGTCCGGATGTCATCCCCGGGAACATATTCTCGGACGTCCGCGAATTCAATACCCTGACCCTTAAAAACAGACTCGTATTCTCCCCCAAAAAGGTCATTGACCAGACGGGTGGTGTGAATTTCAATTTTCCGAATCTTTCTTAAAAGCTCAACGGGTATCACTTCTCAAAACCTTTCTGTTTGAGAATGCGCTTATCGGATTTCAAACCAAGAATTTCGTGTTTTAATCCTGCTTATGGCACTTCCACCTGGTCAAAAATATTTCTAATGATATCCTCGGAGGTCAAGTCTTCCGCTTCCGCTTCATAAGTCAGCAACACGCGATGGCGAAGAACGTCCATTCCGATTTGTTTCACGTCGTCCGGCGTAACATAACCGCGTCCCTGGAGGAAGGCGTTCGCCTTGGCCGCCAGGGTAAGCATGATGCTGGCACGAGGCGATCCACCGTAAGAGATGAGCGGTTTCAGATCCGCGAGATTGTATTGCTCCGGATTACGAGACGCAAAAACAAGGTCGAGGATGTAGTCTTTGACTTTTTCATCGACATAAATCTGGTGCATAAGCTGCCTCAGATCCATAATCTTTTTTAGGTCGATCACCGGCTGGATCTGGATCGATTTTCCACTTGCCATCCGTTGCAGGATTTCCTTCTCTTCTTTTTGTGTCGGATAAGTCACCACGAGTTTAAGCATAAAACGGTCAACCTGCGCTTCCGGCAACGGGTAGGTCCCCTCCTGTTCGATCGGGTTTTGAGTCGCGAGAACCAGAAACGGAACGGGAAGAGGAAATGTTTCATTGCCGATGGTAACCTGGCGTTCCTGCATAGCTTCAAGGAGAGCGCTTTGAACCTTGGAGGGCGCGCGGTTAATTTCATCCGCCAGGACGATATTGGTGAAGATAGGCCCTTTTTTGGTCGTAAAATTGCCATCCTTGGGATTATAGACCAGTGTTCCGATAACGTCCGCCGGAAGCAAGTCGGGTGTGAACTGAATTCTCTGGAACTGCGCCGCGATCGCCTGAGAAAGAGTTCGGACCGACAAGGTCTTCGCGAGACCGGGAACCCCCTCGATCAGAATGTGGCCGTCGGCCAAAAGCGCCATTAAAAGCCGGTCAATCAGATACTGTTGGCCGACGATGACTTTGCCGATTTCCCGGGTGAGGTCCTTGATGATCGAGCTTGTTTCTCGAATTTTACTATTAAGTTCCTGGATGGACGCGTCCATTGTTCTTCTCCTTATTTTTAAAATTTAAAGTGCGGGATAAAATCGAGCAGATGAGAGGGGCAAACATTGCCCCGAGCATCCTTTTCAGACCATTGATTTTTCAATGATAATCTTGCCCCGCACATATTTCAAGAGTGTCTTTTGCAGGGTTTCCATCTCACGGGTCGTGAGGAGCTGTCCGTTAAATTTCAGGGATTCTGTTTCACGAAAAATACGGGTAATCTCGTTCATTTCCTCAACTCGCAGCTTTTGGGAAGCGAGAGCTTGAATGATTTCCGATTCGGTTGTCGGCTTGTTGGGAAGGCCATAATAGGTCATGACCGTCTCCTTGACGGCACGAAGCCAGTGGGAGAGCGTTTCCTGTTGCGTTTCCCCCTTAAAAGTTAAAATATGCTCTTCCGATTTCGCGTAGACCCTCTGTTTGGGATCATACGGCTGGAGGTTCTTTTCCAATTTTGCCGCTCGCGAAACTACAAAAGCTTTTCGGCCCAAATAAAGACAAAGAGAAACCGTGAGGATCAGCCCGCCCACACGCAAAAACATGGACCAGGGAAATCGCGCGCGGATCGAGATCGTCTGAGCGGGAACGGGAATCATTTGCCAATCAGTTTCCCCTTCCCGACGATATGGAATTTGGAGAGGCCCGATACGGGCGGGGCCTTTCTTAATACCGGAAAACGTAAAAGCCAGCGTTACCGTCAAACGGGATCCCACTGTTTCTTGCGACTGGCGTTGTTCGATAAGCTCAAGGTTTTCCAGCACGGGACTGACAGGGGCAACTTCATAACTCCCCTCCCCCGATGGCCATTCAAGGATAAGACGGTAGTGAAAGGGGGTTTGGGCGGTAGATTCTTTTGGGGGGGATTGAAGACGGAATGAAGGAGCGGCCTCGACGCCATGGCAACAGCTCATCGCAAGGGCGAAAAACGCGCCCAGCACCGTCACCTTGCGCGTCAAGACCGTATCCTTCTTAAATGACGAAAAGGAGTGATTACTTGTCTTTCTTTTTGTCTTTATCGTTTTCGTCAACAACCTCATAATCCGCATCGACAACGCCATCCTCTTTTTTCTCCGGGTCAGCCTGCGGCGCTCCCTTCCCGGCACTTGCTTTTTTCGCGGCTTCTTCATACATTTTTTGCGCGATGGTATGAGACGCGGTCGCGAGTTTTTGCGATGCCTGCTCAATCGTTTCCTTGGAATCAGCCGTCACCGCCGTCTTGGCGTCCTTGAGAGCTTCTTCGACCTTTTTCTTTTCATCTTCGGAAACCTTATCTCCATGCTCCTTCAGAGCCTTTTCGGTCGCATAGATCAGGTTATCCAGCTGATTACGAGCTGAAATGACCTCATGTTTCTTTTTATCTTCTTCCGCGTGCGACTGGGCTTCCTTGACCAGTTTTTCGACTTCTTCTTTGGCGAGACCGGAAGAAGATTCAATGCGGATTTTTTGCTCTTTTCCGGAGCCCAGATCTTTCGCGGAAACGTTCACAATCCCGTTCGCGTCGATGTCAAAGGTGACTTCCACCTGGGGAACTCCCCGGGGCGCCGGAGGAATGCCCTCGAGGTTAAAAAGGCCCAGGAGACGGTTATCGTTAGCCATCTCTCGTTCCCCCTGGAGGACCTTCACCGTGACAGCGGTTTGGTTATCCGCCGCGGTCGAAAAAATCTCAGATTTTTTGGTCGGAATGGTCGTGTTACGCTCAATCAACTTAGTCATCACCCCGCCCAAAGTTTCAATGCCCAGGGAAAGCGGCGTGACATCCAAAAGAAGGATGTCCTTGACGTCTCCTTTCAGGACCCCGCCCTGGATCGCGGCGCCCAAGGCAACAACTTCATCCGGGTTGACGCCCTGGTGAGGCGTTTTTTTGAAAAGTTCCTTCACTTTTTCAACGACAGCCGGCATTCGTGTCATACCACCCACCATAATCACTTCATCAATGTCATCAGCGGTCACATCCGCATCTTTAAGCGCTTTCGTGCAGGGACCGATGGTGCGTTCGATGAGATCCGCCACGAGTTGTTCGAGCTTCGAGCGGCTTAGCGTCATAAGCAGATGCTTCGGCCCGGAACTATCGGCGGTAATAAAGGGAAGGTTAATCTCAGTGCTTTGGGCGGTGGAAAGCTCGCATTTTGCTTTTTCAGCCGCTTCTTTAAGCCGTTGAATGGCCATCTTGTCTTTCGCGAGATCAATGCCCTCCTGTTTTTTGAATTCGGCAATGAGCCACTCGATGACACGCTGGTCAAAATCGTCACCGCCAAGGTGAGTATCCCCGTTGGTTGCTTTCACCTCAAAAACACCTTCACCAATTTCCAGAATGGATATGTCGAACGTCCCGCCGCCAAGGTCATAAACGGCAATAGTCTCATCTTTCTTTTTATCCATGCCGTAGGCAAGAGCGGCCGCCGTGGGCTCGTTAATAATGCGGAGAACTTCAAGCCCCGCGATTTGGCCCGCGTCTTTCGTGGCCTGACGCTGCGAATCATTGAAATAAGCGGGAACAGTGATGACCGCCTGCTTCACAGGTTCCCCAAGATACATTTCAGCATCGGCCTTGAGTTTTTGAAGAACCATCGCGGATATTTCGGGAGGCGTAAAATCACGCTTTTCTTGGGGAATTTCAAAAACAGCCTCCCCTTGCTTGCCAGCCTTGACCTTGAACGAAACCATCTGTGTTTCGTTCCCGGCTTCTTCAAAACGGCGCCCAATAAATCGTTTGGCGCTGAAAACGGTATTTTCCGAATTGGTAATGGACTGACGTTTTGCGGTTTGGCCCACAAGTCGCTCGCCGGTCTTCGTGAAAGCGACAATGGACGGGGTCGTGCGATTTCCTTCCTTGTTTGAGATGACCTTTGGCTCAGTCCCCTCAATGATTGACATGCAAGAGTTTGTTGTTCCAAGATCAATTCCTAATATTTTCGACATATTTTGTCTCCTTGTTTGAGTCCGTTAGTGACTTTATCCATCATTTTTGATTAAAAAAAGCAATTATCGTGCCAACTTATAAAAGCTTAAAGCTTCGCAAGTTATGTGATTTGAATGAGTTGCGATCGGCTGAAAAATCTATTAATTCGTTTCCCTTCTCATGTGGAGCATTTTGACACGTTCGATTGTGCCGAAATGACAGACCCAAATCAAAGAGAAAATGACTTTCAAAACGACGCTCAAACCTCCAACTGATATTCCTCTATTTTCCGGTATAAAGTCCGTCGGGAAATCCCCAGTTTTTCCGCCGCTTTCGATTTATTTCCACGGGTTTCCTTGAGGGTTTCGCGAATCATTTCTTTTTCCGC
>DCTJ01000040.1:15887-25366 GCA_002329545.1 Candidatus Omnitrophica bacterium UBA1443
TCCCGGACATTCCCCGGCCAGTCGTAGCGGGTAAGCGCCGCCATGGCTTCTTTGTCAATGACGCCTATTTTTCTTGAATTTTGCATCCCGTATTGACGAAGAAATGCCTGGACCAATGGAGGAATATCCTCTTTCCTTTCACGAAGCGGAGGCACTTTAAGATAAATTACGTTAATCCGGTAATACAGATCCTCGCGAAAATTCTGCTTTTTCACTTCCTCAATCAGGGTTTTATTGGTGGCCGCGATCAGCCGAACATCGACCTTGATGGTTTTGGTGCCCCCCACGCGTTCAAATTCCCCTTCCTGCAAGACTCGAAGAAGTTTAACCTGGGTCTCTCGCGTAATTTCCCCGATTTCATCGAGAAAAAGACTCCCCTGATGCGCGCGTTCAAACCGGCCTTTTTTCCGGTCGATCGCGCCCGTAAATGCGCCTTTTTCATGACCAAAAAGCTCACTGGCAAGAAGCGTTTCCGTGAGCGCCGCGCAATGAACCGCCACAAATGGCTGTTGGGAACGGGAACTCATTTCATGGATCCGACGCGCGATCAGCTCCTTTCCCGTGCCGCTTTCACCTTCAATAAGCACTGAAGCGTTCGAAGCGGCAATTTTATCGACGGTTTTAAGGAGCTCTTTCATCTTTAGCGACTCGGCAATTAATATTCCCTCATGGAATCGTTCACTGAAAAGTTCTCGCCGCAGTTCCCTGTTTTCCTCTTCTAACTGATGACTGCTAAAGGCTTTTTTGACGAGAAATTCAAGCTCTTCCAGATTGACCGGTTTCGTCAAATAGTAAAAAGCGCCCTTTTTCATAGCTTTAACAGCGTCTTCGACCGACCCGTAGGCCGTTAGGAGAATAACCTTGGCCGAAGGTTTTTCGTCCCGGATTTTCTCAAGCAAAGTGACTCCATCCATTTCAGGCATCCGTATATCGGCGATCACAAGATCGGGATTTTCCTCTTTAAAAATATCGTATCCTTCTTTTCCGTTGACGGCGGTCATCACGTCATAGTCCAGGGCTTGCAAAAATTGGGTGAGTCCTTTCCTAGAGTTTGAATCATCTTCGACCAGTAGAATGCTTTCAAGCATGAGAAACGTAGCCTCCGTTAGATGTCGCGTAGTCAGGGAGTTGTTTTCGGGGTTCCCGAATTGGAAGAGAAATCCTGAATGTGGTTCCTTTTTTCAGCTTGCTCGTTACTTCGATGCGTCCTCCGTGCTCAGTGATCGCGTCGTAAACCATCATGAGTCCCAGTCCTGATCCTTCTTCCTTCGTCGTATAATAGATGTCAAAAATATGCTGGAGATCTTCCTTCGGGATTCCACAGCCGGTATCCTGGATCGATACGATCGCGCAGTTTCCCTTACGAATGAGAGCGATCTTCAAGTCCCCTCCCCTCGGCATGGATTCCATCGCATTTTTGACCAGATTCATAAACGCGTAGTAAAGTCGCTCCCGATCTAACAGAAAAGGAGGGATCGTGTCATCATGCGTGAATTTGAGCCGTATCTTGGAGGCCGTCAGCTCCGGCTTGAGAAAATTCAGAGTATCCATAAGAATTTCATCCAGAGAATTCGTTTGAAACCGGAGCGGAGGTTTGCGCGTCGCTTTGAGAAAATTCCGGATAATTTTGTCGAGTCGTTTTGTTTCTTGTTGAATGCTGACCAGATAAGTTTCCAGTTCTGTTCGCTTTGCTTCCGGAATACCCTTCAGACGTTTTTTGAGAAGTTCAAGGTGAATGGTGATCGCGTTCAGGGGATTGCCGATCTCATGAGCAATACCACCGGCCAGACGGATCAGACTGTCCATGCGCTGGAGCATCGCGTCTNNCCGTTCAGAGCGATGCGTCGTGTCCCTCAGGATGAGAAGAAAACCTTCCCTGTCCCCTATCGCGTAAGGTTCCAGGGACACCCGAAACTCCATTTCCCGGGGAGTGATAATTTTAAGGTTACTGACAGTTTTTTGCCTGATTTCCGAAATGTTTTTTTCCAAAAAAGCCGATAGCTGACGATCTTCAAAAATGGTCCAGACCGGCGCGGCACTTTTCTTGCCGGGAGAGATCCCGAGCCAGGTTTCAGCGCGCGGGTTCACGTAAGTAAGGTGTCCTCGCAAGTCCAACAACAAAATCCCCTCTTCCAGACTTTGACAAACGTGCCGAAAGAGCAGGCTGTCTTGAACCTCCTCCCGGAGTTTTTGATAAAGGGTTTCTTTTTCCACGTTTGAAAGACGCGAACGAATTTTCTTTAGAAAGTCCAGTTTTTCCATTACTTTACCTTTCGAACCGCTGAGATAAACTTTTTTAAAAGCTGAACATCCTTAATTCCCGGCGATATTTCCACTCCGCTTGCCACGTCCACCGCGAAAGGTTCGACGGTCCGGATGGCATCAGCCACGTTTGAGGCGCTCAAGCCGCCGGCAAGAAATAATTTTTCATGCACATAAGGACGATCTTCTATCACGCTCCAGTCAAAGGATTTTCCACCCCCGCCTCTTTCCGAGGGTGAAAACGTGTCAAAAAGGAACGCGCTGACATTGTATTCGTCGATCCGTTTTAGACTCATGGCGTCCTTGATGTGAAAGGTTTTGATGACTTCATAGCCTTCCTTCATAAAATGTTCGCAATAAAGCGCGGTTTCATCTCCATGGAACTGGAGATATTTCAGCCCAAGAGTCCCCGCGATTTTTTCGACGTCTTTTTTAGGCTGATTGACGAAAACACCGACCGTGTTCTGGAATCCATCCAGGTGGTCGATGATATCGCGCGCCTGACTTTCCGTGATCGCCCGCTTACTCGCGGGAGCAAAGATGAAACCCAGATAATCCGCTCCAAGATCAACCGCAAGTCGGGCATTTTCAAGATTGGTATTTCCGCAAATTTTAATTCGTGTCATAAGGATCAAAGGCTCCCGGTCGCCTGTTTTCCGAGAAGTTGTTGAAGCGCCAGGGCAATATCGGGAGACTTTATGAGGCTTGTCCCCACAAGAAAGGCATTTGCTCCAAGACTTTTATACATCATGAGTTCCTCATGCGTGCCAAGTCCGCTTTCGACTACAATGGCCGTTCCCTTGGGAATTTTAGGAATGAATTGAGTCGCAAGAAGCGGATCAATTTCAAGTGTCTTGAGGTTTCGATTATTAATGCCGATCATTTTTGCGCCCGCGTTTACGGCCTTCTTCAGATCTGAATTGTTGTGCACCTCAACTAGGGCGTCCATTCCGAGGGATCGGCCCAGATCAATCAACTCTTTAAGTTCTTCTTCCGTAAGGATCGCGGCGATTAACAAAAAGGCGTCCGCCTCGAGGATTGCGGTCTCATAAAGCTGGTATTTTTCAAGAATAAAATCTTTTCGGAGAAGCGGTAGCGTCGTGACCTGGCGTACAGTTTTTAAATAACTGGGACGTCCTTTAAAGAAATGCGGTTCGGTGAGAACGGAGATCGCGCACGCGCCAGCGTATTCATAAAGATTGGCAATTCGTAACGGTTGAAAATCTTCGCGGATCACACCGTGTGAGGGAGATGCCTTTTTGAGTTCGGCGATGACGTTCAGATTTTTGGAAGTCGTGATGGCCTTAATGAACGACCGGGCCGGAGGCCGTGGCATGGTTTCAATGATTCGCTGGAGCCGGGACAGCGGCATTCTCTCTTTTAATTCCGTAACGTCTTTTTTCCTCTGTATCACAATGTCATTAAGAACCATGGGAAGTTGACCATTTCTTGAGATGTTGAAGAACCCGAATCGCGCTTCCGGTATCGATGGATTTTTGGGCAAGGGCGACACCCTCCTGAACCGTCGAGACTTTTTGGCAAATCAAAAGACCGTAGGCGGCATTCAATACGATAGTATCTCGCGCCGGGCCTTGATCTTTACCGGTCAAAATATTTTTGGCGCGCCACTTGTTTTCCTGGACCGAGCTCACCACAAGATCTTTCGAACGAGCCGTTTTAAGGCCCAGCGCATTGGGCCGTATAACGGCCATACGAACTTTGTTTGGTGTGACCCAGGCGGCATGTGTCGGAGCCGCCGTTGAAATTTCATCCATACCATCCTGACTATGGCAGACGAGGGCGTTTTTGCGGCCCAATTTCGAAAGGACCTCGGCATAAAGTGGAAGTAAACGTTTTTGGCTCACTCCCACAAGCTGATAATCCAGTCGGAGGGGGTTCACAAGCGGACCAAGTAAATTGAGAATGGTTGGCCGTTTCAATGCCTTCCGAAGCGGTTGCATTTTTGAAAAAACAGGATGATGGTATGGCGCATGAAAATAACCCAGGCCGGAATGTTGGGCGGCACGAATCATTTTTTTTCGCGAGGCGGCCAATTTCACGCCAAAGGCCTCCATGAGATCAGAACTTCCGGATCTGGATGAAATGGCTCGATTACCATGTTTGGCGATTTTACCGCCCGCCCCGGCAATCACCAGCGCGACCAACGTGGAAATATTGATCGTGTGACGACCATCTCCCCCTGTGCCGCAGGTATCCATCAAACCGGGAACGTTGTCGCGGGAAATTTTTTCAAGAAATTGAAGCGCTTGGACACAGCCAAGCAGTTCGGGGGCGGTCTCCCCTTTTCGGCTGAGCAACAACAAAAAACTTTTTGCCTTTTCGAATGAAATTTTTTCCGAAAAAAGCAACGTAAACGCTTTCCTGGATTCAAGACGGGACAACGACTTCCCTGCCAGGAGGCGAAGTAACATTCGGTCAAACTTGTGGTAAATGGATTGGCGGATCTTCTTCATTGTTTGGAAAGACTCAGAAAATTTTTCAAAAGACACATCCCTTCCTTTGTCATAATCGATTCGGGATGAAATTGAACTCCCACAGTTGGATGAGTCCTGTGGCGCAATCCCATGATCTCTTTTTCCCGAGTCCAGGCCGTGATTTTGAGCGTGTCCGGGATCGTGAGCTTTTCGACCAGGAGTGAGTGGTACCGTGTTGCAACAAAGGGATTGGACATTCCAGAAAAAAGCGGATCTTTGGCGTGATAAATCTTTGAGGTTTTGCCGTGCATGATGTTTTTCGCACGAACAATTTTTGCCCCAAAAACGTGCCCGATACACTGGTGTCCAAGACAGACGCCAAGGATCGGGATCAATCCGCTGAAAGTACGGATCACGTCATTGGAAATCCCGGCTTCCCTGGGGGTACACGGTCCCGGCGAAACGAGAATCTGCCGCGGGCGAAGCCGGCGAATTTTGGAAATCGTAATTTCGTCATTTCGATACACGCGGGGATCGGCATCCAGCTCCCCCAGATATTGAACGAGATTGTAAGTGAATGAGTCGTAATTATCGATGACCAGCAACATTAAAAGAGAGTCCTTTCCTCGATCGCCTTCAACACGGCTTTCGATTTATTGACTGTCTCGTCGTATTCACGCGCGGGGTTAGAATCATTGACGATACCGCCCCCCGCGTGAATGAACATTTTTTTCCTTTCGAGCATGAGAGTCCGGATCGTAATACACATGTCCATATTTCCGTCAAAACCCAAATAGCCGAGACACCCCGCGTAGGGCCCCCGGGACTCCGGTTCAAGCTCATCAATGATTTGCATGGCACGGATTTTCGGAGCCCCCGATACGGTTCCGGCGGGAAACGTGGCTTTCAAAAGGTCCGCGGCCGTTTTCCCTTTTTTTAATCGACTGAGAACATTACTAACAAGGTGCATTACGTGAGAATATCTTTCGACGTAAGCGAAGTTTTCGACCCGGACGGACTTGAAGTCTGAAACCCGGCCAAGATCGTTACGACCGAGATCGACCAGCATCAAGTGTTCCGCCATCTCTTTGGGCGAATTCCTGAGCTGCTTTTCCAAAACGAGATCTTCTCGTTCCGTTTTTCCCCGCGGTCGTGTCCCCGCGATCGGGCGGACACACGCGGTACGACCTGTTTTTTTTACCAGAACCTCCGGTGAGGAACCGATCAATCGATACGGACCGCTTCGGAAATAAAACATATACGGAGAGGGATTAATGGAGCGGAGGGAGCGGTAGATCCGAAAATCATGTCCCCGATGTGGCAACGAAAACCGCTGGGACAAAACGACCTGGATACAGTCCCCGGCACGGATGAATTCCTTAATTCGGCGAACTTTCGCTTCGTATTCAGCTCGCGAAATGTGCGGCGTCAATTTGGGAGGCGGAGCGTCATCAGTTGTTGGTGGAATCTTCAGCGGTCGACGTAGCAAATTCTGATATTTTCGCGCGCGCGCATGAGCGTTTTTGTAAGCCCGCGCAAGATTTTTTTCTTTACGAATATCTACCAGAATNNTTTTGGGAGTTAATTGTATTTTTTCAAAACGGCTGACATTTTCATAGGAAAAATAACCGACGAAACCGCCGCTAAATCCGTGAAAGTCCCGAGGATTTGCGATGCGGATCGTGCTCAATTCCTTGTCAAGGAGATCAAGAAGGTGTGTCGAACGAATGACCCGTCGGGTTCCTAAAGGCTCCTCAATCGTGACCTTGTCTTTCTTCATGCTGTAAACAGCGACCGGATCGATTCCGAGAATTGAGTATCGTCCGACATGTTCCCCTTGTTCAGCCGATTCGAGGAGAAAGGCCTGCCTGGATTTTCTGGAGATCTTGAGAAAGCTGGAAACCGGAGTTTCCAAATCCGCGGGAAAGGTTTCGGTAAGGGCGATCAGATTTCCCCGGCGTGCCAACTGGCGGAATGTCTGAAAATCGGGCGTGATCATTTTTAGACTTGGCCTTGTTTCCCCGGATAGACTTGATCGGGATCAAAAACTTTCTTCTGCGTAATTCGGACAATATCCCCTTGCTCATTCATTTCGTGAACAAAGCAACTCCGGTAGCCGAGGTGACACGCGCCGCCCTGTTTTTGCATTACGCGGATCAGTAGCGTGTCCTTATCGCAATCCGTGAGCGTTTGGACAACATCCTGGGTGTGGCCGGACTGCTCTCCCTTAACCCAGTATTTATTACGGGAACGCGAGTAAAAAACGGTACGCTTTTCCTTAAGAGTTCGTTCAACCGCGATTTTATCCATGTAAGCCAACATCAGGACTTCCCCTGTTTCCGAATCCTGGATAATAGCGGGAAGAAGCCCTTGCTCATTAAATTTCAAACTTTCCATTTTTCGTATTCTCCCTTGAACAATAGAGTTACGTCAATCTCAGGCGTGATAATCAATCAGAAGTATGAGCGTGAGTATGCCTCTATTCTTAAAATGTGTCAAGTGGATACACTTTTCGGTGGTATCCAACTGTTGGACTATTCACAGAAAAACATAAACGAAAGCCTATTACAACCAGTCTTTGTTGGCATAAGGTTGCCTTATTCCAAAAGAGGTTCTGCATAGATATAAACCTCCGGAGGAACTTCGGCTTTCGGGTCTTCCTGTTTCCAGAGGGGGGCCGAACTGAGATCATGAATTAAGTAGATCGCATCAGAGGGATTGCCGGCGGCACGACGAATTTTTCTGATATGGCTAGCCTGTCCAGTTTTATCAGGATGAATAATCTCGACATGCGTCTGAATATCTATTTTTCCCCAATCAGCGGGCGCCCGTTTGTGGAGCACGGCAAAAATTTGTCCGTAACGAACAAGCGCTTTATGTTCAGATCCGAGGTTTCGGGAATGGTTGACTAAAAGCGAGGCGTATTCTTGCGCTCTGAAATGGCGGATTCCTTCCCGGATGTTAACGCAGAGGACATCGAGACCAAATAATCCTGAAAGGTTGCTTTGAGCAAGGGTGCCCGAATAACCAAGTAAATCCTGAAAAGATTTCCAAGCGACTTTTTCCTCCGCGGATACGACGGATGAAAGGAACAAAAGCCGGAATGATTGTTCCCGACCGACGGTAAATTTCAGAAGCTTGGGAACGACCGCACCCTGATACGCGATGGTATCGAATCGCGGCATCGCAGAAAAAACACGGGCGTTAAGAAACGAATTCACAACCGGACGGGGATACCTTTCTTTTTCAAAAATATTTTAGCCTCGGAAATCGTGTAGTCACCGAAGTGAAAAATAGAGGCGGCAAGACAGGCATCAGCCTTGCCACGAGAAAATCCTTGATAGAGATGTTCCAAGTTTCCGACGCCTCCGGAGGCGATCACCGGGATTCGGAGGGAGTTTGATATCCGGCGTGTCAAATCAAGGTCATAGCCTTTCTGGGTACCATCACAATCCATACTGGTAAGAAGAATTTCCCCAGCGCCAAGTTTCTCCGCCTTTTTTGCCCATTCGATGGCGTCCAGCCTGGCCGATTGGCGGCCACCATGCGTGTAAACCCCCCAACGGTTTTTCCCTTCCCGTTTCGCGTCAATCGCGACCACAATACATTGACTGCCAAATCGCTGACTCGCCTGATCGATCAATTGGGGATTTTTAATGGCGGCTGTATTGATGGAAACTTTGTCACAACCGGCGCGTAACAGTTCCCGGATATCGGAAAGAGACGTGATGCCACCGCCGACCGTAAACGGGATAAAAATGGTCGCTGCTACTTTTTCGGCGATTTGGATCATGGTCCGGCGTTTTTCGTGCGACGCGGTAATGTCCAGAAACACAAGCTCATCTGCTTTTTGACGGTCATAAGCCAACGCGCACTCGACAGGATCACCGGCGTCCTTCAGGGAAACAAACTTGACTCCCTTAACGACTCGTCCGCGGTTAACATCCAGACATGGAATAATTCTTTTCGCGAGCATATCAAAGCGTCATCTGGTTGTTTTCGAACTGTTTAAGGACATGAACCGCGGCCGTTCCCAACGCCGAAATGTGGGACATGACGGCCAATAGCAGCGTCAGAATCACCAAGCCTACCAGCCCCGCCTCATAAATTGAAAAAGTTTTAAAGTCGACGGTTTGCCAGATGAACGCGGTTAAAAGAAGCGAAACGACAAATAGAAGCCACCCCCCAAGGGATCGTCTGATATAGGCCTTTTTGATCTCCTGGTACCACTTCGAATTGAGGGATTTTGCCCGCTTGATGAATGGATGAAAATAAATCCTGCGAATCATCAAATNNCCATGACCATGTTCGCTGAGTGAGTATCGTCGAGCAGAAATGATTAAGTTCGTTCATGAATGCGCTCCTTGTTGCCGTTAGCGATAGATTGAAACGCTTGTGTCAAAGTGAATTTTTTTTCGTAAAGCGCTTTTCCGATGATGGCCCCATCAAAATTCGGCGCGCTGATCGTTCGACATTTTTCCAGATCCTGAAGCGTTGCGATTCCCCCGGAAAGAATCACCCGGGCTTTTGTTTGAGAAAGGACTTCTTCCAGTTTTTTGAAATTCGGGCCCTCCAGAACGCCATCTTTATCGATATCCGTGCAGATCACCGTTTGCACGCCAAGTTGATTGCATTGAGCAAGCGCGTCCGCGAGCTTCATATTTCCATCACGGGTCCAGCCTGAAGTTTTCACAAATCCCCCGCGGACATCCAGCCCCACGGCCAATCGATCCGCAAATTGACGGACACACTGTTCCAGAAAAACAGGTTCCAGAGCCCTTG
>DCTJ01000075.1 GCA_002329545.1 Candidatus Omnitrophica bacterium UBA1443
AATATCAGAAAAAGCCGAGTACCGGCCCTGGGTTCTCGCGCCCCTTCCGGAAAACTGCCGGAGAAGCTCCTCAAAATCAAACCCCTGCGCGCCCGCATAATTTCCTTGAAAACTCCCGCCAAACTTCCGCATCTGGTCGTACTGTTTACGCCGTTTTTCATCACTTAATACATAGTAGGCTTCGGAAATTTCCTTAAATTTGGCTTCCGCCTCTTTATTGCCCGGATTTTTATCGGGATGATATTTAACCGCCAGTTTTCGATACACTTTCTTCATCTCGTCTGCGGTCGCAGATTCCGAAACTCCGAGCACCTGATAATAGTCTTTCCGTTTCATCTATCTCACCTTGGGCTGATCCAACCGCGGGGACATTCGGTCAGTTAGGGCGCTATCTTATACAAATTGTCATCACTTTTCCATCACAACTCATTCCACTCTCAATCAAAATCAATGACAGGATCATCTTCAATCCCAGAATCGATCCATTCATTCCGATCATTCTCATAACGCGTATTTCGTCGGGCCGTTTTGAAGAGATGGGAAGGGATCTCCGTCAAAAATCTCGAAGGAAGATTATGATGTGTGGCTCCATAAAGCCGGCGGGCCGCCGCATAGGACATGTGAAGGGACTCACGGGCGCGCGTAATCCCAACGTAGCAAAGCCGCCGCTCTTCTTCAATTTCATCCGCTGAACCAAGATAGGAGTTCACATGCGGAAAAATCCCTTCTTCGAGACCCACCATATGTACCACCGTGAACTCGAGACCCTTCGCCGTATGAAGCGTCATCAATGTCAACACGTCCTTCTCCGAATCCCACGTATCAAGGTCGGTTACAAGTTCGATCGACTCAAGAAATGACTCCAGAGGCGTTAATGTAACTCCCTCCCCGGAATCATCCAACAAAGAACTTCCCTGTTCCTCAAAATCCTCGATGACACTGAAAAATTCCTGGATATTTTCAATCCTCGTTTCAGCTTCCGCTGTGTGTTCGGCCTGAAGCTCCGCGACGTAACGGGATCCTTCCAACACCTGCTCCAGAAGTTCCCTTACCGAAAGCTCACTTGCTTTTCTTCTAAGATTTCTGATTAAATCATAAAAATCCGCAAGGTTCTTTTTAGTCCGCGGCGAAAGTCCTTCGATCTTCACAACATTTGACAGAACAGAATCCCAAGTAGCCAATCCGGGTTGAATCTCGCCCCCAGCGGCCCGAGAATCCAGATTCGCGCCCGTCGGCGAGGCCGTAGCTGTCGTTTCCTTTTCAAGATTTCGAAGCCGGGCCACCTCTCGCTCCAATATTTCCATAGCTTTTTTCCCGATCCCTCGCGCCGGCACATTAATCACCCGTTTCAAGCTAAGTTCATCCGTGGGATACGCGATCAACCGTAAGTAGGCAATCACGTCCTTGATCTCTTTACGATCATAGAACCGTACCCCACCGACAATCTTATATGGGATATTCGCCCGACGAAGATGGTCTTCCAAAACTCGCGACTGGGCATGGATTCGGTAAAAAACAACCTGTTCTCCAAGACGCGTACCCTGGGCACGGCGGCGCATCACATTCGACACCACATGCATGGCCTCATCGGTCTCATCTTCCGCGTCATAAAGCTCGATCTTTTCACCTCCTTCTTTTTCAGTCCAGAGGTCTTTGGGTTTTCTCATCTGGTTGTTCCGAATCAGCTGGTTGGCCGCCTCAAGAATAACGGGCGTCGATCGATAGTTTTGTTCCATTCTGATCATGCCGCAACCGGAATAATCATCTTCAAAATTGAGAATATTCTTGATGTCCGCGCCACGCCACGCATAGATTGACTGATCCGGATCTCCCACCACCGTAATTCTTTTGTGCGTCGAAGCGAGCTGTTTCACAAACCGGTATTGGGCGTGGTTCGTATCCTGATACTCATCGATCAGAATATGCTGAAATCGGTTTTGCCATGACTTTAACACCTCCGGCGCGCGGTCAAAGAGCACGACGGTTTTCATAATTAAATCTCCAAAATCGCACGCCTTGAGCCTCTTCATCTTCTCCTCATACAACAAATATATCTTGGCCACTGAATCTTGATAAAGATCCATGGCCTTCTCTGCGAACTGGCACGGTGTCAGGAGGTAATCTTTCGCCCTTTGAATTTCCTCACGAACCCCTTTGGGATGAATTTTTTTTTCATCAAGGTTGAGATCCCTGAGACATTCTTTAATAATCTGAAGCTGGTCGTATTCATCATAAATAATAAATTTTGGATCCATGCCGATGGCGGCGGAATCCTGGCGCAGTATCCTGAGACATGTCGAATGAAACGTGCTGATCCAGACTTGCTGCCGCGTCAGTTTTTCAACGCGCGAACGCATTTCACCAGCCGCTTTGTTGGTAAAGGTCACGCCTAGAATATGGAACCCGGGAATTCCCTGTGAAATGAGATGCGCGATCCGGTGGGTAAGAATCCGGGTCTTCCCGCTTCCAGCACCCGCCAAAATCAAAAGCGGAGTTTCTTTGGGCCAGGTGACGGCTTCGCGTTGCGTCGAATTGAGCGCCGAGAGAATATCAGTCATAGTGTTTCGTGAAAACCGGCAGGGTCAGGCATAAAGTGTTTTGAAAACTGTCCTTGAGTTCATGATCTCATCACAAAGTTTCATCGTCTATTTTATATTTCCCAAAAGCTTCCTCAAAATCGTACCCATCCATAAAATCTTCCAGTTGATCCTGGGGCTGTTTGCTAAGCAGTTTCGATTCAACGAGACGAAAAACAATTTTCCCGAAATCAAGCGTCTCATGAACCCCCCAGTACCGAATCACCGTCAGGGCCATTGGGCCAAACTGTCGAATGGCGTATTGACGGATACCTTCAAGAAGCTCCTTCCCGGCAACATGGCGGGGCTTTGACAATCTCGACACTGTATCATGGAGCACCGCAAGCACAAACGTATAAGCCTCAAGCTTATAGTCCGGGTTCTGGTCCACAAGCAATTCTATCTTTTTCAAATATTCATTTCGTTCTTCCGCCATGGCACGACACTCTTAATCCCCCGAAAATCAGTCGGGTATCTCGAAGCCTATAATGTTGAGCATTTCCTTTCCGCTTCAAAATAAATCTCCGGATCAAAATCCATAAGCTCAACACTAACGTTAAAAACTTTTTCAAATCCGGCCTGGATCGCGTGCGCCAGATCACCACTATTCACGTACCGAGGGAGGACAATGGACTCGTGGTGGAGAAGAACACCTTCCGACCTTTTTTGAGCCCCTCCCGCCACCTTCCGGTTTCCCAGCGAAAGATCTCTTGCAACCGGATAGCTGAAACAGTCGGCTCCTTTCGGAAGTTCCTCGTCTTCCTCATAAAACCGAGTCTCCATACCGAAACGTCCGATCCCCATTTTTACCACATGGTGGATAGCGGCATAACTTTCTTTCACGGATTGAAGCCGTGGAATCTCCGCGCAGGAGGCGATCAAACTAAAAATAAGATCTTCTCCGTGCAACACACATCCTCCNNGTTCGGAAGACCGCAAACTCTCCTTCGTTTTAAACGAGTAACCCACGCTAATCCAGGGAGACGATGAATGATAAAAACGCAGTACCGCTCCAGAACGGAGATTTTGCTTAAACCGGTCAAACAAGATTTCATCGAGCGCCATCTGCAGTGACATCGGCGCGCTGAGGGTTGGCAACCGCTTCCAGGACATAGGGTGCTCTAGTGGTCAGGGGCCAACGAAGCCACGACTCCCCGCGAGGCAGGCAAGCGAAAAAAAGGAGCCCCGGGATCCCCAAGTCGACTCATGCGGCAATTTCCGTAGTGTTTTTTGCACGACAAAGATCACGATAAGTGAGAATCGGTCTTCGCGCGGCAAGTACATCATTGGGGCGGCGAACCGGCAAGGTGAAAGGAGCATTTTTTACCTTGTCCGGCTCGTTTTCAATTTCGAAAGCGATTCGTTTCATCGCCTCAACAAAAAGATCCAGCGNNGCTTCAGCCACCACCAACGGGAAATGAACCGTGGGGGCATGAAACCCGAAATCAAGCAACCTCTTGCCGACATCGCCGGCATGAATCCCCTTCTCGGCGGCCTTTTTGAGAGTGAGAACAAATTCATGAAGGCAAGGCTCATTGACAGCCAGCTGAAAAACATCTTTTAATTTTTCTCGTAAATAATTCGCGTTCAAAATGGCGCCTTCGCTCACCCTCATCAGGCCCTCTTTGCCAATAACCTTCAGATAGGCGTAGGCGCGCAAAAGAACCCCCACGTTCCCGTGAAAAGATTTCATGCGACCGATACTCTTTTCCGAATGCTGGGCCCAGGCATAGTGATCTTTTGTTTTTTCAACGAGCGGCTCGGGCAAAAACGGTATTAAATGTTTTTTGACCCCAACAGGACCGGCGCCCGGTCCACCGCCGCCGTGCGGGGTCGAAAAGGTTTTGTGGAGGTTAACGTGGACAATATCAAATCCCATATCACCCGGGCGCGCGATCCCAAGAAGTGGATTTAAATTCGCGCCATCGTAATAGAGTAGCCCGCCCTCCTTATGCACAAGCCTGGCAATCTCAATAATATCTTCCTCAAAAACACCCAGCGTATTCGGATTGGTCAGCATGAGACAAGCTACCTGATCATCTAAAACTTTTTTGAGGTTATTGAGATCCACTCGCCCGCGCGCATCAGAAGCGACCTCAACAACGCGGTAGCCCACCAAAGCGGCCGTCGCGGGATTAGTGCCGTGGCTAGAATCCGGGACAATCACCTTTTTACGACTTAAGTCTCCACGGGAAGCGTGATAAGCTCGAACCAGCATAATTCCCGTCAGTTCTCCGTGCGCGCCCGCCGCGGGCTGAAGCGTAAACCGGTCCATACCCGTAATCTCTTTCAGAGCATCTTCCAGCTCCCACAAAACCCGCAACATCCCCTGGGCCGTCTCCAGAGGCTGAAGCGGATGGAGGCTTGTGAATTTTTCCTGACGCGCGACCCAATCATTGACCTTGGGGTTGTACTTCATCGTACAACTTCCGAGAGGGTAAAAATGCGTATCCACCGAAAAGTTTTTCCGGGACAAATTAATAAAGTGGCGGACGGTATCAAGCTCGCTCATTTCCGGGAAAGCCAACTCACTCTGACGAGACACCTGGGAAGCGATCAGGGGTTCAGAGAGCCGCCCTTTTGGAAGCGTCACACTTCTGCGGCCTAACCGACTTTTCTCAAAACTCAATCGATCATCATTGGAAATCAACATTGGGAAAGCACCTCCAAAAACCGGTCAAGATCTTCACCCGTCTTCGTTTCCGTCGCGCAAACCAGAAGACAGTCCTTAAACTCGGGATAATAATCACCCAGTCTGACGCCGGGGAAAATACGAGCCGCCATCATTTTTTTGCAAATTTCAGCCACTGGGCGCGAACAATGGATCACAAACTCGTTAAAGATGGGCCTTTCTAAATCCACCTTAAACCCTTTGATTTTTGCCACCCGCTCACGAAGATAATGAGCCCTGTCAACATTGAGCTCGGCAACCTCCCGCATTCCCTGTTTCCCAAGAAACGTCATGTAAACGCATGCCGCGAGCGCGCATAAAGCCTGATTGGAGCAAATATTAGATCCCGCTCGCTCTCTTCGAATATGCTGTTCCCGGGCCTGGAGCGTAAGACAAAACGCCCGCTTCCCGTCAGCGTCCTCAGTCAACCCGGCGATCCGCCCCGGGATTCGCCGAAGCAACGATTGAGACGCGACAAAATACCCGAGATAAGGCCCTCCAAAACCGAGCGGCATTCCCAAAGGTTGTCCCTCACCGGCCGCAATGTCAGCGCCCCATTCTCCCGGAGATCGATACAGCGCGAAAGAAAGCGGATGCCCGGAGACGATCAGGAGCGATCCATTGGCATGAACACGGTCGGAAACGCCGTTTAAATCTTCGACGCCACCGAAGAAATTCGGCGTCTGCAAAATAACGCCCGCGACATCGGGTGTCAGTTTTTTCTGGAGAGACTCAAGATCCAATCCACCATGAGCCAGAAAACCAAATTCCTCGACTTGGTACGAGCTTTGGGCGAGATAAGTCCGGATCACATCGCAATAGTGCGGATGGAGCGATCGCGCGACAAGGATCTTCGTTCGATCCGTTTGTCTCAACGCCACAAGCGCCGCTTCGGCCAGGCTGGTCGCCCCGTCATAATGGGACGCGTTCGAGGCCGCAAGACCGGTAAGTTCCGCCATCAAACTCTGGTATTCAAAAATAACCTGGAGAGTCCCTTGGGACGCTTCGGGCTGATACGGAGTATAAGCCGTGGTAAATTCCTGTCGGGCCACCATTTCCTGGACCGCTGAAGGAATAAAATGTTCGTAACTTCCGGCGCCAAGAAAACTGAGAAAATCGGTCGTCGCGGTGTTGCGGCTTCCCAGTTTCAAAACCTGCCGTTGGACCTCAATCTCACTCAATCCGTGGGACATCAAAATTTGAGGATGACGGAGAGAAGAAGGGATTGACTGAATCAGATCATCAAGCGATGAGACTCCAATCTCGCGAAAGATCCTCTGTTTCTCTTGTTCAGTATAGGGAAGGTAAGGCATTGCTGACAGACAATCAGTGAGCGGATCCGGATTGCACAAATGCCGCGTACTGGGCTGAAGTCATCAAAGCGTCGACCGACAAGGGATCAGATACCTCGAGCTCAAAAAGCCAGCCATCATTATACGGATCCTGATTCACAAGTCCCGGATTTGCCTCAAGCGCCCCATTGGCATCCGTAATCGTACCTGAAACCGGCGCGTAAATGTCAAAAGCCGCCTTGACCGACTCCACGACAGACGCGGCTTTCCCCTGCTCAACCGGATGCCCTTTTTTAGCCAACTCGACAAACACAACATCAGAAATTTCTTTTTGGGCGTATTCGGTAACGCCAACCCGCGCCTTATGACCCGTGAGGGAAATCCATTCATGTGTTTTGGTATAACGAAGATTTTCAGGAAAATTCATTTTAACCTCCATCGACTTTATAATGACGCGAGGACAGACAAATTTTTGAAATATAAAAGCGGCCTGTCCCCTTTGGAAGGGCCGTATTCTACTATTTTCGCTTGTAAAAAGGTAGGGAAACTACGCGTGCTTTCAAAGAATGACCACGAACGACAATATCGATTTCATTATTTTCCCGCGCCTCGGCAGAAGAAACATACCCCATCCCGATATTCCGGCCTGGAGTTGTTCCAGCGGGAGGAATGAAACTTCCGCTTGTCACCCAGCCAATTTGCTTGCCGTCCTTGTGGATTTCACATGCGTGCCTCGGAATCCCGCGATCCACCATTTCAAATCCAATCCGTTTCCTTTGAACTCCCGTGTTCTTTTGACTTCGCAATATCTCGCTCCCCGGGAACGCGGGTTTTTCAAAATCCAGAGCCCAACCCAGGCCAGCCTCAAGCGGCGTGATTTCGTCCGTCAATTCGTGGCCATAAAGGGGCATCCCGGCCTCAAGACGTAACGTGTCCCGCGCGCCAAAACCGACCGGTTTTAATCCTTTTTTTTCTCCGGCCATAAAGAGGACGTCCCAGACCGACTTTAATCGAGCGGTAGGCACCATAATTTCAAAACCATCTTCTCCCGTGTAACCTGTCCGCGCCATAATTCCCCCCTCAAAATCCCGGTACTGGAACCGCGGAATATCACGGAAAAAAGCGCCAAAAGCAGTCGCAATAATCACGGAACTCGCCGGTCCCTGGACCGCGAGCAGTCCATACTCCGACGAAAGATCCATCAACGTCACTCCGTCCGTCACTCGGCTTAAAAACCACTTGTAATCTTTTTCGATGTTTCCCGCATTTACGATGATCAAAAAACGGTCGTCTTTGACCCTGTAAAGGATAATATCGTCGACCATTCCCCCTCGTTCATTCACGAGAGGCATATAGATCGCCTGTTGATTCTTGACAGGGGCAATCTTGCGGGGAAGACATCTCTCAAGGTAAGCCAGGGCGCCAGGGCCTTCAACCAGGAATTCCCCCATGTGCGATATATCAAAAATTCCGACCTGGGTACGAACCGTTACGTGTTCTTCGATAATACTCGTATAGTAAAGGGGAACATTCCATCCCCCAAAGTCCCCCATGCGGGCGCCCCGTGAAAGATGTTCTTCGTGAAGTGGAAGTTTTTTTGAAGTTATATCGGTCGTCATCTTGTCATCCCTTAAAAACGCTGGAAGAGCCGCGATTATACTGGAAAAAATCTTTTTTAATAGAACGTTTTTAGTCTATGGCTCAAAAATAATTCGTAAACCACGCGCGAACCGCCGCGATCATACGCGCCATAAAACTTCGGGAAGTAAAGAGGGCTTCATTTTCTTGCTTGGCGGTCATGATCCAGCGTAACATGCCGGTCACCGGAGCAAGCGAAGGGTCACGAATAATTTCCTGGGGGGCTTCAATCTGACGGCTAACACCAATCCGCCCTTCAATACCGAACTCCTTCTGCATCCACTCGAGAAACCCGTCCATCATCACCGAACCGCCCGTAAAGACCATGTGAGGATAGCGAACGCCCTCCCCCTCCGAAAATTTTTTAGATTCCTGGAGGATTCCACTCATCCAGTCTTTGGCATGCGCGAAAAAACGATCCAGAAACTCCTTACGATGAACCGATTGCTGAACCTTTTCATTGCGCGTGACAAGCGGCACCAACTCCTCACTCACCCGTTCCGATTCATCCAGCGTCGCAAACTGAAATTTCACCTTGTCGGCGTCCCGTTCCTCGATGTGATAATCTCTGGCAATGCAACGCGTCAGTTCCGAACCCCCGGCCGAAAGACCGCGAATTCCCGCGAGATACCCGTTTTTCCACAGAACAAGCTGGGCCGCGTCATCCCCTATATCGATGATCAAAACACCTTCCTGCTTTTCCGCGTCAGTCAACACAGACTCCGCCACGGTCAGAGCCTTAGGGAAATAGCCGCACACGTCCACGTCAATCGCCTCGAAAGCTTTAACAATATTTCGAAAATTCTGGAAATCCATGGTGTAAAGCTGAAGCGTCACTCCGAGACGCTCGGCTTCCAGCCCCACCGGGTTTCGTACGGCCGCCATATCATTGACCAAAAATGATTCTGGCACCGCTTGCAGGATTGATTCGCTTAAAGGAAGCGTCGCAACACTCCGGGTCTGTTGCACGACTGACTGCACTTCATGAGAACTTATCGTCCTTTTATCGGGCGTGTAATATTCACAGCTTGAAAAACGATAAAATTTGAAACCGCTGTTTCCCAACACCACATAAACAGACACATGCTCCCAGGCCTCTGGCGGCAAAATAGCGCCCATTATTTTCTCAAGGGAGAGCGCCGCATTTTGAAGATTACACACGTATCCTTTTTCAAAACCATCCGGAAAAAGAACTTCTTCCTTGTGTAAAACCCGGGGCTGTGATTCACGCAAATCCGCAAGCAACGCCACCAGCTTGCGAGTCCCGACGTAAAGAACAAGGCATTTCTGCTTAAGATCAGGAGGCAAAGTCACGATTGTTTCCTCTTCACGGCAATCCTGTCAAACTGGAGATCCATATAGTCAACACCCTCCCGAGCCTCCGTTTTAAAAAGATACATCGCTTTGGACAGCATGGGAAACTTCTCCGTGGGCCGCCTTCCCAGCTGAAAATCCGGCCCTTCACCAAGCCGGATGGTAACGTTCCCGTACGGATCCAGCGTGACGCGCGTAATCCGTTCTTTCCGCGAAAGATCATGTTTTTCATATTCTTTCAAAAATTTCAGCGCCTCGGGGAATCCTTTGTTCTGAATCTTGGCCCCGATTTTCGGCTCTTGAATCGGTTCCGAAAAATTCTCGATCAGCACCCACGCTGGTTCCATCACATTACTGGTCGCGATAATGATGCCATCGTCCGCAACAATTCCGTAAGCGCCCCTTGCTTTAAAAAGCATATTCGCCGCGGGTTTTCTTTTTTCAATTTCAATCCGGATCGTCGACGGCAATTCCCGAACAACGCGGACACCTTTAGCGCCCGGCCCCAGTTCAATTTCAGACTCGACCTTTCTAAGATCAAGCCCCATGATATTCTTTCCCATCAGTTTATCTTCCAGAACTTTGATGTGAGCGGACGTTAAAACGTCCGAGGGCACAACCCGTATCTCGGAAATTCTGAGATGAGTGTCAGCCAGTAGCACCTTCCAGACACCAACAGCTCCAAATAAAAAAGCCGCCACAATCAACATCAATGGAATAACATGCTTGGTTATCTGAATGATAAACATCGAGACACTGGCCCAAAAACCGTTTTTCTTTCCTCGCTTTTTATTTTTTTTTCGCCCCATAAACTATCTTCCTTGAAAACGCGTCAATGATTTAGCCAAGATCGTTAAACAAACCTCATGGTAACTAATTCCCACGGCCCGCGCCGCCTTGGGGAGCAAGCTCAACTCCGTCATGCCTGGGATACTATTCACTTCAAGCACATACGGTTTATTTTGCTCATCCAGCATAAAATCGACCCGGGCAAAATCTTTCAACCCCATTGCTCCGCACACTTTTTCCGTAAGCTTCATCACTTTTGACGCGGCACAACGCGGGATCGGCGCCGGCACCAAATATTCGGTCATGCCACGAGTATACTTCGCCTTGTAGTCATAAAAGGACCGCCGGGGACGGACTTCAACGACTGGCAATGCCCGGCCAGCGAGAATACCACAGGTCAGTTCTCGTCCATAAATTCTCTTTTCAATTAAGAGCCGTTGATGCCGGGCCAAGGACTTGCGTATTGTTTCGGCGGATTTCTTGAAATCTTCAACCGGAAATACTCCCTGGCTCGACCCACCATCCAGGGGCTTCACGAAGTAGGGCGTCGGGAAAAGGGTCGCCCGTTTCTTCCAGTCTTTTTGGGAAAGAGCGGTATAAGTCGGAGTTGGTATCCCCCACTTCCGCAAATACCTTTTCGTGACCAGCTTATTAAAACTTTTCCGGCACGCCTTCGAACCGGATCCCGTAAAAGGAATTCCTCGACGTTCCAAAATCGTTTGGATCGACCCGTCCTCCCCCCCGTTTCCATGCAATACTAAAAAAAGAATATCAAAATTCTCTGTTTTTTTCCAAAAGGTTTTGGTCGCGGGATCCAATCGTTCCGCCTGTATCCCGGACTCAACGAGGGCTTTTAAGACCCCACGCCCCGAACGAATTGAAATGTTTCGCTCCGCGGAGGTTCCGCCACAGACAACTCCCACCCTAATTTTTTGAAGCTGGGAGAACTTCGAAGTTGAGGTCAACACCTTGGTCATTCTGTTTCACTTTCAGATTAGTCACAAACAGGACGGTAAAAACATTAACGATACACTCTTGAATTCTTACAAAAAAAAGAAAAACTCCGGAAAACCTAACATTCACGCATGCATTCCAATCCCTCCAACAAATTCATTCGCCAGTTCGCCAATGTCCCCTGCCCCCATAAACACCATCACACCGTCGACCAGCGGATGCGCCTGAAGATAAGGAATGATCTGTTCTCTGCGCACAATGCGAACGTTTGAGTGGCCCGAAGCAACGACTTCCTGGGCAATCCTGTCGACGCTGATTCCGTACGGGTTATCTTCACCCGCGCTATAAATATCTGTCAGTAAAACTTCATCCGCATCGTCAAACGCGTGGGCAAAATCCCGGTAAAGATGTTGCGTGCGGCTGAAGCGGTGGGGCTGAAAAATGACACGCACGTATTTTCCCGTCTCCCGAAGCGCCTTGAGAACCGCTTTGACTTCGGTCGGATGATGCGCATAGTCATCGAGAACAATAAACTGGGCCGATTGCCACTTTACTTCCATGCGCCTTTTCGTCCCTTTAAACTCCGACAGAATATCCGCGACAAGATCCATATCAAAACCTATTTGAGAAAGTAAACTAATGGCGGCAAGCGCNNAAGCGCATTCGCCACGTTATGACGTCCGGGCACCGAAAGACGTACCGAACGACTGAAGAACCCCTCCTCCCAAAGATCAAACTCGGACCCATAGGGAAGCGGCCGTACATTCTGGGCGCTAAAATCACAATCTTCCGTAAATCCAAATCGAACAGAAGGTCGCCCGCTCTCTTTTACAATCTGACACAGTACCGGGTCATTACCGAAGTACGCGACAAGACCCGGGCGGTGAAGTTGCGCAAGAAACCGTCGGAAAGATCCCTGAAGATTTTCCCAGCTCTGATAATGCTCCATATGTTCCGGCTCAAGATTGGTGATCACGGCATAATGAGGCGCGTAATATTCGTGAGAACTATCACTTTCATCCACTTCCGAAACCCAGTATTTCCTCCCCCCGACAACAACGTTCGTTCCAAAATTAATCATGTCGCTTCCGACAAAACACGTCGGGTTCGCGCCAATTCTCGACAGAACAAAAGACAGCATCGCACTGGTCGTCGTTTTACCATGCGTCCCCAGGACACCCAACGCGGTATCGGCATGGTTCATCAGCGACGCGAGCACTTCCGCGCGATGATAAACTTTCCGTCCCGAACGTCGGGCCTCAACCAACTCAAGGTGATTCTTGCTGATCGCCGATGAATAAATCACAAGGTCAGCCGACCCCAAGCCTATTTCCTCTTGTCCGATCCGGACACCAATACCGTCATTTCGAAGATTTCGGGTCACGGACGATTCCTTACGGTCCGAACCTCTCACCGAAAGTCCGAGGTGCTTGAGGATCCGTGCCAGCCCGCTCATCCCCGCCCCTCCGATACCAATCAGGTAAGCTTCCCGACACCCAACGACAATATCTTCATGAACGATCGTCATGTTTTTTTAATAACTCCAGGGAGATCTCTACGAGCTGATCCCCCGCTTTGGGCCGCGCAAGATTTTTCATCGCGACCGACATTGATTCAAGTTGGCCCCTGTTCTCTAAAACACCGCGCATTTTATCAGCCAACCAGCCGCCCAGCAGTTCATCTTCATCGTGAAATTCTAAGGCTCTGTGCCGCGCGAAAGCCTGGGCATTCAGCCTTTGGTGCCCGCCCGCGTGGGGAAAAGGAACGACAAAGGCCGGGAGCCCATAAAAAGCCAGCTCAAAAAGCGTATTCGCTCCGGCGCGCGTTACGGCCAACTCAGAACCCCGAAAAAGCTCGGCCATGTTTTCATAGAACGGATAAACCCTGCTACGAACTCCTAATTCCCCGTACCGCTCCGCGACGCTTTCTGCTTCTTTATCACCCGTAATATGAGTTACGGCAAATTTATTTTTTTCTTCATCACTTAGCGTCGACCAACAATCGAGTACGGCCCTGTTTAGGCCACGCGCTCCCTGCGATCCTCCCATCACGAGAATCCGAATTTGATCTGATTGTCTTGTTCCGTGAAACTCGCCATGCAGAATAAGTTTTCTCAAGGGTAACCCTGTCGTATAAAGACGGCGCGTGGCCGCCAAAAAATTCGTCCCCTCGAAACTTTCAGCCACCGCGTCCGCGTGCCGTACGAGCCATCGCGTCGCTTTCCCCGCGTATTGGTTTTGCTCGTGCAAAAGCGTCGGAATCCCCAAAAGTCTTGCCAGTCTCATCCCGGGATATGAAACAAAACTGCCAAACCCCACACAAAGATCAGGTCTAAAACTCTTCAAGTAAAAAAACGATCGAGTAAAAAGATAGGGCGCGAGGAAAAGGGGTTTCAACGATTGAAACGAAAACAACCGATTCGGCAGACCAAAATCAGGAAGATAATGAACGCCGTCAAAAAGACCTTTTGGGAAACGGACGACAAGTTTTTTCGCTCTCGCGCTGGTCACAAGTTCCAGTCGACTTCCGAAATGCCGATCCCGAAACGATTCCGCGAACGCCTGCGCAGGAAACAAGTGTCCCCCGGTCGGCCCCGCGTACACCGCCACCTTCAAAGGCGCTCTGCTGGAGAGATCAGGTGATCTCATTTCAATCGACCACGAGACGGTCGGCGGCGATCCACAGAAATCAGGACGCCCACCGTAATCAGATTCAAAACAATAGAGCTTCCCCCGTAACTTACAAACGGAAGCGGAAGACCTTTTGTCGGCACGAGCCCAGTCGCGACCATCATATGAATGAGCGTCTGCAAGATAATAACCAACATTAACGCCGTGATCAGGATTTTTTCAAACGGCTGATTCGCGCGCTGTGTCATGAGAATACAACAGATAAAAAAAATGGCATAAAGCGCGGTCACGAAAAGAACTCCCAAAAGCCCCATTTCTTCCGCGATCACCGACAAAATGAAATCATTATGGCTCGAGGGAAGATAAAAAAGTTTTTGCGTGCTTTCTCCAAGCCCCACCCCCTTAAGTCCTCCGAGGGCAAAAGCAAGAAAAGACTGAATAATTTGAAACCCCGACCCCTGAGGATCCTGCCACGGATTGAGGTAAGCCTGCATCCGGCTCATTCGATACGGCTTCGTCAAAATCAGTGCGTAAAG
>DCTJ01000104.1:0-15008 GCA_002329545.1 Candidatus Omnitrophica bacterium UBA1443
GGCCGAAACGGTGGAAAACACCGTGACCCAGGTCATCGAACAGAAAATGACCGGATTTGAGGACATGATTTATATGTCCGCCAAAAGCGATTCAGCTGGTGCTTCCCGTATCGAGCTGACTTTTAAGGCGGGAACCGATCCAGATCTTGCTTGGTCGAAAGTTCAGAATAAACTTCAGCTCGCGATGGCCAGTCTCCCGGAAGTGGTTCAGCGCTCCGGTGTCACCGTTAGCAAATCCACGCGAAATTATCTTCTTGTCGTGGGCTTGATTTCGGAAGACGGCAGTATGGACGGTAATGACCTGAGGGATTTCGCCCAGTCGAATCTGGAAAAAGTTCTCGCGCGCGTGCCCGGGGTCGGAGAAGTTGAAAATTTTGGCTCCCAGTATTCTATGCGAGTTTGGCTGGATCTCAACAAGTTGACTGATTATAACCTTACGATCGAGGATGTGGTCGGGGCGGTACGGACCTACAACGTGGAAGTTTCTTCCGGACAGTTCGGCGGACTTCCTGCCGTTCCCGGTCAGCGTTTGAACGCTTCGATTGTTGTCCAGAATTTGCTCCAGACCCCCGAAGAATTCGCGTCGATTCCTCTTCGTACCAATCCCGACGGATCGATTGTCAGGATCAGGGACGTGGGGCGGACGGAACTGGGGACTGAGTCCTACGACATTGCAAGCACCTATAACGGCAGGCCGTCTGCCGCCATGGCCATTCGCCAGGCGCCAGGCGCCAACGCGCTCGATACGGCCGACGCGGTTAAAGCGAAGCTTGAGGAAATGAGCCAGTATTTTCCTCACGGGATGAAAGTGGTTTACCCGTACGATACCACGCCGTTCGTGAAGGTAGCAATTGATGAGGTGGTTCAGACCTTGTTTGAAGCCATCCTGCTGGTCTTTTTGGTCATGTATCTTTTTATGGGAAATTTTCGGGCGACGTTCATCCCGACCATCGCGGTACCGGTGGTCCTCTTAGGTACTTTTGCCGTGCTCGGAGCCTTCGGATTTTCCATTAACATGTTGACGATGTTTGCCATGGTTTTGGCCATCGGTCTTTTGGTCGACGACGCGATTGTGGTGGTTGAGAACGTGGAGCGGATCATGACGGAGGAAGGACTGCCTCCGCGTGAAGCTACGGCCAAATCAATGGACCAGATTACGAGCGCCCTGATCGGGATCGGACTGGTGCTTTCGGCGGTTTTCGGCCCCATGGCATTTTTCCCGGGCTCGACCGGCGTGATTTACCGCCAGTTTTCCGTAACCATTATTACTTCCATGCTGTTATCGGTTGTGGTGGCGCTAATCCTGACTCCCGTTCTTTGCGCTTCACTGCTTAAACCGGTGTCCAAGGGACATGAGCCCGCGGAAAATGCGATCTGGTTTTTACGGCCGTTCTTTTCGTGGTTTGACAGGAACTTTTTCTGGCTCCGGGATCGTTATCTGGACGTGGTGAAGCATTCGCTCGCGAAAAAAATACGCTATATGTTCATTTACGCCGGAATCGTGGTTTTGATCGCGCTTCTTTTTATGCGGTTGCCGACCGGGTATTTGCCGGATGAAGATCAGGGCGTATTGATGGCCCAGATTCTCATGCCGACTGGTTCGACCCTGGAACAGACCAAAGAGGTATCAGAGGAGGTTCAACAGTATTTTCTGGAAGAGGAAAAGGAGTTTGTGGAATCTTACATGGTAATTTCGGGTGTCGGATTTTCGGGAAGGGCGCAAAATAATGGCATGGTTTTTATCAAGCTGAAGGATTGGAGTTTACGTAAAGGAAAAGCCGCGAAGGCGAAGGCCATCGCGACGAGGGCCATGCGGCATTTTTCGACGAATCGCAAAGCCGTGATCTTTGCTTTTCCGCCCCCCGCGGTCGTTGAATTGGGTAACGCTCAAGGGGTTGACTTTCAGTTGCTGGATCGTGGTGGTTTGGGGCATACGGCCCTGATGAACGCGCGCAACCAACTGATTGGGATGGCGTCAAAGGATCCGCGGTTGGCTAGTGTCCGGCCGAACGGCATGGAGGACGTGCCGGAATTCCGGATTGACGTTGACTGGGAAAAGGCCGGAGAACTGGGGCTGCCGATCCACTCAATCCATAACACGATTTCCGCCACCTTTGGAGGAGCGTATGCCAATGATTTCATCCAGGGCGGCCGGGTCAAGCGGGTTTACGTCCAGGCGGACGCGCCTTACCGCATGCTTCCCAAAGATCTTGAAAAAATTTATGTGCGTAACACAGCCGGTAAAATGGCTCCCTTCACGTCCTTTGCCTCGACCCGCTGGACCTTTGGTTCTCCTCAGCTTGAGCGGTTCAACGGTTTTCCTTCCCTGAACATTTGGGCGGAACCTGCCGCGCATCATAGTTCGGGTGAGGCGATGCAAGCGCTCGAGGAAATTTCCGCGAAGCTGCCGAAAGGGATTGGTTACGACTGGACGGGGCTTTCCTATCAGGAACGGATGGCGACATCTCAAGGGCCGCTTCTTTATGTATTTTCTATTCTGGTTATTTTTCTGTGCGTGGCGGCGCTTTATGAAAGCTGGAGTATTCCTTTCGTGAATCTTTTGATGTTGCCTCTCGGAGTGTTCGGCGCGTTGGCCGCGACGTATTTTCGGGGGTTGCCGAACGACATCTATTTCCAGATCGGGTTTCTGACGACGATGGGACTTTCGACCAAAAACGCGATTTTGATTGTCCAGTTTATCGAAGAACAGATGCACCAGGGACAGGGGCTTGTTGAAGCAACTCTGTCGGCGGTCAGGATCCGGTTTCGGCCCGTGATCATGACCTCGCTGGCTTTTTTCTTTGGGACGCTGCCTCTTGCCGTTGCCAAGGGAGCGGGCGCCGGCGCCATGAACGCGATCGGTACGGCCGTAACCGGAGGTATGGTATCCGCTACTTTTATTGACCTGATTTTTATTCCGTTGTTTTTCGTGGTGATCTCCCGTGCCTTTGGAAGAAAGCTTGCGCGGATCGACGGGGCCAATGTCACGGATACGGTGACGCCGGAGACGATATCATGAACTGGCGAATGTCCTGGATTCTGATTTTGGCGCTGGGGTTTGGCGGCTGTACGATGATCCCGAAATACACAAGGCCGGACGCACCGGTTCCGAAGCAATTCCCGAGCGGTGCCGCTTACGCGTCATTACCGGCGTCGGCGGATGTTTCCTCGAACGTCACGCGGATCAGGTGGCAGGAATTCTTCACCGATCCCAAACTTCAAAAAGTCATTGAAATGGCCCTTCAGAATAACCGGGACTTGCGGCTTGTGGCCTTGAATGTGGAAAGGGCGCAAGGTCTCTACGGGATCCGGCGGGCGGAGTTACTTCCGGTGGTCAATGCCGATGCAGGGGGAGGTGAAAAGCAAGTTTCCGCCGATTTTGTTGGCTCCGGAGTCAAGAGGACTTCCAAGGCGTATGAAGTGAACCTCGGGGTCGCCGCCTGGGAGTTTGATTTTTTTGGCAGGATTCGCAGTCTGGAAAAACAGGCTTTGCAGGATTACCTGGGTACCGAGCAAGCCCGTCGCAGCGCGCAAATTTCGCTTGTGTCGTCCGTGGCGAACGCGTACCTGATGCTGGCGGCTGAACGTGAAAACCTTGCCCTGGCGGAGGATACGCTTGAAAGCCAAACCGCCTCTTGCGGGCTGGTTCAGAGACAATATGAACTCGGGATCGTGACCCAACTTGATTTTCATCGCGCCAAAATTCCGGTTGAAATCGCTCGACACGACGTGGCTCGCTACAAGGAGCTTGTGGCGAAAGATCGAAACGCGCTGGATCTTCTGGCGGGGGCTCCGGTTCCGGAAGATCTCTTGCCTGCCAATCTTGCGGATATCCATCCGACCCGGGAAATCATCGCGGGCGTGTCTTCCGAGGTGCTTTTGAACCGGCCGGACATTATCGCCGCGGAACATCATCTCAAAAGCGCTTATGCCAACATTGGCGCGGCCCGGGCCGCTTTTTTCCCCAGAATTTCACTGACCACCACATTAGGCTCCGCGAGCGCGGATCTTTCAGGTTTATTCAAGGCGGGGACCGCCACGTGGCTTTACGCGCCTCAATTAGTTATGCCGATCTTTGACGCCCGCACCTGGTCTGCTTACAGGGTGAGTAGGGCGGACCAAAAGATCGCTTTAACCCAGTATGAAAAGACAATCCAGACGGCTTTCAGGGAAGTCGCGGATGCCTTGGCGACAAACGGAACGATCGGGGAACGGGTGGCGGCGCAGCAGTCGCTGGTGGACACTGCCAGGGAGACTTACCGCCTGGCGAATTCCCGTTATTCCATGGGGATTGACAGTTATCTGAGTGTCCTGGACGCTCAACGGGATCTTTTTTCGGGAGAGCAGTCGTTAATCTACCTTCGCCAGGCGAAGGCCGCCAATCAGGTCCATCTTTACGCCGTTCTGGGCGGCGGCGCGGAAGATGAGGGGTCCGGTAACATTTCTCTGCGAAAGAGAATTTCCCGCTTTTTCCGGTTTTAACTTTACCTCGATTTTCCCTTCCCGAATTCCGGACATCGCGCAAAAGATTATCATCTTTTCTTGATTCTCGTCCTGGTTCGTCGTAGTTTACGCAAAGTCGACGACCTTTCTTGCCGGTGGTCTTGTCAAAAATATTCCAAAAGCGGCGAATGTTCTGAACGGGCGTAACGCCTGAAAGGAAGCTGAAATGAAAAAGTTTTTTATGATTCTTTTGATATTGCTGGTGATAGCGGTGATCGGGGCGGGCGTCTTTCTGGCGACCTTTGACGCGGACCAATACCGGCCGCAAATTCTTGGATTGATCGAAAAGGCAATCCAGAAACCCGTGCGGTTGGAAAAGATTACACTCGGGTGGAAGTCGGGCATGGCCCTTGAACTTCAGGGGTTCGCCATCCTGAAGAGTAATCAGAGTCAGGAGAAGCTTGTTGAGGTCCAGTCCGCGAAAGCTGTTCTCAAACTTGTCCCGCTTCTTTCTAAAAGGATTCAGGTGGCCGCGATCCATTTAGTCCATCCCGTAATCCGGCTTGTCAAGAATCCGGACGGTACATTTGAAGGTTGGGAGCCAGAACCGGCGCCGTCAGGTGAAACCCAGGAAAAGGCCGACTCCGGTCCGGAGCCCGCGGCGCTCCTTTCGCTCCTGGTGAACGAAATCAGGGTACAGGACGGAGAGCTTTTCTTTAAGGATCGCTCCGGGAAAGAGTCGATGGAACTGGATCTTCGCAAGATCGACGTGATGGTGAGTGATGTCGAGCTGAATCGCCCGATCAATTTTCAGGTCAATGCGGCCGTCTTGAGTAAGGAACAAAATCTGGAGGTGAAGGGGAAACTGACTCTTGCGCCTCAAACGCGTAGCGGCACCGTCAGCGGATTGCGCGTCGAGTTGCAACTGGCCCCGATCGATTTTCAGGAAGTAATCAGGCTTAGTCCGGATTGAAAAACTTCAGGGATTGTTTTTCCTCTTGGCGGAACCCTGACGGCCGAATCCGATTCGTTAAAAATCGATAATGAAAAGCTGATCAATAACGGCGTGAAAATTCTGCTTCAACGCGGAAAAATCCATTTTGAAACTCTCCGGAAGCCCATCGAAAACATTTCTCTGGGGGCCTGGATGACGAATGAGATGATTGAAATTCAGCAGTTTTCGGCCAGCGTCGCGGCCGGGAAAGTTGAAGGNNGAACGGATTTTGACGTCAAGGCGGACAAGATTTCAATTGAGGAACTGACACCCGATTATTCTTCGGGTCCGCAAGTCAGGGGATTGCTTTCGGCCGCCATGAGGGGAAAACTGAGCGGGCAGACGGCGGAGGAAATGTTGCGAACGCTGACGGCGGACGGGTCGGTGAAGCTGGATCAGGCCGTGATCGCCCGCGTGAATGTCTTGCGCGAGGTTTTTCAAAAGATGTCAATGATCCCCGGACTTGTGGAAAGACTTTTGACGCGCCTGCCCAAGAACTACCAGGAAAAATTAAAGAGCGAGGACACGAAACTGGAAATGGCGCAAATCCCATTTTCGGTCCAAAACGGTCTGCTGCATTTGCCTCGTCTGGAGATTGCCACGGATTCTTTCGTGGCTACCGGCTCCGGGACGTACGGGCTGAACGAGGGGAGCGTGACCGGGAAGGTCCTTCTCGCGATAGAGCCGGATCTTTCCTCGGCGATGACCCGCAGTGTGGAGGAGTTGCAATATCTGACGAATGAGAAAAAAGAAATCCAGATTCCTCTTGTGATCCAGGGCTTGATTCCCAAAGTCGTGGTGATGCCGGACGTTTCGCACGTTGCCTCGAAAATGGCGGCCCAGAAGGCCCGGGAAGTTTTAGGGGGTTATCTGGAAAAGGCCCTGGCTGGAAAAAATAACGCTCCTCAAAATCAACCGGTTTCAGCCGACGCGGGTTCCGGGGAATCGGCTGTGGCCAAGCCTTCGTCTGGAGGGNNGACTTGAGGCATTGCTCCAGCAGGGGATAAGAGAATCCGGTTCTGGACAATAGTCTCAACCCGGGTTCGGGAAACACGGGCCGGATTTGAAATTCCTCTAATGCTATTGGACAAGATGACGATAACTAGTCTGTTTTACGAGTCAGGACGCCCGCGGAAAATCCCGGCTTCAGGACATGGGGACAGTTTTTTAAATGGGCTAAATCCCGCACAAAAAGCCGGCCGGATGTTCGCTTGTTTGATCCGGTTTTACCTCGGTGCTAGACCCGAGGCCTGTTTTCAGGGCCTGGGTAGTTTCAGTTTTTTAACGCAGTAACCAAAACCAAAGGAGAAAAACATGAAAAAAACAACGGTTGTTCTTTTGTTGTTGGCGATGCTGGCGATGCCCGCGGCAGGTTTCGCGGCAAGCCCCTGGACGGAAGAAACAGAGTATGGTGACAAAATTTCCGAAAAACTCCAGTTTGGGCTGAAAAACACTCTCTTGGGGTGGACGGATATTTTCTTTGAGCCGATTCGCGCTTCAAAAAAGTGTGGTAGCTGTGACAGCATCTGGACGGGACTTGGCAAAGGTTTGACCGACGCGATTGTGAATGAGGTCGGAGGGGCTTTTCATTTGCTGACATTTCCGTTGGTTGTTGATTTCCCTCTTCCGGACGACGGAGTTCAGTTTGCCACTTGCTGTGGTTGTGGCTCGAACGGGAAGTAGGGCACACGGTTTTAATCGGCTCATCTCCCAGGTGAATACGGGATGATGGGAAGTTGAACGACAAGAAGTTTCGGCGCACTTTTTTCCACTCAGGTGGAAGAGAGTGCGCCGTTTTTTTTGAGGAAATTAGCGTGCAATGAAGCGTATTCAAAAAGGAAGCTGGCGGCGGGTCAAAACTGGAACGGGGAACCCTGTCCTTTCCAAATTCTCTCTTTTCAGGAGGCGCGAACCGGGACGAGGTCTTTCAGGAGTTTGTTTTCGGGCAAGTTCCGAATCGTTTGCTCAAAGACAGACAATGATTTCCGCAGATTTTCGAGTTCCGGCGTATGGGCAACCGGGATCTCTTTCGAGCCGGTCTTTTCCATTTGATCTATGACGAACTGAATCGTCATGTCTCCGATATCACGAGCCGGCTGATAACGACGCTCGCGCTCCGTGTCGCTTTGCGCGCCGGTCAGGATGTTGGCCGCTATCAGTCGAAAGATGAGGTCGCGGGCCAGCCGGATTGGCATTTCGAGTTCCGCGGCGATTTCCTCGGCCGAAAGGGGAGGTAGTCCCTCGGTAAAACGGGCGATGCAAAGCTGGACTATCCGAAGAGACAGAAGTTTTCTGATTTCATAACTGGCGTTTAGACAATCCTGTTCGAACTCGAAGGTTTGCTCGTTCTGGTGAGAGAACGCCAGCTCCGCGCCATAAAGGACGACCCGCCAGCTTGTCTGTAGCCAGATCAGGAAAAGCGGAAGGGCGGCAAAGCTCCCGTAAATAGCGCCGGCTCTGGACGCTCCGATTTGAAAACGAATATAGATCCATTGGACGATATGGTACATGATCCCGGCGACCATTCCTCCGAGTAGAGCCGACTTGAAATGGACTTTTCCGTTTGGCATCGCGATGTAAAGATAGGTTAGCAGTCCCCCAAAGATCAGAAAGGGCAGGATCTTGAGCCCTGTCATAATGAGGGGCGCGACCGCGCCCAGGAAAGCCGTGTTTTGCGTGATGGCCGTAATCCGGCTCGCGGCGAATACTGAGGCACTGCTCGCGACGATATAGAGAACGGGCGCGATGAGCATCATGGCGACGTAATCGGTAAATTTCTGGCTCAGGCTCCGCTGTTTTTTGATTCCCCAGATACCGTTAAAGGAAGTTTCGATGTTCCCCAATACCTGGATGACGGACCAGAGGAGAAGCGCGACACCCACGCCGGCAATCACTCCGCCTTTTGTGTTTTCCAGCAGGGATTCCGCGAATGTTATGATCCGGATCAGCACCTCCTGTTGGCCATGCATTTCTTCAATCAGCTTTTCACGCAGGAGCTTGTCCATGCCGAAACCTTTGGCGATCCCGAACGACATGGCGAGCACCGGAACAATGGAAAGAAGTGAAAAGAAGGTAAGGGCCGCCGCGCGAAGCGAGCACATGTCGCCTGAAAACTGACGAAAGGAAATCAGGAAGATTCGAACCATGCGAATACACTTGCCCCGGAAGCCTTTGGCCTCCCTGACACGAATTCGCCAAATATCGTATTTAAAAAACCGCAGGGTTTTTTGTATCATGCGGGGGATTGTAGCATAAAGTCATCCGATCCCTAAAAACATTTCCATAATCTCAGGTTTAGTTATGAAACAGGAACCTTTCCTTCTCCCAGCGCGCCCAGGGTTTCCTCTTGGATTTTTGGTTGAAATCGGTATAATTCACCACCTCGGACTCATCCCCTGCGCGTCCCCGTCGTCTAGCCTGGCCCAGGACACCAGATTTTCATTCTGGTAACACGGGTTCAAATCCCGTCGGGNNTGGGCCCCAAAGGTTTTTCCATGGTCTACCGAAAGACGCCAAACTTGATTCTTGAGCCGCGGAAACTTGTAACGTCTTGAAAAATATACAGGTTTCTGCGATTTTAAATTCCGGGGCAGGTTGTTGTTGCTATTTTGCTGGATTGACTGGTGATGCGAAATTATACTGTAGCCCCTGCGTTGGTTCCGGAATCGGCATCGGAACGATCAATATTTCCCAAACACAACTCAACTCCCATCTTAAGGAGAATGAAGTATGACCTCAAACACCGAAATCAAAGTCGACGCGAGTGTGGCGGAAAAGCTGGGCCTCACCCGGGAAGAATACGCCATGATACAAAAACTGATCGGCCGCAACCCCAATTTTACGGAACTTGGACTTTTTTCCGCGATGTGGTCGGAACACTGCAGTTATAAAAATTCCAAAAAACTTTTTCGCCTTTTTCCCACGAAGGGGAAGCAGGTGCTGGTCGGCGCCGGTGAGGAAAATACGGGCATCGTGGACATTGGAGACGGAATGGGCGTTGCGTTCAAGATCGAGTCCCACAATCATCCTTCCGCCGTCGAGCCCTTTGAGGCATCGGCTACCGGGATTGGTGGGTGTTTGCGCGATATTTTCACTATGGGCGCGAAACCGGTCGCGGTGTTAGGCGCTCTCCGCTTCGGCAGTCTCGAAAATGAACGGGTTAAATATCTGTTCAGGGAGGTCATTCGCGGGCTCGCGCATTACGCCAACACGGCGGAGGTCAGCGCCGTGGGTGGGGAGACCTATTTTGACGAAAGCTATGAGGGGAATCCGCTCGTGAACGCCTTTGTCGTCGGAATCGTGGAGCAAAAAAAGATTGTGCATGGGACCACTGCCGGCGCGAGCAAGGCGGTCTACTATATCGGCGGGGACACGGGACGAGACGGCGTGGGCGGCGCGAGTTTCGCGTCGCAGGAGATCACGACAGAATCCTCATCGTCCTCGGGCGCGGTGGCGATCGGTAATCCCGAGCTTGGAAAACGCTTGCGGGAAGCTTGTCTTGAATTGATTGAAAAAGGGCTTGTGGCCGGAATGCAGGACATGGGCGCCGCGGGGCTTATCTGTTCGACCTGCGAAATGGCCTCACGGGGAAACACGGGGATCGAGTTCGACGTCGCGCTGGTTCCCCAACGTGAAGCGAAAATGACGCCGTACGAAATCCTTCTTTCCGAATCGCAGGAGCGGATGCTCGCGATCCTGACTGAGGGAAAAGAAGATGAAGCGATCGCGGTCCTGAAAAAATGGGGCATTGCGGTCGCCAAAATCGGGTCCGTCACGACGGACGGCATGGTTCGCGTCAAAGAGAACGGGAAGGTCGTAGCCGAGGTGCCGGCCAAGGCGCTCACGGAAAACGCGCCGCTTTATGACCGCCCGGCGCAAGAGCCCGCCTATCTGAAAGAGGCCCAGAGCCTTGAAATTGAAAAAATCCAGGAACCCGAAAATTACAACGCCGTCCTGCTGTCGCTCCTTATTTCGCCGACCATCGCGAGCAAAGAAGCCGCGTACCGAAGCTTCACATTTCAGGACAAAGATGTTGTGCTCGTGGGTGCGGGATCGGATGCCGCCATAATATCGGTCAAGGGGACGCGGAAGGCTCTGGCCATCAGCGTGGACTGCAACGGCCGTTACTGTTTTCTAAATCCCTACCAGGGGAGCATGCTTGCCGTGGCCGAGGCGGCGCGAAATATCGTTTGTTCCGGCGGCCAGCCGCTCGCGATTACGGACGGCCTCAACTTTGGAAATCCCATGAAACCCGAAAATTACTGGCAGTTCCGGAAGTGTATCGAAGGGCTTGCCGCGGCCTGCAATGCCCTGGAGACGCCTGTGGTCAGCGGGAACGTGAGTTTTTACAATGAAAATCCAAAAGGCGCCGTGGATCCGACGCCGATGGTCGGCATGGTCGGACTCATTGAGGACGCGGCGAAATGTGTCACGCAGGATTTTAAAAAGGACGGTGACGCGATCGTGCTTCTCGGAAATCCGGCGGGCAGTCTCGCGGGCAGTGAGTATCTTTACCAGATCCACAAACAAAAAAGGGGAAATCCCGGGATCGATATCGAGTTTGAGAAAAAAGTCCAGGCCGCGTGTCTTGAAGCCGTACGGGCTGGGCTGGTCCGAAGCGCGCACGATCTGTCGGACGGCGGACTTGCGGTCTGCGCGGCGGAATCCTGCATCAGTAACAAAAAGGGGATGCGCGGGGCCGAGCTCCAGGTCGATGCGTTTTCAGGAAAAGGCCGTCTCGACGAGATTTTATTTGGTGAAGCCCCATCGCGGATCCTGTTGAGTGTGGATCCCAAAGACCTCGCGGGACTTGAGAAAATCGCGGCCAAACATTCCGTCCCGTGTTTCAGGATCGGAACAGTCGGCGGGGACCGTCTGATCATCAGAAACGGGGAAAGTGATGTGGTCGATCTTCCTGTCCGGGACCTGGGTTATGCGTGGCGTAATTCAATCCCCACAAAAGCAGGTCTTCCGCTTCTTGCCACCGAAGGGAGCGGAAACCCGGCGGAACTCTACGGCAAGATCCAGGATTGCATCAATACGCACGGGGGTTGATCCTCTGGAAGGAGCAGGTCTCCTTCCGATAAATCCCGGGGACACGTTACTTGACCGACCTTCCGCTGTCGCGCTTTGCAAAGCGGGTCTCTTCTTTTTCTAAAGCAGGATATTATCCCTCCGCCCGTTATTAAGTGGGCGGGGAGTTCTCCCGACTCACTCGCCCCGCGAGCTCATAAGTAATGTATCCCCATAACTCTCCTCCCAAAAGGTGCGCCCGCGCACCTTTTGACCTGACATCACTTATCTTTCATCAATACAATTTTGCGGAAAATATCATTCTCAAGAGTCCGGACAAAACGGACGTGTTTGCGGCCTGTTTGACCGGGTGAAGATGGCGGGTTGCAGGGGGGATTTCGTCGGCCTGTTCTGAAAGGGCCCATTAAGCATGCCGGCAGGGTGAGGCCCTTCAAAATACCGTCTTGAACATGAAGCGATTGCAGGTTATATTTGTATCAAAATGTGAAGCGATTAATGAGGCGATTATGAGGTATATCTGGCAGTATAGAGAATGGCCGAGGGTGGTTTGGAAGGCGGATGAATTACTTCGCCCGTTGGGTGAGGCGCGTCTTGAACAGGGAAAGCTTCTGTCCAGGGTAGCCGGTTTAGGTTTCAAACTTAAGGATGAGGCGCAGGCGGATATCCTGACCGAGGAAGCTCTCAAGACGGCGGCGATTGAAGGGGAGAAGCTGGACCCCGGACAAGTTCGTTCTTCGGTTGCGCGGCGCCTCGGGTTGCCTGCGGCAGGTCTGCCTCCCTCCAACCGGTCTATTGATGGTCTCGTCGAAGTGCTTCTGGATGCAACACAGAATTATTCGAAGCCGCTTACGGAAAATCGGGTGAAACGATGGCATGCGGCCCTATTTCCGGCGGGTCAATCGGGGCTGAGAAAAATCAGGGCCGGAAAATGGCGGGGAGCGGGAGACGAGATGCAGGTTGTCTCCGGGCCGATTGGCCGTGAAAAGATTCATTATGAAGCGCCCCCGGGCGAAAAACTGGATAAGGAAATGAAACAGTTTTTTGAATGGTGGAAATCAAGTTTGAGGTCTGAAGACGGTGTTTTGCGTTCGGGGATAGCGCATTTTTATTTTGTGACAATTCATCCTTTTGAGGACGGGAACGGCCGTATTGCCCGCGCTTTGACGGATATGGCGCTTGCCCAGGACGAGGAGCTTCCGGTTCGTTATTACAGTCTTTCGTCACAAATCATGGAAGACCGGAATGATTATTACAACATTCTCGAAAAGACCCAGAAAACAAGGCCCGATATCACCGGATGGCTGGAATGGTATTTGAAATGCTATGTCCGGGCGGTTCGGAAATCCGAAAAACTCACCGCAAGGGTCATGGCAAAAACAGACTTTTGGCAAGCGCATCGGGAAACGGAAGTGAGCCAGCGGCAACGGAAAGTAATAAATCGTTTGCTTGATGCCGGTCAAGGTGAGTTTAAGGGCGGGTTGACAACGCGAAAATATGTGTCGATGACAAAGACCAGCCGCGCGACGCCTTTTAGGGAAATATCCGATCTTCTTGAAAAGGGCCTCCTGAAACAGAACAAAGCCAGAGGACGCAGTGTCAGCTACGATCTTGATTGGTAATGTTCATCATCCTGACTTGAGTGGTGGGTTATAATTGCAGGGCTTTAGGGTTGAGTTTTGGAGAAACAGGAAGTTTGGGGAGCCTCCAAAGACCATCTTGTCAAAGAGATAAAAAGTTATGGCAGATGATTTCAATAAGTATTTAAGCGTCCGGGACATCTCGAAAAAATGGGGTGTCACTGAAGAATGAATCCGTGCCCCGATTCAGGCGGGGAAGATCGAGGCATCCAAAATCGGCCGTTGACGCGTCAAGTTAAAAAAAATAACGCCCAAGAATATGGCGACTGCCGGGCGCGTCAGCGGTTTGGTGATACAAGTATTGCGTTACAGGAAACAGGAGAACGTCGACGATAAAATAATTAATATTCTCAAAAGAAAATTATCGGTCGAAAATAAAGAACAACTTGTGAGCGATATTCGTTATGCCCCGGCCTGGATAGGCGAAATATTGAAACGGCTGAGTTTGTAGCCGTTTCTTGGTTCCCCGACCAGTGGGGACGGAGGATCTATGAAAGAGATTTTAGGCAAGGTTGACGAGGTTCAGGCGAAAATTAACGCATTACGACCCTTCAGCGGTGAAATGAATCGCCAGATCAGGGAATATTTCCGTATCGGACTCACTTATTCAAGTAACGCGCTTGAAGGGAACTCTCTGACCCTGTCGGAAACAAAAGTGGTTATCGAGGATGGACTCACCATCGCCGGAAAGCCGCTTCGAGATCATTACGAGGCCACGGGCCACAGTGACGCATTCAGCCACATGGATGCGCTTGCTACCGGTACGACAATAACGGAAGAAGACATCAAGAAGTTGCACGCGCTCTTTTATCACCGTATCAGGGAAGACGACGCCGGGGTGTATCGGAAGGAGCAGGCCATTATTACGGGCTCTCAATATCCTTTGCCCGCGCCGGACGCGATTCCCGGAATGATGCGGGAATTGATCAAGAATTTGCCTCACCTGAAACAAGATAGTCATCCGGTTATCTATGCCGCCACGCTTCACAAGGAGTTTGTGTTTATTCATCCATTCGTTGACGGTAATGGGCGGGTCGCCAGACTTTTGATGAATGTGGCGCTTGTGCAGGCAGGATACATCATTGCGATTATTCCGCCTCTCAAGCGATCTGAATACATCAGCGCTCTTGAAAAAGCGCATAAAAATGATACGGATTTTATTAAGCTAATAGCGTCATGCGTCTATGAGACACAGAATGATCTCCTGCGTATGGCTAATGGGAAGAGTTAGCGTAATTAAAGAGGAGAATAAGACAGGGCGATGAACTACTGGTGGACATCGGATTATCATTTTTCGCATGCCAATATCATCCGGTATTGCAACCGGCCGTTTGAGACGGTCGAAGAGATGAACGAGACAATTATCCGCAAGCATAATGAGCGGGTGAAGCCGGAGGATACTGTCTTTTTCCTTGGAGATTTTATATTCAAGGGCGGCAAGGAAGGCGGCGAGGAGAAATACAGGCACTTTGAAAAGAGGCTGAACGGTAAATTCATCTTCATCAAAGGCAATCACGACCGGCACAATAGCCTCAACACGATCATTTCGAAGGTCTATATTCACTACGGCTCAAAAGATATTTGCATGACGCACCGGGCCGAGGATGCGGACCCGAATGTGCCGTGGAATTTCTGCGGGCATGTTCATGAGAAGTACAAGGTCAAACGTTTGAATGAGAATTCAATAATAGTGAATCTTTGCGTCGAGGCCTGGGACTATTATCCGGTCGCGTTTAAGCAGATCAGTTCTGTGATTGCAACATTTTTGAAGGGCGAGAAGAAAGGGATTCAGTTGTCGACCGAGTCAATCGACCCAGTAGGTGAGGTTCGCGAGTGATTTCGGACAAGTGCACGATTAGCCTAAGGGGACACAAAGGGGACAAACGGGACAAAAAGGGGAT
>DCTJ01000104.1:15014-17369 GCA_002329545.1 Candidatus Omnitrophica bacterium UBA1443
GAAGACGCTGTTCGGCGTGCGGCCGTCAGCCAAGGATCCCGAGCTGTGCAATAAGTGCGAAGACAAGAAGTAATTACGTGATTCTGAACGCACTGCGTTCAGAATTATCTACGCAATGCGTCGAAAATAACCTTTTGGTGGGGTTAGATTGAACAACTTTCACTATTGGTGCAAGAAAGGCGGCCACCTTTGCTGGATCGGAAAGCCCGTTCTCGTATACGAGCGAGAGCGGACTTTTTCTTTTTAGGCTTCGACACTTTTGAATTTTTTGCGTGTTTAGAGGTAGGGGGTGCGAAATCACGGCCCGGAATATAATGCTCGGGAAAAACCGGTAAAGAACTGCTGTCAGCGGATTTTAGCCCGCATAATTTACTTGACAAAATAATAGTTTATGGTAAGTTATTACCATAACCATGGTGAAATTATGATATCCTTACGTTCGAAAGTGACAATAAAATTACTGGATTACTACTTCCTTAATCCGCAGGCTCAAGTTTACATTAATGAGCTGGCAAGGCTTCTAGAGCTTGACCCCAAGAATACAGAGACCAAGCTTAAGGAATTAGAAAAAGGAGGCCTTCTTAAGAGCGAGTTTCGCGGAAAGCAAAGGTATTTTTTCCTTGCGAAGAATAATCCCGTTTTGGAGCATTACCGCCAGATCTTTCTAAAGACCCATGGCATAGAAAAAAGGCTTAAAGATGTGATGGGTAATATCAAGGGGCTTGGCGAAGCCTATCTATTCGGTTCATACGCAAGCAACAAAATGGATTTTTCAAGCGATATCGATCTTTTGGCCGTTGGAGCGCATTCTGTTTTGGAATTGCAGAGAGTTATCGCTAAATTTCAGAAAGATACAGGCCGCGAATTTAATGTAGTTAATTTAAGCACAAAGGAATTCGAAAAGAAGAAAAATAATAAAGACCCTTTTATAAATGGTATCCTTAAAACTAAAACCATAAAGCTTGTATGATTAATTTTGAGAGTCAACACTTTCAAAAACTAGCATTTAAAGAAGAACAAATCGACCAGTTCTTAAAATCTGGCTTACATGATTTGAAGATAGCTGAAGAATCGGATATTTCTGATGTTATTTTTAAGTTCAGCTATGATGCTCTCATAAAATTAGGCATAGCGCTTATTGCCAAGAAAGGGCATAAGGTAAGAAGCACAGCCGGTCACCATGTTAAGATCCTGGAGAAACTCAGCCAACTACTTAAAGATGAAGACATTCTTGTGCTTGGCAATAAGATGAGACAGGAGCGCAATGTTAATCTTTATGACGGCGGATTTTTTGTAGGAGAGAAAGACAGTCTTGAATATCTCGAATTCGTCAAAAGCACTTTTAAGAAAGCGGGAATTTAAAAGGTAAGAGAATATAATAGCCTAGACGCCTAATGGGTGGATAGGCTATTGTTTTTGCCAAAGGAAAGAAGAGCTAATAAAGTCAAAAAATACGATAAAATGTTAAGAGTTTGGAGAATCGATAAAATCAGACTTAACCTTTTGGGCTGTAAGGCATTCAAGGCATTTCCGCATCCCTTACATTCATCGGTTTAGACAGTTTTATGTAAACCTCGAAACAGGGATTTGAAACTACATAATTTACTATGAAACAAGAAGTTACAGCAAAAAAAATCTTTATCCGGACCTACGGCTGCCAAATGAACGTCCGCGATTCTGAAGTGATCGCCGGTATTCTCATGCAGGCGGGGTTTGAGCTGGTCGGCTCGGAGGATGATGCCGATGTGGTGATCTTCAATACCTGCGCGGTGAGGGAGCACGCTGAGGAGAAGGTTTGGTCGGAGATCGGGAGGGTATGTAAAGCAAGAAGGAATAAAGAGAGAGCGGCGCGGGGACTGACCGGAAACGCGCGAGAGCTAAGAAAAGGCGTCCCGGGTCCGATAGGCCGAAAACCTGTAATCGGGCTCGTGGGGTGCATGGGGAGGAATTACGGGGCGGGAGCGTTTGAGCGTTCGCCGCTTGTTGATTTTGTGGCCGGGCCGCAGGATATCTCTAAGATCCCGGAGATACTGAAAAGGATATTTCACAGCCGGCAATCCGCGCTCTACGGTAAAGGCGAAGATGAGGCTAACCTTTTCGAACGTAAGATCTGGGAAATCGACGGAGATGTCAGGCCGGAGGAGATATATCACAGCGGGTTCCGTTCGGGCAAGACGCAGGCTTATATCGTGATCTCGGAGGGATGTTCGAACCATTGTTCTTATTGTATCGTTCCGTATGTGCGGGGCCCGCTGAGGCACCGCAGGCGTGAGGATATACTGCGCGAGGTGGGGGACGCGGTTTCGCGGGGATTGAGCGAGATATTTCTGTTGGGGCAGAATGTGAATTCCTACC
>DCTJ01000089.1 GCA_002329545.1 Candidatus Omnitrophica bacterium UBA1443
GCTTGTTTCGGCAAGCCAAAAATCAGGGTTGGCGGACCTGCTGAAAAAAATCCGAGAGACGCTTTTTGTCTGATGCCCGATTTTTCGCAGGCTGTTTCAGAAAAGTTTCATGAAAGCGGGATAGGCTATGTTATAATCCCGCTTGTTTGACCCGCCCAAGATGGCTTAATTTCAGGAAATATCCAACACCACTTGTTGAGAGAGGACATTATGGAGACTGTGATGGAATCGCGCGCGAGTATTGAACTTTTTAAAGCGGGGCAGGGGCCCTGGCTTGACACGATCAGCCGGAGGCTTTTGAAATCCGGGCAACTAAAAAAATGGATCGAGGAAGACGGCCTCCTCGGCGTGACCTCGAATCCTTCCATCTTTCAGCAGGCTATCACCCAGGGTGAGGGTTACGAGCAGGACATTCGAAAAATGCTCGCCCGGGGAGCTTCCACGCTTGAAATTTATGATTCGCTTACGATCGCTGATATTCGAGAGACCTGTAATCTTTTTCTTTCGGTTTTTGAGGGAACACGAAGGGAGCATGGGTTTGTAAGCCTCGAGGTCCTTCCGTGCCTTGCGGCGAATACTGAAGCCACGATTCGTGAAGCCCAGCGGCTGTTTTCGGCCGTCCATTGTCCCAATCTTATGATCAAGGTTCCGGCCACGCCAGCCGGGATTCTGGCGGTGGAGGAGCTGATCGCTCTCGGGATTAATGTCAATGTAACGCTGATTTTTTCCCAGGCGAATTACCGCGAAGTGGCCCGGGCATATATTGCCGGTTTGACGCGATTTGTGGCGAAAGGCGGAGATCCCGCGAATGTCCATTCGGTGGCGAGTGTTTTCGTGAGCCGGATTGATACGGAGATTGATAAACAGCTGGATCTGAAACTTGCCGGGGAGCGGGACCGGGTGAAACGAATGGCCCTTGAAGAATTAAAGGGCAAAGCCGCGATCGCGAATACCAAACTGATCTATCAGGATTTTAAGGAGATTTTCTCTTCGGACGAGTTCCGGTTGCTCCGGGATCGCGGGGCATTTGTCCAGAAAGTCCTTTGGGGAAGTACGAGTGTCAAAAATCCTTCCTATCCCGACCTTGTTTACGTCGAAAACCTTGTGGGTCACGACAGTGTCAATACCCTACCACAAGCCACATGGGAAGCTCTTCTGGATCATGGAGAGATCCGCGCGAATTCTATCGAGGAGAATATTGACGAGTCGCGCGATATCGTTTCCCGTCTCAAGAAATTCGGAATCGATATCCACGAGGTATGCGAGAAGCTACAACGGGATGGGGTCAAGGCCTTCGTCGTGGCTTTTGAAACCCTGATGTCCGTGATCGAGAAGAAACGCTTTGAAAATCTTAAATGCGCCGGCGCGGTCAAGACTACCTGTGCTTTTCCTGAAAAAACGCAAAAAGCCATTGAGGTCGCGATCAGGGATTTTGAAAAAAAAGATCTGCATGCCCGGTGGCTCGCGAAGGATCCGACCCTCTGGACAAATGATCCGGCTCATCACAAGGTGATCCTGAACCGGCTGGGGTGGGTGGAGATCGCCGAGAAGGTGACGGGGAAACTTTATGAACTGGATCTTTTACAGGAAAAGATCGCGAGCGAAAAGGTTCGCGATATTGTGTTGCTTGGCATGGGAGGTTCCAGTCTGGCGGCCGAAGTGATGGCGTCGATTCTCAAAAAACCTTCCCACCGCTCACCGTCGGCGGCCAAACCACGCTTTCACCTGTTGGACACCACGGATCCGCTCAGCATTTCTCGGGTCAATGACGTGATCCGGTACGATAAAACGATATTTATCGTTGGAAGTAAATCTGGTTCCANNAATTGAAACCCGTTCCCAATATCAGTTTTTCTTTCATGCCGTCAAGCGGTTCTACCGGGGTGACGAGGCAAAGGCCGCGAGCCGGTTCGTGATCGTGACCGATGAGGGGTCGCCGTTCGCCCAAATGGGGAAGGCCATGAACCTGGCGGGACTTTTCCTGAACCCCTCCGATATTGGTGGACGTTATTCGGCGCTTTCGCTTTTTGGACTTGTGCCGGCGGCGTCTCTCGGGATGGATGTCCGGAAAGTGCTCAAAGACGCTCAAAGGGCTCTCTCGAATATGAGGGCCTCCAGGGACTTGAAAAAAAATCGCGGGATTTACCTCGGAATTGTCCTCGGGATTCTGGCGCTTCAGGGAAAGGACAAGTTGACGTTTCTGACGTCACCGTCACTGGCTTCTTTCGCGGATTGGGCGGAGCAACTGATCGCGGAAAGTACCGGAAAAGAAGGTAAGGGTATCACTCCTGTCGTTGGAGAGCCTTTTCTCGGTCTGGAAAAATACGGGTCGAACCGAGTGTTTGTTCTTCTGCGGCAGAAAGGGGAAAATGAAAAGGGATGGGCGGATCGATNNGTTTTCCGGTCATTGATTGCCTTTGGGACGATGGCATAAACGTTGGCGGGGAATTTCTCGTCTGGGAAATCGCGACCAGCATTGCCGGCGTTGTTCTGCGGATCAATCCGTTCGACGAGCCCAATGTGAAGGAGTCGAAGGATATTACGGGGCGCATCCTTCAGAAAATACAGAAAAAGAAAGCTCTGCCGAAGCCGGCTATGTCGCTTAAAGCATCATCGGCGCGTCTTTCCACGGTTGAAAAAAATCTGCTTGGCAAGTTTTTTGGCAAGTTGAAACCCAATGGCTATCTGTCGTTGCTTGCCTACATTGACCGGACGGTGGCTTCCAAAAAGGATTTACAGGCCATTCAGCGGCTTCTGGCGGCGGCATTGCGTGTGCCGGCTCTGTCAGGCTTTGGTCCGCGTTATCTGCATTCGATCGGACAGCTCTATAAGGGCGGTCCCAGGAACGGGAGCTTCATCGAGTTTTACGTTCGCGACACAAAGGATTTGAAGATTCCCGGTGAATGCTATGGATTCAGCCAGTTAAAGACGGCGCAGGCGATGGGGGACTACTTAGCGACGTCAAACAAGGGGCTTCCGGTGCTTGTGGTGGATCTGGGACGTGATCCCAACAGGGGGCTTCGAACCTTTCGCTCGAAACTGGAGGCGTATCTGAAGTCTGCCGTGTGATTTCACGCGTCGCGCCGGTTTCCTGAAGGCGCGATTAAAAATAAGCTCAAGCAAAAGGCTAACAGGGCGAAAATATAGTCAAAAGGATTTAAACACGCCATGTTTCAAAACCGAAAATCTCCGCTCCACAATCTGAGGTTTCTTTTTTTCGCGGTTTTCCTGGGGACGGGTGTTTTTTTCTCAGGATGCGCCTCGACGCCTCCTCCGCCCCCAATGCCCAATTTTCGTCCGGCAAGCGTCATGACGGTTAACCTGCCGGCTCCAACGACCGGCACCAAGCGTGACATCTACCATGTGGTCGGACCCTACGAGTCTCTTTGGCGGATCGCGATAGTTTACGGGAAGGACATGGACTCGATCATGCGCGATAACCAGATTTCGGACGCGACTAAAATTAAAAAAGGGCAGAAGCTCCTGATCCGGAACACCTATGGGCCGCGTCCGAATATTCCGCTCTACCCCACAACGCGCTGGACGCATATCGTGATCCATCACACGGCCACCGATGTCGGGAACGCTTATACGATCGATTCCGCGCACGTGAACCGCGGCTGGGAGCGGGGAATGGGATATGATTTTCTGATTGATAACGGAACTCACGGGAAAAGTTTAGGCCAAATTGAGGTGGGACCCCGATGGCTGAAGCAGATTGATGGCGCTCACGTTAAAGAGGCGGACTGGAATAAAAAGGCGATTGGCATCGCCCTGATGGGAAATTATAGTGAAAATCCCATGCCCGCGCCCATGATGGATAACCTTGTTTTTCTCGTGGCCACTCTCAAAAATTTCTACAGAATACCGGAGCAGAATATCGTTGGACACCGTGATGTCCCGGGAGCGGCGACCGAGTGTCCCGGAAAGCTTTTCCCCTGGAACGAGTTTAAACGGCGGGTCCGGATGTATTGATCGAAAATCGAAATTCCGGACGAAGAAAATTATTTCACTCAACCAATCAGACGCGTATTCCTCGCTGACCTCCCACCCCCAGTCTTCCGAAATATCAGTAAAAAAAAGCGCGCGTGGTCAAGATTTAACTTTTTTTGCCGTAACATACAAGGTCCGAGGCTGGGAAGAAAATTTGATGGCAACATTGTTGAGATAACCTCGGATTTAAAAAAACAGTTAAATCATTTCTAATCTAAAAGGTGGAGGGGCTATGATCAACAACATGGTATTATCGACTGAAATCGAATGGATCGGATATGAGCATCGTCGAAGCATGTTGCAGGTGGAATTTATTGCCGGGCCGGTCTATCAATATGACAATGTCCCCGAGAAGATCTACTCTGATTTTTTGACGGCTCCGTCTCACGGAAGATTTTTCGAAAGTAACATCAAGGGAAAGTTTTCCTGTCGTAAAATACGCTAGTTCACTGTTTTTATTTTTACTTGAGAGGTTGCGCGATGTTTTTGGCGTTATTTCTGTTTATCCATCCGGTGAATCCGTCTCTTGCCCCGCGCTGGCCGGCCGTGGACACTCTCGTCATTCAAAGTTGAGGATTGCCCCAACACGGAATCCTGAACGGCTCCCGTCCTCTCCTTGCAATTCGGGAAGGCTTACGTAGAATAGGCCTTTTGCGGATGGGAGGATTATGACGCAATTCACGCATACCACGAAGTCGCGGGAGCGGTGGAGTACCCAGTTGGGATTGATCCTGGCTATGGCGGCGAACGCGGTTGGTCTCGGCAATTTTCTTCGTTTTCCCGTTCAATGCGCAAATCATGGCGGTGGAGCTTTTCTCATTCCTTACTTTATCGCGGTTATTCTTCTCGGACTTCCCCTCATGTGGATCGAGTGGGGAATCGGGCGTTTCGGAGGCAAGTACGGGCATGGGACCACTCCGGGGATGTTTCACTACTTGTGGCGTCATCCCATCGCCAAGTACATCGGCGCGATCGGGATCGCGGTACCGTTTCTGCTGGTGATCTACTACAACTACATTGTGTCCTGGACCTTGGCCTATAGCGTGTTTTCTTTCACGGGGAAGTACGCGGGGCTGACGAGTTTTGAGGGGATGTCGGAATTTCTCGCGGCCTATCAGGGAAAAGTCTCCAACGCTCATTTCCCGACGATTGCGACGGCGTTCCTTTTTTTTCTGCTGACGCATGGCATTATGATGTGGGTGGTTTCGCATGGGGTGACCCGGGGGATTGAACGACTGGTCCGGATTGCCTTGCCTCTCATCATTGTCTTTGGAGTGATCCTTGTGGTTCGGGTGCTGTTCATTGGCACGCCGAATCCAGCCCACCCGGAAAACAACATCGCGAACGGGTTTGGTTTTCTCTGGAATCCGAATTTTTCAGTTTTGAAGGACAGTAAGGTCTGGCTGGCCGCCACAGGGCAGGTTTTTTTCACATTAAGCGTCGGTGTCGGGGCGATCCAGACTTACGCGAGCTATCTCAAACCCAAGGATGATGTTGTTCTCTCAAGTATCGCGACTTGCGCCACGAATGAGTTCTGTGAAGTTATTTTGGGGGCGTCGATCGCCATCCCGGTGACGTTTGCCTTTTTCGGTCTCGCTCAGACGCGCTTGATCGCGGCAGGGGGGGCTTTTGATCTTGGTTTTTTCGCGATGCCGATTATTTTCCAGCAAATGTTCCTGGGGCAGTTTTTTGGGGCCATCTGGTTTTTTCTCCTGTTTCTTGCGGGGATTTCCTCGACGGTCGCCATGGTTCAGCCCGTCATGGCATTTTTGCAGGAGGAATTTCGAATGACGCGAAAATCCGCATCATGGGTGGTTAGCGTCATGGTTTTGTTTTTCTCGTTCCCCGTGATTTTTTTTCTTAAACATGGTTTTCTGAATGAGCTTGATTTCTGGGTGGGGACTTTCGGGTTAGTGGTTTTTGCCATTATTGAGGTGCTGATTTTTCTCTGGGTGTTTGGCGAGCGAAGAGCCTGGAAAGAAATTAACTCGGGGTCGGAGATCCATATACCGCGTGTCGTGATCCGAATTATAAAATATGTGACGCTGGCCTATCTGGTTGTTCTTTTGGTGTTCTGGTTTGCCCAGGACGGAATTTCTTTTTTGCTGATGAAAAATGTGCCGCGAGAAGATTTTCCTTACGTGTGGTTCGCGAGATTTATGATGCTGGCGGTGTCCGCGCTGATGATTTTTCTGGTGCACCTGGCGTGGCAACGTAAGCGTCGCATCCGGCAAAGAATGCCCGACTGATTTTTTCACGCGTCTTCTGCCTTTCCGCAACGTAGATTTGAATCCCTGAATTTTCCGAAATGGTAGTCTTGTCTAATATCTATAGCAAAAAATAGCAAAATATATCATAAAGATATAATAAGCAAAAGATCTTAAAAGATATTATATGGACATACTTGAAATAACTTTATTATGATGGCATGCTTTAAGTAGATGAAAACAATCAAGATGTGAACATTAGATTAACTGATTTCCTTCGACTGTCTTGACGTGGAGGAGCGTTAAGGCGCTTCAAACTTTTAATAACTTTTAACTAAGACGGCATTTTTTATGAGCGACAAAACTGTCAAAAACAAAAGTATCCGGTTTCGGATTACTGCCGCTATAGTTCTGGTTTGTTTTATAACCACGAGCGTGTCGTCACCCGTGTCCGCGAATGCTTCGCCCGCAGGTTCCGCGGTTCTGCCTCCTGTGTCCCTTTCCGAGTTAACCATTCCGGATGAGCTGGGAACCATTGTGAGATCGGTTGGGGTACAAGATGGGGCGGCGGCTGATCCGGACAAAACCAATGTCCGAGATTCTTCCAGGCGAACCGTTATCCTGATACAAGACGCCCATGCCGTGAATGATGCGCAGGATAAAATTCAAAAAATAATCGCGCATCTGCAAACCCATCACTATGCCGACATGCTCCTTGTGGAAGGGGCGCAAGGCCGTCTGGATCCCACGATACTCCGAAATTATCCCGATGAAAATGCAAAACAGAGAGTCGTCAGGGAATATCTCGAGCGGGCGGAACTTGCCGGCGTGGAATCTGCCGCCGTATTAAACGACACGCTTGGCCATTTCGAGGGAGCGGAAGACTGGGCCCTTTATTCGGAAAACTTCAACGCCTATCACCGGGCGCAGGCGGAAAAAGAAAGTCTCCTGGACATCCTGTCGCGCCATGAGCGCAAGCTCGAAACGGAAAATACCGGTCGAATTAATTCAGAGTTGCAGGATTTTCTTAAACGGTGGACGGGATTTCGGTCCGGCTCTGTTTCCTTTCTTGATTTCCTTATTTCCTTACAGGAGTTTTCAAATCTGGCGAAGGAGGAGGATGGATTCTCGGAGCTTAAAAGAATTTTGGACGCGCTGGGTTATGAGAAATCCAGCCAATCGGCCGAGCTCGAACCCTCGGTGAAAAAAATGGCCTCCGAATTCAAAAGAAAATTTGCGAACGTGATGGATGTTCGCGACCAGGCGAACTTTTACATGCACTATCAGAAATTCCTGACGGGGCAATCGGGAGCGGGTGAAATGTTGACTTGTCTTCTACGGCTGGGACGGAAGTTGGGGAAGTCGCCCAAGCTCAGTCCGGAAATGCGTCGTCTTCTGGGGCACACGCAGACTCTGACCGGGATTAAGGGAAACAGACTGTTCGAGGATCTGAACCGGTTTCTCGGGATGGTTGCCATGAGCCTCGCCAAAAACTCTGATGACGTGAGCGCGATCAGGCGCTATGAAGAATTGTTCGTTCTTGAAGATCTTGTGAAACTGGAGTTGACCCACCACTCGTTATTCTCACTGATGAAATCTGAGGCGCGCGGCGCGAAATTTGAAACGGATTCCCGAAGCTCCGATTTACGGACTTCCGACAAAACCGGGGTTCTGAATCTAGATGATTTTGATTTGGGATTTCTTTCGGATTTGGGATTGAGCGTTCCGGATTTTGAAAAAAAATTACAGCCGGCCCTTGATTTTTACCGGGCCGCCCTGGAACGTGACCGGGTATTTTACGATCGCATTAAA
>DCTJ01000032.1 GCA_002329545.1 Candidatus Omnitrophica bacterium UBA1443
CAGAAGAATAATTTAGGACCGTCCCAGATCGCAGACTGTAGTACGCGAAGGACGCAAAGACGAGCGGCCTTGCATCAAAAAAAAAGACTTAAGGAGCGTCGCAAGCCGTTTTATGTCAAATTTAGTGAGTAGTTTATCTGGAAGCATGGGGCACATAATAACATAAGTGGTTAAAAAAAACCCGCCCTGCTTTTAAGAGCAGGGCGGGTTCTACAACTTACACCTCAGAAACACTTGTTACGCGATCGGCGTTCCACCACAGGCAGCGTTGTTAACCGCAGTATACTCCCCAACCTGTGTTCTCACCACTCCGGTATGATCAACGCAATAACTGTTCACACCGGTTGTATTCGCGGTTACAGGATTCGCAACCGCCTGGTACATGTTAACACCACCAACAAGATCATACAGATATCCTGTTTTTCCGGTCGCGGCAAAAATTGTCGCGTCCAGATACGTCGGTGTTGCGCCCGTCAGGTCCGCATCAGTCGCCGGATAAGTCGGTGTTGCCTGGGCCGCACGATAACTTTCCGCCGCGGAGGAAATGGTCCTCATGTTCGATCTCGCCGAACCTTCATTGGCATTCAACCGAGCACGCAGCAAGTTAGGAATAGCAATCGCTGCCAAAAGCCCAATAATCGCGACTACGATCATGATTTCCACCAATGTGAAACCACGCTGATTCATCTTTATAAACATATGCTACCTCCTGTTATTTACCATGGCCTGCTGTTAGTATAATTCATTAAAACCTAATCGGCAATGCCTTGTCAATCCTTTAGAAGAAAATAACTCTCTTTGGGCCTCTCTTAATAAAGGCTTGAAGTAAGTATCTTTCACGAATACCCCACGGGTCTAGCACAACCCCATTCATTGTCCCAAATATTAAATCAAACTTTCACGGGTCGAATACGGTCTGAAACGTCAGATGCGCAGTACGAACCTAAAGAGCCTGGGTCAGCGTAAGAATCGGCAGGAAAAGAGCAATTACGATTCCTCCGATAACAACCCCAAGAAACGCGATAATGAGCGGTTCGATTAATGAGGTCAATCCAGCGACCGAGGCATCCACCTGGGCATCATAAAAGTCAGCGATTTTGGTAAGCATGGCTTCAAGCTCTCCGGTCTCTTCTCCGATCGCGATCATGCGAATCACCATCGGGGGGAAAACCTCTCCCTTTTCAAGAGGTCCGGCTATGCTTTCTCCGCGTTTTACGGCCGCCATCAATTCAACGATCATTTTTTCGATACGGGCGTTTCCGGATGTTTTCGTTACGATCTCGAGCGCCGCCAGAATGGACACACCACTTTTAATCAGGGTCGCAAGCGTTCGGGAAAATTTACTAATCGCCACCTTCAGGATAATCGTCCCGAAGATAGGCATTCGCAACTGAAAAGAGTCCCAGGCAAGTCGCCCCGCCGGCATCCGCACAATTTGACGGAAGAGAAAAACACAGCCTCCCAACACCCCCAGTATCCACCACCAGTTTGTCGCCAAATAATTACTCACATCAATCAAGACCTGGGTTGGCGCCGGAAGCTTGGCGCCCAGACCATCAAAAATGGTCGCAAACTTGGGAATCACGAAAGCGAGCATCGCAAAAGTAATCCCGAACGCCATGATGGAAACAACCGTCGGATACATCAGCGCCGATTTAACTTTCTTTTGAAGCGCGCTTGCCTTTTCGAAATACTGAGCCACCCTGTCAAGGATCTCTTGTAACCGCCCGCTGGTTTCACCCGCTCGAACCATGTGAATAAACAACCCGGAAAAAACTTTCGGGTAGGACATCATGGCCTCTGACAGACTTTTCCCCGTCTGGACGTCCGTGAACATTTTTGAGAGAATAACGCGAAACTGTTGCTTGTCAACTTGCTTGGAAAGAATATCGAGCGATTGAACCAGCGGTATCCCAGCCGCCACCAGAGTCGCCAATTGCCGGGCAAAAACAACCATGTCATCGATTGTGATTGAGCCGGATTTCCCTTTCGCCTGTTTTTTATCCGGTGTTGCCGACGTCCCCTTAGCCAGTCGAAAAAGAGGTTGCGCCTTGTTTACCTCGACAATCCGGATCACCATGTAACCCTGCGCTTTGAGTTTCCGTACGAGTTCCGATGAATCGAGCGATTCTTCGACGCCTTTAACGTCCTTGCCCGTTTTATCTTTTACGTAGTATTCAAAAAATGGCATGTTTATCCCGCGCTGGTGACGCGCAAGACCTCCTCAAGGGTCGTGGCGCCGGACTTGAAAAGTCCAAGAGCGTTTTCAAAAAGTGTTTCCATCCCCTTATGAACGGCCGTTTCATGAATAACATTACTCGACTTTTTCTGAATCACCAGGTTTCGGATTTCCGGATCAATGGATAATACTTCAGCCGCGCCAAGGCGTCCAAGATATCCCGTATGATTACACTTCGCGCACCCTTCTCCATGACAAACAGTGATCATTTTAAGTTCAGATTCCGGAATCTTACAGCGGCGCAAAACATCGTCCGGAATGGTGGCCGGCCTTTTACAGTGCGGGCATATTCTCCGCAATAATCTCTGCGCGGCAACACAGACAACAGAAGATGCTATCAGAAACGGCTCAACTCCCATGTCCATGAGGCGAGTCATCGCGCCAGCCGCGCTGTTGGTGTGTAGCGTGCTGAACACAAGATGACCGGTCAGGGCGGCCTTGACCGCGATATCAGCCGTTTCCCCGTCGCGAATCTCCCCGACAAGCACAATGTCGGGACTCTGTCGCAAAAGTGCCCGCAACCCGCTGGCAAAGGTCAGGCCAATCTCGGGAATAACCTGGGTTTGCGTAATCCCCTCCACCTGATATTCCACCGGATCTTCAACCGTCATCAGATTTTTCTCGGGGGTATTCAGGGAATTCAAAATCGAATACAGGGTCGTTGATTTTCCACTCCCGGTAGGCCCCGTCACAAGAATCATTCCGTACGGACGCTTGATAGCTTCCGCCAGACGGCTCGTCGGTTTTTCAGTAAAACCCAGTCGATCAAGCCCCGAGCGGATCCCGCTCCGGTCAAGGACCCGAAGAACCATCTTTTCACCGAAATAAGTCGGCAAAATCGAAACACGGAAATCAATCTGACGATCCTTGAGCTCCAGGCGGAAACGTCCATCCTGGGGAATCCTCTTTTCCGTAATATCCAGTTTGGAAATAATTTTGGTTCTTGCCACCAGAGCGGGATAAAAATCAAGCGCGTGGGAAAAAGACTCCCGCAAGGCTCCGTCAATCCGGTACCGGATACGAAACTCTTTTTCGTAGGGTTCAAAATGGATGTCTGAGGCGCGCTGTTTGATGGCTCTCTCGAGGATAAAATTCACCATCTTTATCACGGGCGCATCTTCAACTCCCACCTGAACAACGTCCTGGCGATCCGCTCCATCCCCCTCCCGAATAATCTCAAGACTGTCCGCCCTCTGATCTCCGGTAAATTCCGCGAATTTTTTCGTATCGGAGAAAAAGTTATCAATCGCTTCCGATAACTGAGTGGGTTGAACAAGCGCAAGCGCAACGTCACAACTGGTTATACGCTTGACGTCGTCAAAAACCCTGATCTTGAAAGGATCGGCCGTCGCCAGCGTCACCAGCTTGCCAATTCTGGCAACGGGAACAACTCGGTATTGTGCGATAAATTTTTGGGGGAACATTCCCACCAGCTCCGGATCTACCTGGACCGCCTGAATATAAAGGGGAGGCACGCCGGTCGCGTCACTCAAAAAGTCGATCAAAGCTTCTTCGGGCACCGCTTTGGCCTGGGCGACAGCTTCCGGCAAACTGCCTCCCTGCCGCTCTGAACTTTGAAAAATCTTTTCGATGAGATCTTTCTCAAGACCCATTGACTTCAGCCACTGCTCCCACGACGCACGATCAATCTTCATGGGCGTCCCCCTTGCTACTCCGATTAAGCTCCTGATCTTCCGTCGAAACCCTGAAGACTTCTTCAATTGAGGTCTCTCCCGCAAGGGCTTTGGCAATCGCCGACTCACGAAGCGTATTCATCCCGTTCGCGCGGGCCTTCGCTTTCAACACGTCCGCCGAAACCCCTTGCATAATGAGATCCAGCATGTCCGGCGACATCTCGAAAATTTCAGTAATCACGCTTCGTCCCTGGTACCCCATCTTCCGGCATTGCGAACAACCTTTCGCGCGCCAGAGTTGTATTTTTTTAGCCGGGTCCAAACCAAGGATTGGATACATTTCAGGTTCAAGATCGTAGGCATATTTACAGCGTGGGCACAATTTTCTGACAAGCCTCTGTGCCGAAATCATTAACACGGTTGACGCGATCAAGAAAGGCTCCAGCCCCAAGTTCACCATGCGCGTTATCGAGCTGACAGAATCATTTGTATGCAGCGTACTCAGCACAAGATGTCCCGTCAGCGCGGCTTTGACCGCAATATCCAAAGTTTCCGCGTCGCGGATCTCGCCAATCAAAACAATGTCTGGATCCTGACGGAGAATGGAGCGCAAAGCCACTGGGAACGTCAAACCAATCGATTCCCTGACATTCACCTGATTGATCCCCGGGATCTGGTATTCCACGGGGTCTTCAACCGTCGTGATATTGACCTGGGGAGAATCGAGATAATTTAAAATCGAGTACAACGTTGTTGTTTTCCCGCTCCCGGTGGGACCCGTTACCAGGATCATTCCGTGAGGTTTTTTTGCGCAATCCCGTATCAGTTGCTGCTCTTTTTCGAGGAAACCGAGTTTCGAAATATCATGAGCCTGAGAGCCCGTATCGAGAATTCGAAGACAAACTTTTTCGCCAAAGCTCGACGGCAGAACTGAAACGCGCATGTCCACTTCACGCCCCTGGGTCCGCACTTTAAAGCGGCCATCCTGCGGGACACGATGTTCAGCGATGTTGAGATGACTCATGATTTTGATCCGGGAAACCACCGCGGCCCCAAAACTTTTTTGAGGTTTCACAATTTCTTCCAGAATGCCATCCACGCGAATCCGGACACGAACATAGTTCTCCCAGGGTTCAATAAATATATCGCTTGCTTTTCTTCGAATCCCTTCCAGGAGTACCATATTCACAAGTTTGACGACGGGGGCCTGGGATGCCATCGCCATGAGATCCGCAGTCTCCTCCTGCTGGGTTTCTGAAGAATCCTCTCTGACCTGTTTCGCGAGGCATACCAGCTCATCCGATTCCGGATCCATTTCCTTGTCGTTTTCCGAAACAGGGTCTTCTTTCTGGCCCGCAAAATAAAATTTCCGGATACATTCCTTGAGGACAGAATATTCCGCGACCGCGGCCCGAACTCTCTTTCCCGTGACAATCTGCACTTCATCAATAGCATTCAGATTTGTGGGATTGGCGAAGGCAACCGTGAGTGTTTTATCCAAAATTGAAACGGGAATACACGAGTAAGCTTCGGCAATTTTGGGGGGAATCAGCGCGAGGATATCTTCATGAATGACAAGCATCTTGAGACTGACTAGCCGGTAGCCATAAAGCGCGCTCATCAGACTGGCAAGTTTTTTTTCATGGCATCGCCCCGCTTCCAGAAGCGCATCCACCACCTGTTTGCGGGGATTTTTCAGGATTTCTTTTTCGGCCCACTCAACATCTTCACGCTTGGCGATGTTTTCGCGCACCAGCAAATCCTTGATGTCAATTCCTGACTCTTTGCCCGTTTCACCCATAAAAAAACAGCCCCGCTATTTTTTCTCGTGATAAAGATAAAAAATGGCATTCAGAATTTCGGAAATTCGCGAAATATAAACCTTGGGCGCCCGCCCCGTCATGGTTCGAACCCTCTCAACAGTTTCTTTATCCAGAGGATCCGCCATCGCGAGAAAAACCTTCCTGGCATCGCCATCAAAAGCCACAACCAGATTAGTATTACAAAAATCCGCTTTTAAGAGAGTCGCCATTTCGGGATTCATCGCGTAACGACAGAGCGGGATGTAAGGCACACGCGCCTGTTTCCCGAGAGCGCTCACAAGACTGTCTTCATCAAGGAACTTCTTCTCGATTAAAATCTGCCCGACCAATCCCCCGTGCAGTTTTTGATGTTCGAGGGCTTCGGCAAGCTGTGCCGGTTGGATCAGGCCGTCTTCGATCAGGATTTCCCCGATTTTTTTATTTGTTTTATCCGTCATAAAATCCACTCCCGTCAATACACCCTAAGTAACGACATATTTTTAAAAGAGCTTTGCTACTTTTTAAAAAATTTACGTCCCCTGCAGATTGAGCGGGTCGGAAAAACTCCCCGCCCCCTCAATCACGTAGCATCCCCCAACGGGCATCCTTCGCATCTCGGCCGAGTTCGGCAAAACTCTTTCGCCAGCCGGACGATCTGGGCGTGGTAATCGTTAAAAAGGGGCGTCTTTGCCGGAAGAGCCTTTTCAAAAATCCCCTTCCATTCATCGTAAGAATTGTCCGCTTTTGCGAGCCGATGACGAGAAAAAATTCTCTTGGTATACGCGTCTATCACAAAAGTGGGCTTGCCCAGAGCGTAAAGAAGAATCGAGTCCGCCGTCTCCGGGCCAATCCCCTTCACACGAAGAAGTTTCTCTCTGGCCGTCGGAAGATCTTCCCTCCGCATTTTGAGGACACTTCCCTGATATTCCAATTGAAAGAATCTTAAAAAACTCCTGATCCGATCCGCTTTGACGTTGTAGTACCCGGCGGGGCGAATCATTCGAGCCAGCTGGCCGTGAGAGAGCTTCTTCATTTTTGAAAAGGACAGCAGACCCGCTTTTCGCAAATTGGCAATCGCCTTTTCCACATTCGTCCAGGATGTGTTCTGGGTCAAAATCGCGCCGATCATGACCTCAAAAGGCGTCTCCGCGGGCCACCACGACTGATGGTCGAACGTTTTTCTGAGCTTGTGATAAATGCGTGGCAGATCTTCCGCTTCAATTTTGGAGGTGGGGCCATAAGCCCGTTTTTCATTTTTCTTCCTCTTCGGACTGGAAAAATTCGCGCAACCGGCTCTAGTCAATCGCGGCCATCGAATATTCTTTGAGGGCTTCATAAATCGCTCGAGAAGGTCGAAGTTCACTTTTGAAAAGCACCATCTTTTTCAATGGCTTCATCGAGGTAGGCAATGGAAGTGGCCGACCCGTGAGCATTGTTTCGATTTTATCTTGCCGAGAAATATTTTTAATTCTGCCCAACGTCACATGCGGAGTGAACGCTCGTCCATCCTCGACCGGATACCCAAGCTGACTCACCGCCTGCCGCACCCGAAGAACAATTTCCTGGAGTGTCCCCCTCGGTTCCTCAACGCCTAACCAAAGAACATTCGGCCGTCTCATATTCGGAAACGCCCCAATCCCTGTCAACCGTATGGACGGCGGCGGGATTTTGTCAAAAAGAGGTCGCAGACCCTTGTCAATTATTTCCACTTCGGAAACGGGTATATCGCCAAAAAAATGGATGGTCATGTGGTACTGTTCCGGTAAAACCCATTTAACCCCGTCCAGCCCAGGCCGCAACACCGCCAGAACCTGTTCGATTTCATTGATGAAGTTTGTCAGTGGAAAACCTAGAAATAAACGCAGAGTGCCCACAGTCATCCCGCAACCTGCTTGCGGGCAGAAAATGGGCCCTGTTCGCGGATTTTCCTCCAGAGATATTCGAGCGCCTTGACCGTGGCCTTTCGCTGAATTTGTCTGCGATCTCCCCAAAAGTGATGACGCCAGACTTTCGGCCTCCTTCCAGGACCGGCCCACGCGATAAAGACAAGGCCCACGGGCTTTTTAGGGCTTCCTCCCTGAGGACCCGCGATCCCCGTAATCCCAATTCCGTAGGTACTATTCATTCGGGATCGCGCCGCCGTCGCAAGCGCTTTGGCCACTTCCGGCGATACCTCTCCGTGCCTTCGAAGGATCCGGGGGTCAACTCCCAACTGAGTTTTTACCTCCTGATGATAGGCGACAGCTCCCCCTTTAAAAAAATGGCTGGTCCCCGCATGGCGCGATATTTCGGACGACAGCAATCCTCCCGTGCAACTTTCAGCGACAGCGAGCGTCTCTTCTCTTTCTTCCAGCAATTGCCCAACAACCCGGGCCAGAGGCAGGTCATCCCATGCGTAGATAAAGTCTTGCAACCTTTTTGAGA
>DCTJ01000035.1 GCA_002329545.1 Candidatus Omnitrophica bacterium UBA1443
CCATTGAACCTCAGGCCTGCCTTTCACAATCCGCCCTATCCAGGTTATCCCGACCGAAGGAAACTTCCGTTTCCATAGGGGCTCAAGAACCGCCTTTTGTCTCGATGACACGGTTAACAACAGCTCAAAATCCTCACCATCCGTCAACGCCCGTTTAAGTGCGGCAACCGTATCCCCGTGACACAGAACGATTGCGTCTGAAGAGACAGGGATCGCTTCAAGATCCACCTCAGCCGAGACACCCGACGCGCGTAAAATGTGCTGAAGATCCTGAAAAAGACCATCCGAAACATCAATCATACTACGAACAAGAGAATGGCGGGAAAGCAGTAACCCTTCTTTCACTCGGGGCGTGAAATCAAAATGATGCCGGCGGATCGACCCGCCCAGCTTTCCCGTGATTCCGATCCAGTCTCCGGGCTTTGCGCCCGACCGGAGTATCGGCTTCTCGNNAGCGACTCCCAGAATGGTCACACTGACCGAAAATTCTCGAGCTCGTGAAAAATCTCCTCCTATACAATTAACACCATACTCTTTGGCAAACCTCATCATTCCGTTATAAAAACGATCCAGCCATTTTGTGCTGATATACGTCGGTTTTCCGATCGTCAACACAAACGCCAGCGGTTTCGCCCCCATCGCCGCCATATCACTCAAATTGACCGCTAGCGCCTTCCGGCCAATTTGTTCAGGTGTCAAAAAATCGTCGGGCGCTTTACGTTGACCGTCTTTTTTTATTCTGAAATCAACGTTTTCAACCAGCATATCCGTGGAAATGACAAACCTCCCCCTGCGTAGCGGCGCCAAAACCGCCGCATCATCGCCGATTCCAACCGACACCGCGCGTGATCTGGAAATTTTCCGCCTCAGGTGTTCAATAAAATCAATTTCGTTCATCCCCATCCCCTCAGTCAAACCGGCCACCACGCCCGCGCTATGATTTTTCAAGTAAAGTGCCAATTCGTCGTATCGATTTTGTAAATGGCGGGCGCAAGACCCCAATTTCCGTGATAATGCCGGAAATGTAACCGTGCGGCGTCACATCAAATGACGGATTAAACACTTTGATTCCTTTCGGCGCAAGCGGCCTTCCCTGAATTTCGCGCACCTCGTGGTGCGGCCGTTCTTCAATAGGAATATCCTCCCCGGTTTTTGCCTTCAGATCAAAAGTTGTACTCGGCGCGGCAATGTAAAAAGGAATCCCGTGAACCTTCGCCAGCACAGCGACACCATAAGTTCCGATTTTGTTTGCGGTGTCTCCATTCATCGCGATCCGGTCTGCGCCCACCACGACGCCATGAATTTTTCCCGCACGCATCAGGCTGGCCGCCATATTGTCGCATATCAGGGTAGCGGGAATTTTGCTTTTTTGAAGCTCCCAGGCCGTCAGGCGCGCCCCCTGCATCAGAGGCCGTGTCTCATCCACAAAAACAGAAAACGGTATTTTTTTCTCCTTCAACGCATAAAAAACCGCGAGGGCAGTTCCATACCCGGAAGTTGCGAGCCCTCCGGCATTACAATGGGTCAGGAGGACGTCCCCCTTCTTGAACAGTTCGGATCCGAACACCCCGATTTTTCGGCAAAGATCAATGTCTTCATGATGAATACGGATCGCTTCCGCCAGCACCAGTTTTTTCAGCTCCTCAACACTTCGATCCCCCGCGCAATGAACGGCTTTCATGATTCTCTCCAGCGCGCAAGCAAGATTACGGGCGGTGGGCCGGGCCGAGTCCAGGAAACGTCCCTGGTCGCGCAGAGTTTTCAAAAACCCCTTCTGGTCTCCCTGGAAATGCCGAACCCCCAGATAGAGACCATACCCCGCGGCAATACCAATCGCGGGCGCCCCGCGAACAATCATGTCCCGGATGGCCTTCCAGACCATTCGGGAATTCCGACAAGCAACCCAGACTTCCCGAATCGGAAGTTTCCGCTGATCTAAAAGATAAAGCACATGTCGTGAAAACTTGATTGGCGCGAATGGAACCTTTTTGTTTTGCATGCCTGTTTCCTTTATCAAAGTGGGTGGCTTGAACTGATCACCTGTTTTGCGAGAAAAAAGTATCCGATCAATAGCGAATTATGAACAACATGAAGCGTCATCGGCGCTAGCAACGAACGCCTCGTTTCATAAAGATATGCCAACGCCATTCCGAGAATAAAAATAGGCCAAAAAACAAATCCAGTATGATGAATCGACGCGAAGAAAGCCGAGCTCACCACCATCGCTCCCACCTTTCCGATCTTTCCTTTAAGAATGGGATAACAGAATCCCCGGAAAAAAATTTCCTCAAAAACAGGCCCGATCACCGCCCCAAACAATATTGAGAAAATAACCAGAAACGGTTGCCGCTTTTCTTCTTCCACAAAAACATTCACAAGGGGATGCGGCGGCGGCTCATAGCTGAACAGACTGGAAAAATACATCAGCGCCATCAGCACCAGAACAAACAAAGGCAGAGTCCCAAGATACCCGGTGATACCAATTCCCATTTCCCTGAATACCTTTCCCTGCGGAATATTAAAACCAAGTTCGCGCCAGGAACTCCCCTGTTTCTTTAAAAAGTAAACTACAAGTATAAGGCCGAGAACATCTAGTATTAACGTATGAAGAATCATGAGCAGGTTTTCCGAACCCGTTTTTAAAAAAAACGATTCCAGCAAACCAATCGCCACGCTGAGAACAATCCCCCACGTAATAAAAAGGACCACGGTCCTGAGCAGAATGGAAAAGGGCCATTCACGAACCGGGGGNNAGGGCGATACAGAAGCTTCTTGCGCAACGAAGGACGGACAAGCAGGATAAAATCAACCCCCAGCCCAGCGACAATGGCGAGCAGAAAAAAAAGGGTAAAAAATTCAAAAGAGCGGGTTAAAAGAGGGTTCTGATTCCTAAACTCCTCGGACGCCCACCCTGAGAATGATTGTTCATTAAATTGGCGCTCCGCGGCTTTGAATTCCTCCATAGCCTGTGATGGAACCGCCTGCGACGCACGAATTTTCCTCCCTGTCCCCGTCATGATCGCCGCGTAAAAAACACCGATCAACACGATGAGGAGCAAGTATACCCGTTCGTGCTTTAAGAAAAGAAAAACCCGGTTTAGCATAAATCAAAAAGTCTTCGGGCGTTGGCCGTCGTTTCCGTAAAAAGCCTCTCCGGATCGCAACCGCGAAGCGACGCGATAAATTTAGCCGTTTCTACCAAAAAAAGGGGCTCATTCCTCTCACCCCGTCTTGATTGAGGGGCAAGATAAGGCGCGTCAGTTTCAATCAGCAATCGATCCAGGGGACATTGGCGACAGGCTTCCCTCAGGGTTTCATTTTTTTTATAAGTTAAAGCACCTCCAAACGCGACGTAAAACCCGAGCTCCAGGAATTTAAACATCATCTCCGAATCCGACGAGTAGCAATGGATCACTCCGCGACACGGAGGCTCCAATTCATCTTTCAGCAACCGGAGCATATCTTCGTAAGCTTCACGACAGTGGAGTATGATCGGTTTTTGATGTCGGCGATACCAGGACAGAAACACTCGAAATATCTCCCGCTGGGTCTCCTGGGGAGAATGATTGTGAAAATAATCGAGCCCGACCTCTCCCACCCCGACCACGCGGGGATGCGCGACAAGTTTCTCCAACTCCGCGAGCTCTTCCCGACTTGCGTTCTTGCTTTCATGAGGATGATAGCCTACCGCGGCATACACCTCGGGATAGGTTTCGGCAACCTGGACGGCTTTGCGGGAATCTTCCAGATCCGTTCCGACATTAATCATGAGCCCCACTCCCCCGGCAATCGCGCGGCGGATCACCTCATCGCGATCCAGGTCATACTGGGGAAAATGGAGATGAAGATGCGTGTCTGTCAGCATGGCGCGATCTTGTCTTCAAGACGGGGGAAAAGAGGATCTCCTTTTTCAATCACCGTTCCCGCTTTCACAAGCGGTTTTCTGAAAGCGGATTCGTCTTTAATCGCGAAAGGGTCGGAGAGCTTCAAGCGACTTGTTATTTTCCGCGAGGTTTCCGGCAGAAAGGCTTGAAGCAAAACACCGATATGCGCCACCGTTTCAGCCAACACATAAAGCGTATCGGCAAGCTCCTGTTTCTGATCCTCGTGCTTCGCGAGCACCCAAGGTTTTTTCTCCTCGACAAACTGATTAGCCTGGGTGACAACGGTCCAGATCTTCGCGAGCGATTCTCTCGGATCATAAGCCAGCATATCCCGACAAACCTTGTCCCACAACCCGATGACATTTTGCCAAAGCGGAGTTTTTTCCGAACCCTGAGAGCTCGCTGGGACTTTCCCCCCAAAATACTTCTCCATCATGGATGCCGTCCGGTGCCATAAATTGCCAATATCGTTCGCGAGATCACTCGTGTATCGTTCTTTCAGGAGATCCTCGGAATACGTCCCGTCGAGTCCCAGAGTGACTTCACGCATCAAAAAATACCGGAACGCGTCGCTACCGTATTTTTTTACGATCGCAACCGGATCCACGATATTTCCGAGAGACTTTGACATTTTCTCTCCTCCGATTTTCCACCACCCGTGGGCCAGCACCAGTTTGGGAATTTCCACACCCATGGCCCGGAGCATGATCGGCCAGTACACCGCGTGCNNGGCGCAAGATATCCTTTCCAAGCATGTGACAATCCACCGGCCAGTATTTTTTAAACTTTGATTCTTCCGCGGGATAACCGAGAGCGGTCAAATAATTAAGTAACGCGTCAAACCAGACATAAACGACATGGTCTTGAGAACCGGGATATTCAATTCCCCACGACAAACGCGATTTGGGCCTGGTAATGCAAAGGTCCTCAAGGGGCTCGCGGAGAAACCCGAGAATTTCATTTCTCCGGTAATCGGGCCGGATAAAATCCGGATGAGTCTGAATATAATCCATTAACCATCCCTGGTACTTTGACAGCTTAAAAAAATAATTTTCCTCTTCAAGCCGCTCAACCGCACGACCGCAATCCGGGCACTTTCCTTCTTTAAGCTGGAGTTCCGTCCAAAAAGATTCGCACGGTGTGCAATACCAGCCATGATAAGAGGCCTTGTAAATGTCACCTTGCGCCTCGAGCGCGCTTAAGGTTTTCTGAACCCCCGCTTTATGCTCAGCATCTGTCGTGCGAATAAAGTAGTCATACCGGACTCCGAGAAGGGTCCAGAGTTCCCGAAATTTGGGCACAATCTCATCGACAAAGGCTTGGGGAGTTTTCCCCTCGCTTAAGGCCGCTTTTTGCACCTTGATCCCATGTTCATCCGTTCCCGTGAGATAAAAGACCTCCTCGGCGAGCATCCGGTGGAACCGCGCGAACGTGTCGCAAAGAATGCTCGTGTACGCGTGTCCGATATGAGGCTTTCCGTTCACGTAATAGATGGGTGTCGTCAAATAATAATTCGTCATCAAATTAATCCTTTTCCGTCTACTGGCAATATTCTTGAAAGGCGCATCGCGAGTCGGGTCAGCATGAGTTTGTAATTCACATTGTCTTCGAGAGCCGCCTTGGAATCATAAACCAGATCCATCGCTTCCAGCCAGCGGTCCAGATCCGGCGAGTCGGCTGAAACAAGATTCGTGATTTTTTCCCTAATGAACGGCATCAGACCATCGAGTTTTCGTCTCAAATCTTCTTTGGAAAGCGAGGGATAAGACTCCAAAATTTCTTTCACCGGAATCGTCGCAAGTCCCGCGAGACTTCGCGGCACAGCAAAACTCTCGGAAGCCGGTATCCTGATCTCAAAGCACCGGGACTGGATGGTCTCAAGAAGATGTGTTTTATTCTCCACGAGCAAGAGGAACACCGTATGAGGCGGCGGCTCCTCCAGCGTTTTCAAAAAAGCATTTGCCGCCACATCCGTCAGCCGCTCCGACTTCAAAACGATGCAGAGCTTCCATGGGCTTTCGTAAGGTTTAATTCCCGCCCAATGAATAATTTCACGAATCGTGCCCCGCTCACTGCTGTCCTCCCCGACTTTAATTGACCGTTCTTCCTGATCTTCGCCAATCCAGCGGACATCCGGATGGTTTCGTTTCCAGATCCGCGCCGAGATCGAAGATTCCGCCACTTGGAAAAGCTTTTCACTTCCGGACAGAAGCGCGGCGGCGAACGCCACCGCAAATTCTTCTTTAATATCGGCACTACCATGCTCACCCGCCAGCTCGGCCATCTCCAAAGCTTCGCCAGAACCGCTAAAAATATAGGCATGCGATACTCTTCGCCGGGCCATATGCGATTCCAGTATCCGTGCCGCTAGTTTTTGGGTTTTATTTGCCAAATACACGTTGTAGCCTCTCCAGAACGCATTGTTTGACAACCGAAACGGGCTGGTCCGTGTCAAGCACCAGCATTCTACCCGGTTCCTTTCGCGCAAGCGTCAAATAGCCCTGACGCACTTTCCGGTGGAAACTCAGGGCCTCCCATTCAATCCGGTCGTGACGGCCACCACGCGCGAGCCCCTTGGTAATATCAACATCGAGCACAAACGTAAGGTCCGGGATTAATGTCCCGCGAACAAGCCGGCTCATGCTTTCGATCGCCTCGAGCGAAAATCCGCGCCCAAATCCCTGATAGGCCCTCGTTGAATCTTCAAACCGGTCCGCGATGACAACTTTTCCTTCCCGAAGCGCGGGTAAAATTTTTTCCTCCACGACCTGGGCGCGCGCCGCGAGATAAAGAAAAAGCTCGGTGGCGTGACTCATCCCCTGATTTGCGCGATCCAGCAAAATCTTGCGGATCAACTCACTAATCTTTGTCCCGCCAGGCTCACGAAGAAGGATCACTTCCCGCCCTTTCTTCCGAAAGAATTTCGCCGCTTCCCTGATCTGTGTACTCTTCCCGCTTCCTTCCGCTCCTTCAAATGTAATAAAAATCCCTTTTTTCTTCATATTTCTTGTCCCCGCTTTAAAGCCGGAATCCGCTTATTTTTTCCCATCCCAGACCCTGCGGTTTTTTTTGACCGTCGAAGGCTCGCCAGGACGGCCGTCTTTGACCTGCCAGCCTTTTTCAGCGATAGCCTTCCGAAGCTGGTCCGAGGTCGCGAAGTCCTTTACTTTTCTGGCTTCAACATATTCCGAAAGTGTTCGCATGACATCAGAGGGAATCTCCCGGACCGATGAAATGTCAAATCCGAAGATTCGATCCATTCTCTCAAAAAATTCCACGCAAGCGGATAGTCCCGTCTCCGAAAGATGCGCGAGATGCACGTTGATCTCGCTCACGGTCTTTTGAAAAATAGCCAGGGCCTTGGCAATATTCAGATCATCCCCCAGGGCCTTCCCGATTTCAGCCGCAGAAGCGCCAAGGTTCAGTTCCCCGCCGTTTTTTTGCCCAGCAATCCTGATTCGGCTCAGGCACTGAAAGTAGCAGTTGTCCAGTTTTTCGATGACCTCGCGGGCTTCTTTCAGGCTTTCCAGCGTGAAGTTGAGCTGTTGACGGTAATGGACCGACATCAGGACATAACGGATCGCCATCGGGTCATACCCTTTTTGGAGAAGATCGCGAAGCGTGAAAAAATTTCCCTTGGATTTCGACATCTTCTCCCCGTTAACGAGAAGGTGCCTGGCGTGGAGCCAATAACGGGCAAAAGGTTTGCCGGTCGCGGCCTCGGATTGGGCGATTTCATTTTCGTGGTGCGGGAACACAAGATCCTCGCCTCCCGCGTGAATATCCACCGTTTCCCCGAGATGACGCATGCACATGGCGGAACACTCAATGTGCCAACCCGGCCGCCCTTTTCCCCAGGGCGAATCCCAGGAAGGTTCGTTCTCTTTAGCGGCCTTCCAAAGCACAAAATCCGCCCCCTCTTCTTTCTCATACTCATCCTGGTTCACGCGGACTCCCGCGATATTTCCATCCAGTTTTTTCTTGGAAAGTTTGCCATAACCGGGAAATTCGGCGACCCGGTAATAGACCGAACCATCTTCCGCCTTGTACGCGATCCCCTTAGCCATCAGGGTTTCGATAAGAGAAATCATCGCCGGAATTTCATCGGTGGCATTCGGCATCACATCAGCGGGCAGGATATTCAGAGACTTCCGGTCTTCCAGAAAAGCATCCGTGTAAAAAGAAGTGTACTCCCGAAGCGATTTCTTTTCACGCTGAGCGCCCGCGATCNNTCATCACGTGCCGGACTTTATAACCCTCAGACTCGAGAAAACGACGCAACAGATCCTCAAACACAAAGGTCCGGAAGTTACCGATATGCGCGTAGTGATAGACCGTCGGACCGCAGGTATAAAGGGAGACTTCACCGGTATCGCCGGCTTGAAAGTCCTTAAGTTGTCCGGATAAGGTGTCGTGAAATTTTATTCCCATTTGAAATGACCGTCCTTTAGCTACGCCGCTTGCGAATGTCGCCTTCCGCGATTTGAATCCGTTTCATTGAAACCACCGCCTGGCAAGTAATCGCCAGCCCTTCGCCTTCCGCTCCCAACCCTTCGCGAGTTCGAGCCTTGACCGAAACATCCTCAATCGGAAGCTGTAGTAACCGCGCGATCCTTCGCCTGATTTTCATCTTGTACGGCCCCAGCCTGGGAGTTTCAAGAATGATGTTAGAATCGACATGATACGGAAGCCAGCCTGTCTTTTTTGATTCGGCCAATACTTTCTCGACAATGACACCGCTTTTTACGTCCTTCCAGCGGGGATCTTTGTCCGGGAACCATTCACCAATATCTCCTCTTCCGATCACGCCCAGCATCGCGTCCGCAATCGCATGAAGCAACGCGTCCCCATCGGAGTGTCCCAACGACCCCTTGGGCGATGGTATCGCGATCCCTCCGAGCCATAATTTGCGGCCTGGAACCAGCCGATGCGTATCAAAACCAATCCCGGTTCTGGTACACGTTGGGTTGCTGTTTTGTATCATGGATTCCGCCAGAAAGAGGTCGGTCACGGTTGTAATTTTAGGATTCCATCCATCATGAGAAATGACCCGGACTCGGGCTCCAATCGATTCAAGAAGTCCGGCCTCATCAGTCGCCTGTAAAGCGCAAGGATTCATCTTATACGCTTTGATCAGCACGGAACGGCGCACCATCTGCGGCGTCTCCGCCTCATAAAGCGTGCTCCTGTCCACCGTCGACTCAATGCGTCCGTCGGACCTCAAAACACGCTTAATCGTCGGAATAACTTTCCTGGCCAAGATCACTCCGTCCCAGCCAACGCTCCCCCGGATCAGTTGCCGAATGGCCGCCGTCGTGACGAGCGGTCGCGCGCCATCATGAACCATTACCCACTCTGACGACGGGGAAGTTCGTCTAAGCGCGCTCAAAACCGATCCGGCTCTTGTCTTCGCTCCAGTTACATAACGTATCTTCTGACAAGCAGCGCGGCCAAGAACGCGTTTTATTTCAGAACGCATCCCGGGACTAACCGCCAGAACCACTTCCCTGATCTCCGGAATTTCCACGAACGCGGCCAACGTTCTGGCGAGTACCGGCTCCCCTGCAAGATCATAGAAAAGTTTGGAATCCCGGCGCCGGCTTTTGCTGAAAGCGGCACCGGAACTTTGATGAAAACGAGTCCCAAGACCCGCCGCGGGGATGATCAGACTGATCGTTGGAACATGGTAACCTTTGTGTTTATGGCGCATGAGATATCAAACTGGAAGAGTTCAACGCGTCAACACTCATCCAAAATCGTCGCGCATCGGACGAATCATAAACGCTCACAACGTCTCTTTTAATGATTTTGGTTTGTCGCAGGTCCTTGCCCCTGGTTAACGCTCTGTCCACCCGGCTGGTGGTGATGTCCATTGCGACCCCCGTTGCGCTCATGACGGTCACCTCGTCCACGTTCCCGGTTCTCATGCCAACGATCCCCGCGTCCGCGATCATGACGATCCCGGCGCCCCTCATCCTCGTCCGAAAGCTTCCCGAAAATCATCCGGCCAGCCTGAGTCTGGAGCACACTCGTGATCGTCACTTTCGTTGTCTGTCCGATACGCCGTCGGGCGGCATCCACAACCACCATCGTGCCGTCATCAAGATAGGCAACCCCTTGCTCATGCTCCTTGCCTTCCTTGAGAATCTTGATCTCCATTTCCTCACCGGGCATCACAACGGGCTTGAGGGCGTTCGCAAGATCATTGATATTAAGCACCTTCACACCCTGAAGCTCCGCCACCTTGTTGAGATTATAATCATTGGTAAATACCTTGGCCTCGATCACCTGGGCCATTTTCACCAGCTTTGCGTCCACCGTATTGAATTCCGGAAAATCCATCTCATGAATCTTGACCGTCACGTTCGGATTTTCACGGATAGCGTTCATCACATCCAAGCCGCGGCGACCGCGATTCCTTTTAAGGGGATCGGAAGAATCGGAAATAAGCTGTAGCTCCTTAAGCACGAACCGGGGCAAAATCAGCTTTCCTCCGATAAAGTGAGTGTTCGCAATATCCGCGATCCGGCCGTCAATAATCACGGACGTATCAAGCAAAATCAGATCTTCTTTTGCGCCTTTAGTATCCAGTCGTACAAATGGAATTATCAAACTGAACTCATCCTGTCCACGAAGGATGGTAATAATCCCGAGGTAGGAAAAAAGAACGGCGGTCAAAATCGCAAAAGTGCGTTCCGCCTCGGGAGCAAAATTGCCATACGCCACGACCATCATAAAAAGCTTATGTGTCAGAAGACCGATCGCGAGGCCCAAGATAATCGAAAGAATATTCTTGACCGTATACTGCTCAAAAAAAATGTCCAGCAAAACAAAAACCCCTCCGCCCATCAGGCAGATCGCGGCCGAGAGCCAGTTACGATCCAAGAAATTAAGCCCATCCAGCCAGGAAAACGGGGCCAGGTAACCAAACGTCGCGCAACCCGCGAGAAACAACAACCGGATAAAAATTATCATGATCACTCCTTTGATATTTCAAAAACTGAAATATTTTTTATGATTTAAAAATGAGTCGCTCCCCGTCACGCCACGGTACGCGACTCCCTTCCCGGGCGTCCGCCGTCCCACTTCCAAAAAGCACTCTCCAGGGACAGGGGCAACTCACGGTTATTTTAAAAACAGGTAATACCATTTTCTGGAATTACCTGAGTCTTTCTTGAGCAGTTTCCAGGGATGCGCCCGGATATCACTGACGAAGGCACGCATCTCATTGTAAATCTCATCCTCCATCAGCAACTTCCCCAAGGTCCCTTCGCCACTTTCAACCTGGCCCAGGATGCGTTCAAGGGAAGCCGTCGACGCTTCAATGTTTTTGACGCTTTGGCTCAGTTCTTTTTCAGATCCGGAAACCGAGGTATTAAGCGCCACGCTCAATTCGGAGAAATTCTTCACCATCGTCTTGAGGTCGGCAATCATTCCTTCATCCTCGACATTGGCGCGAAACTTCTTCATCATTTCCGAAATCTCGTCGGAAATCTCGTGCGCGCGATCAATGAGTGCTTCCACCGGCACCGGGCTGATTCCCTCAACCATGTCGTCTCCCTTTAAAAGCCGGGCGTCACCAGCCACCGGGGAAATCTCGATATGAGGCTCACTCAAGACGTGCGTCCCCTGAATCTTAAAAGTGTAATTTTCCCTGATTTCTATTCCCTTTTCAATAAAAAGCTTCACCTCAACACAATTTTTCTTCTTCGTTTCGTCAAAATAAAGCCGCACCTGACTTACCTCCCCAACGCGGACACCCGCCAACCGAACCGGCGCACCTTTGTTGAGAATGCTGACATACTCATAACGCACCTTCACATGATAGCCCGAGCGAAACAGGTAGACCCCACTGACAAAAAACAGGGTCAGCGTGAGCAGGATAAATCCGATGATGACAAAAATTCCAACCGTCATTTCGTTAGCTGATTTCTTCATAAAATCTCCGTTTCTTTTTTCATCCCCTGAGTGATCGGGCCAGTGGCGGATCCCGTTACAAACTGTTGAACGATCGGATCTTTGGAATTCCGAATCTGGTCCGGAGTCCCGGCGGCAATAATTTTTCCTTCGTAAAGAATGGCGATCCGGTCGGCAACCTTGAACGCGCTGGTCATGTCGTGAGTGACCACGATGGATGTCACGTGAAGCCGTCTCTGCATCTGCAAAATAAGTTCATTGATTACGTCCGCGTTGATTGGATCCAGACCCGTGGTCGGCTCATCGTAAAGAATGATGCTCGGCTCATGACAGATAGCGCGGGCAAGCCCCACCCTTTTTTTCATGCCTCCCGAAAGACTGGACGGCATCAAGTCCTCAACGTTCGAAAGTCCCACCCAACTCAATTTCTCCCGAATTTTCATTTCAATCGTTTCCTCGGAAAACTGCGTATGTTCATAAAGTGAGAAGCCGACATTTTCCCGGACGGTCAACGAATCAAAGAGAGCCGCCCCCTGAAACAACATCCCCAATTTAAGACGGAACCGGTCCTGCTCATCGGGGGTCATCGCAAACATGGAGCGCCCGTCAATCTTGATGTCACCTTCGTCCGGCTCAAGAAGAGCCATAATATGCTTCAGAAGCACGCTCTTTCCACACCCCGAGCGGCCAATAATCACAAGGGTCTCCCCATCCCGAACAGTAAGATCCACGCCCCGAAGGACATCCTTGTCCCCAAACTGCTTATGAATATTCCGGACCTCGATCATCAACTTACCCCTTTAAAAAAAGTAAAAGATAGCGGTGAAAAGGGCGTCCGAAGCGATCACCAAAATAAGCGACACAACAACCGCGAGGGTGGTCGCCCGTCCCACTCCTTCCGCGCCATCCCGAGCCTTAAACCCGAAATAACACCCCACCACCGTGATAATTCCACCAAAAAAGAAAGCCTTGATCAGTCCCGTAATAATATCTTTGACCACCAGGGCATCAAACCCCCGCTTGATATACATGTGGGAACTCATCCCCAGTTTGAAAACAGCGATGAGATATCCTCCCAGCATCCCGATACAGTCGGCATAAATCGTCAACATAAAAAGCATGCAAACCCCCGCGATAAACCGGGGAATAACAAGATACTGAATGGGATTGGTCGCGAGGGCCTTAAGGGCGTCGATTTGTTCCGTGACTTTCATCGTCCCGAGTTCCGCGGCAATGGAGGCTCCCACCCGGCCCGCCACCACCATCGCCGTCAACACTGGACCGAGTTCCCGACAAAGCGACACCGAAATCAGGTCGGAAGTAAATTGTTCCGCGGCAAACAGGCGCAATTGATAAGCGGATTGTAACGCCAACACCATTCCCGTAAAAAGAGCCGTCAGAAAAACAAGCGGTAGCGATGTCACGCCGATTTTAAGCATCTGGTCCCATACCATGGGCCATCGAATGCTCCGCCTGAAAATCAGGACGCATGTATCACGAAAAAGAATGGCAATGCCTCCGGCGTGGTAAAAAAAATTCAGGCAACCAGCCCCGAAATTTTCAAGCCATAACCGCACGGACACCAGTTTTTTCAGGTAACTCCAACGTGACATAAAACTCCTAGAATTTTAAACTCGTTCCAACCGTAAAACCTTTTTCATCCAGACGGCTTTCCTCAGGTTCCCCGGTCTTGGATTCGAATTGCTTCACGGGCCCCACTTCAATCGACGACACGGGCTTCAAATGATCAAGGTCAGAACCGGCCAACTGGACATTGGCCTCCTTCTCGTGGAGGGTTACTTCAAGCCCCTTCCAGACCACCAGCCGATCCANNCGCCTGCCATAACATTGTCAAGCGTCAAATCGACCGCGCCCGTCAAAAAGAAAACACTGCGGCCCTTCCAGATTTTAGACTCTTGCAGGGGAAAATAAGGAGCAAAGCCCCGGAACTGAATAATTCCGCGATCGTAATCCAGCTTTCCCCATTTCCCGTCCGAGACGTTGAAGACACCAATAATTTCAGGACGTTTCAGGTCGCCTTCAATAAGAAGTTTCCCTCCCAACTTACCGCCCATTTCTTTCGGGAGCGGCTTGGAAGCAAAAAATTGGACCTGTCCGAGATCGAAATCCGCGGTTCTAACAATCAACTTCATCTGTGGCGATTTTAGGGGAAAAACCATTTGTCCCGTCATTTCAAACTTCCGTCCCCAGGTACAACGAATCCCGGAGATTCCGTACGGTGTCACCTCAAAGGACCCTTTCAGGTCCTGGAAAGGCTCCTGATTTAGAATAAAATAGTCCGTCTCAAAATCCGCCTTGAATCGAAATTGCCGATCCTGCCAATTCGGAGAAATAGCATGGATATAAATCCGTCCTTGCGTCACGATGTCAAGCCCCAGAAAATCCAGATGATCCAGGCGGCCCTGCACCGCGAAATCAAGACGACAAAGGTTGGAGTGGATCGAAATACGTTTCATTTCCCGCTCCACGGCAATTTCATAGTTTCCGGTCACAAAATCAAGTTCACACTTTCCCTGATAATGATCATTCAAGGTCAAGGGATCCAAAATCCACCGATTTCCTTCGGAGCGAATCTTGCCGTTAAAGGAAAACTTTCCCGCGTCGGAAGCGTCAAGAAATCCTTCCATGAACCCCTTGCTCATGTCAATTTTGAAACCGGCTTCCATCCATGGTCTTTCCTTCCCCACAACCAAACGCACCGTTGTCTCAGGACGCCCGTCCCGATTCACGAAAGCCCCCGATACTTTCGCGTTCCATCCATGGAGGGTCGTCTGCACCTGCTCAAATNNAAAAGGTTTTTTCCACTCCAATGCAATTTTCCGGTCAAACCCCGGAGCGGGATGGGGATCTCGGAAGAAAAATCCATGCCTTTCAAATCCAGCCAAAGATCATGCGTTTTCTGAAAAGCATCCACTGTCCCATGAACGTCAACCCCTCCCACAAGAATTCCGCTTGCCGTTGCCCGAATATTGACCCGTGCTTTTGTACCTTCTTCTGCCGTAATGGTCCCTTCGATATTCCGAAGCACGATATCCTTGCCGAGCGATGACACCCGGTAACGGATTTCTCCGCCCTTGAAATCAATCGTGGGCATTCCAAATCCTCCGGGGGCGCTCGCGGCAGTTTCAAAATACTGGTAGGGAAATTTGTCTTCTTCGATCATCAGTGAGGGATTCCGGAACGTCACTCCGGCAGGAGCATCGAATTTGCCCTTCCAGAGATGGCTTAAGTGATAACGGAAAAGCAATCGGTCCAGATGTATGAGTTGCGAGTTGCCCCGGATCTCAGGCAATTCGATAATCACATTTTCAAGGGCGAGTTGATTGAAATGATAGGGCCGGATTTGCCCGATTGAGACTTTGGCGCGAAGATATTCACCCGCCCGACTTTCAGCGAATCGCTTGAACTCTTCCGAGGTGGCAAACTGGTGGAGAAACACTTTCGCGGCCAGAACCACCGCGATCAGAAAAAAAAGCAGGAGCAGTATGAGACCCTTCAGAAACGAATGCTTCTTCACGGATCGCTTACGTCGCTTTCTCGAAAACAACCCTGTCGCCGCGGATTTCAGCCTGGATCTTGTCCCCCTCCTGGAATTTTCCGCTAAGAATTTCTTCCGCTAGCACGTTTTCCACGTATCGCTGGATCGTCCTTTTGAGCGGCCGCGCCCCAAACACGGGGTCATACCCCTGATCAATCAAAAACTTGAGGACTTCGTCAGAAAGCAGAAGCTCCATCGCCTTTTCCTTGAGACGATCCTTCACTTCTCCAAGTTCGATATGAATAATCTGTTCAAGATCCTGGCGAGACAACGGATGGAAAACGATGATATCGTCGACCCTGTTTAAAAATTCCGGACGAAACACTTTTTTCGTCTCATCCAACAGTTTGGTCTTTAACGAATCGTAGTTCATGTCATCTGTTCTTACTCCGAAACCAAGATCTCCCTGTTTCCGCACAAGATCCGCCCCGACATTGGACGTCATGATCACGATCGTGTTCCGGAAATCAACCTTGCGCCCCAGGGAATCTGTCAGGCGACCTTCTTCCATCAACTGCAGGAGGATGTTAAACATGTCAGGATGCGCTTTTTCGATTTCGTCNNGGTCAACTGGCCACCTTCTTCATAGCCCACGTATCCGGGGGGCGCTCCGACCAACCTTGAAACGTTAAACTTCTCGCTATATTCCGAGCAATCCACCGTGATCACGGCATCCCGGTCCCCGAACATAAACTCCGCCAGGGCGCGTGCCAGCAAAGTTTTACCGACACCCGTCGGCCCCAGAAAAATAAAAGTCCCGATGGGACGTCGCGGATTACGAAGACCCGACCGTGAACGTCTGACGGCGTTAGCAATCGCGGTAATCGCCTCATCCTGACCGATCACCCCCTGATGGATTTCTTCCTCCATTTTAAGAAGCCGCGCCGTTTCTTTCTCTTCAAGGCGCGCAAGCGGAACGCCGGTCCACTTGGAAACCACAAACGCAATGTCCTCGGCTGTTACCTGGATTTCAACTTCAGACTTGGATTCCTTCCAGTTTTTCTTCATCTTCTGGAGTTCTTCCTTCGCCTTACGTTCTTCATCGCGAAGTTTCGCCGCTTTTTCAAAATCCTGTCCCTTGATGGACGCCTCTTTTTCACGGCGGAGCGATTCAATCTCCGTCTCCATCTTCTTCAAATCTTTCGGCAACGTCGTCACCGACAAACGAGCACGGGAAGCCGCTTCATCAATAATATCAATGGCTTTATCCGGCAAAAAT
>DCTJ01000030.1:0-34955 GCA_002329545.1 Candidatus Omnitrophica bacterium UBA1443
TCGGGCCCAACGGCGCGGGGAAATCCACCGCCATGCGCATCCTTACCACCTATCTCTATCCATCGGCCGGGACGGCCTCAATCCATGGTGCGGATATTATCAAAGACCCTATTAAGGCGCGTCAGCTCATAGGCTATCTTCCCGAGAGCGTTCCGCTTTATGGTTACATGAACGTTGAGGAGTACCTTCGTTTTGTGGGATCGGCCCGGGGGCTTTCGGGGACCCGGCTCAAGGAACGGTTGAAATGGGTGATGGAATCCTGTCAGCTTCAAAAAGTCTGGAAGCAACCGGCCTCGGAACTTTCGAAAGGATACGGCCAACGGGTCGGGCTTGCCCAGGCGCTTATTCACGATCCGAAAGTGTTGATTCTTGATGAGCCCACTTCAGGACTCGACCCGATACAGATTCTAGGCATCCGTTCCCTGATTAAAAGCCTGGTTCGGGACAAAACGATTGTTTTTTCCACCCATATTCTTCAGGAAGTCGAGGCGCTGGCGGACCGGATTGTGATTATTAACGAAGGAAAACTGGTGGCTTCGGGGACAAGGGAAGAGTTGTCCCAGAAAGTTGGAAAACCGGGGGCCTCCCTGGAAGATGTTTTTATCACTCTGCTTGCGCCCCAGGGGGTTGTGGGATGAACCGGATTCGAAAAGTCCTTATGATTTTTAGTAAAGAAATGGCGGGTTACTTTAACTCATCCATTGCCTATATTTTTCTGATTATTTTTACGCTCCTCAACGGCGGGCTTTTCATGACCCAGTTTTTCATGATCGGCCGCGCGGATATGAGGTCGTTTTTCTACGGATTGCCGATGCTACTGTGCATTTTTCTTCCCGCTGTTTCCATGAGACTTTGGGCAGAGGAAAAAAGGGGCAATACCCAGGAGCTTCTCCTGACGTTCCCGATGGCCCCCCATGAGCTGGTCCTTGGAAAATTTCTCGCCAGTTTTTGTTTTTACCTGTTGGCCCTTGCTTGTACGGTGCCGGTGCCGCTGATGTTGATGATATTGGGACAGCCGGATCTGGGGCCGATTTTAGGAGGGTACGTTGGGGCGGCAGTGCTGGGCTCTTTCTTTTTGGCGATCGGAATTCTTGTTTCCGGATTTTGCCGGGACCAGATTGTCGCTTTTATTCTCAGTATGATGATCTGTTTCGGGTTTTATCTTGTCGGAACGGATTTTGTGGCGGTTTCGATTGACGGATGGGTGGCGGGTCTCGGGAGTTTCTTGAGACAGATGCTGGGTGCCGCCGATCATTTTGGCGCGTTTTCCAAAGGGGTCGTAGATAACCGGGATCTGCTTTATTTTGCGCTTGGTACGGCGGTTTGTCTGGTGCTCAACGGATTTTGGATCGAAGGAAGAATGCGACCCAAGGCGGGCTCGATTTTTGCGACAGCGGCTGTGATGTGTACGGCTATTTTTCTCGTTTCCAACTGGCTTGTCCTGGGGATTCCCCTTGGACGGTTTGACTTGACCAAGGGGAAGGTTTACACGATTTCTCAGCCCACTCGGAAAATCTTACGAGAGCTCAAATCTCCCGTGATGGCCAAGTTTTATGTGTCCTCTTCTGAAAAAATGCCGACAGCGCTGAAGACTCTCGAACAGGATGTTCGGGACAAACTGGATGAAATCAGGATTGCCTCTGAGGGGCGTTTCCAGTACAAGGTTTATCCGATGGATGTCTCGGAGATTGTTGCCAAGGCGGCCCGTGAAGAAAACTCTGCCGAAGAACAACTGGCCAAGAAAGGAATTGAGCCGTTTCAGGTGGAGTCGGTGCAATCCGATGAGATGGGGGTCAAGCTTGTTTATTCCGCGATCAGTCTTTCTTATAAGGAAAAGCCTGATGAAATTCTTCCCAGCGTTCATCCGGGTAACCTGGACGAACTTGAATATGCTCTCGTGTCCAAGATTTACCGTATGTCTTTGGATGAAATCCCGGGGATTGCGATGGTGGCTCCCGCTGAAACAAGGGGTGTGGATCCCAACCTAAGGGCGCTTCTTGAGCAATTGGGTGCCGGAGATCAGTTGCAACAAAGTTTCAGGGATGACCCGTATGAGGCGCTCGAGAACGGGCTCCGATATGACGGATACCGCGTGGAGAGGATCGATCTCACGGAGGGTTCTCCCATTCCTCCCGGTACGAAAGCTCTTGCGCTGATTGCGCCCGAACGGCTTAGTGAACGCCAGAAATATGAAATCAATAAATTTATTGTCCAGGGAGGTTCTGTCTTTGTGGCTGTACAACAACGTGAATTCAACTATCGCCCCATGGCCAATGACGTCGAACTGATTGCGACTGACAAAGACCCACAAATCAATGATCTTCTGGTGGCCTGGGGGTTGAAAGTGGATACGCGTGTCCTTGCAGATGAGCAAAGCGAAATCGTCAATGTTTCTGCCGGAAGAATGGGCCTTTTTGAAACGCAGTTCCCGGTACGCCTTCCTATCCAGACAGTTTTGACTCCTGCAGAAATGAATCTGAAAGTTTCGATCACGTCCCGGCTTCCGGCGTTCTTTTACCTATGGGGAAGTGCCATTGCCCTCGATCAAAAAAAGATCGAAGCCCAGGGTCTCAGTGTGGAAACGCTCCTTTCTTCTTCAAAGGATTCCTGGATGGTTCCGTTTAAGCCCCAAGGCATGACGGCCCGTGATCTACTACAGGAAGCGACAAGCCCTCAAGGGCCGTTCCCTTTGGCAGTCTTGGTGCAGGGGCAGTTTGCTAATGCTTTTGAAAAAATCGAAAAAGTTCCCGCCTGGGAAAGCGAAGACCTGCCTGGTGAGGAGACGGTTCCTGAAAAGAAGGACGAAGGTGAAGCGCCCCAAGCCCTTGTGTCGGCGCCCGGGAAAATGATTTTAATCGGGGCGGCCACGCCGTTTCAAAGGCAACTGATTCGCGGCGGGGGGCATATGGCGTTTTTCATGAATGCGATGGATGTTCTGACCCTTGGGGATGATTTGGTCGGAATTCGGACGAAGAGTGTGGCGACTCGCGCCCTTCCTAAAGTGTCCCGTGAGGCAAAGCTTTTCTGGCGTTTTTTCGGAACCCTTTTCATGCCCGCCTTGATTGCGGTCGCGGGATTTTTGCATTTTTATTTTAGAAGCAGAACAAGGCAGGCCTATCTCAAAAGCATTACCTGAGCGAACCTTATGAGCCGAAAGCAAATTTTATTTCTTTTCCTGATACTGGCATTTTTGTCGACGGGACTTTGGGCCCGTTTTTTTCTGGATCACCGGCAAGGACGTGATGTGACGGGAGTTGACGAAAAGCTTTTGGCGTTTGATCCCGGCAAGGCGGAACGCATTCTGATCGGCAAAGGATTGAAGACCCAGGTCGAAATATTTAAAGAGGATGGGATCTGGAAGGTCAAAGAGCTTTGGAATGCCCGGGCGGATGAAATCAAGGTCCAAGCGATTCTTTCGGCCCTTTCCGGAATTCGGGGAGATCTGAGAAGTTCGGATCCCGCGCTTTTAAAGGATTTTGGAATTACGGACCCGGAAGCTTTTTGTGTGAAGGTCATGGGTGGAAACAACGATCTGTTGGCGGATTTGAAAATTGGCGTTAAGAGCCCCGGCCACACGGGCCTTTTTGTCCGGCTTTTTGATCGTCCGGATGTTTACGCCGTGGAAGTCGGATTGGATCGTATGCTGGGTCTTTTTACCGGTCTTGAGGAGGGAGATCTTTCCAGCGGATTTTGGGCGGATCTTGTCTTGTTTAAGCTGGAGCCTGAACGCGTGAAGGAAATCACGATTAGCCGGTTGAAAGACGGGGTGACCGCTCTTCGGGCAGGTGTTGTGAAAGAAGAGGGAGGAGGGCCTGGGGAACCCGGACGATGGAAACTGATCGGGCCCCAGGAATCGTTATCGGCGGATCCCGATAAAGTTCTCCGTTTTATTGTGACCTTGAACAGCCTTCGGGCCCAGGCGGTTGCAGATCCAAATCAAAAACACGGCCTGGACCATCCGGTTTGGCAACTGGGGGTGAAGGAATCGGAAGGCGGGAAGGAAAAAGAAACGGTCCTTTTCGCCGGCGCGAAAGATTCAAAGGAGTATGTTTATTTCGTCAAACGCCGGGGTCGGTCCGAAGTTTACCGGTTAAACGGCTATTACTTTGAAGACATGAATATTACCAACGAAAAACTGATCGAAGATACCCCGCGAGGGGGCGAAGGAACCGGGAACTCATGAGACTTTATCTGGATCTTCTCCGTCATATTCTTGATCATGGGCATGAAAAAAAAGACCGGACGGGCACGGGAACGATCAGCACCTTCGGGTATCAAATGCGTTTTGACCTGTCGCGGGGTTTTCCGCTTCTGACGACAAAAAAAGTTCATCTTAAATCCGTGATCTATGAACTGCTCTGGATGCTGAGGGGGGATACCAACATCAAGTTTTTAAAAGATCACGGTGTGACGATTTGGGATGAGTGGGCGGATGCCGCCGGTGATTTGGGCCCTGTGTATGGCGCGCAGTGGCGTTCCTGGCGGACAAAGGAAGGCGGAATTGTGGATCAGATCGCCCAGGCGGTCGAGATGATCCGAAAAAACCCTGAAAGCCGGCGCATCATCGTGAGCGCCTGGAACGTGGGGGAACTTCATCAAATGGCCCTGATGCCCTGTCACGCGTTTTTCCAGTTTTACGTGGCCGGAGGGAAAATTTCTTGCCAGCTTTATCAGCGCAGTGCCGATGTTTTTCTTGGCGTTCCATTTAATATCGCGTCCTACTCGCTTCTGACTCTGATGATGGCGCAAGTCACGGGGCTTGAGGCGGGCGAGTTTATCCACACGTTTGGTGATGTCCATATTTACCTTAACCATCGGGAGCAAGTCCGGTTACAGCTTTCAAGGGACCCCCGGCCTTTGCCCGTGATGCGATTGAATCCCGCGGTAAAAGACATTTTTGGATTTCAATACGAAGATTTTAATCTGGAAAATTACGATCCTCATCCAGCCATCAAGGCGCCCGTTGCCGTTTAAAACCGGACCCATCTGTTCCGCGCGATTGAGACCGCGGGCAGGGTCCAAGAGGGAGGTTTTATCGATGTTATTTCACATTGTCGCCGTTGCCAACCAGCGAGTGATCGGAAAGGCCAATCAGCTTCCCTGGCATTTCCCGAAAGATTTACAGCATTTCAAGGGAACTACGTTCGGTCAGACGGTGATCATGGGGCTTAGAACATTTGAAAGTCTTGGCTGTAAGCCATTGCCGGGGCGGGAGAATATTGTGCTGGACCGGAGCGGCCAGAATCCTTATCCCGGACAGACTTGTTACACGACCCTTGACGAGGCTCTTAAAAATATCAAGACACGGGACGCCTTTATCATCGGCGGGGCGGAACTTTACCGAACCACAATTGATCTTGTTGATGGAATTTATTTGACCCGAATTTACGCCGATTATGAGGGGGACGTGCTTTATCCCGAGATCCCGCCGGAATTTACGGAAAAAAAACGGCACAAGCTCCAGGATAATCCGACCCTTGAGGTTATCTATTACGAAAAAAATCTTAAAAAGAACTGCTGTTGCTGTGGCGAATAAAAACATTTACTTCAAGCAAATTGAACTTGGCCCCATGGCCAACTTCCTTTATCTCATCGGGGACAAAAGCGCCGGGGTTTGCGCGGTCGTGGACCCGGCCTGGGACATTCGTGCCGTTCTGGACGCGGCGGGAGCGGACGGAATGAGAGTGACCGCGGGGTTGCTTACGCACACGCATTTTGATCATGCCCATGGCGTGGAAGATTTGATCAAACTGACCCAGTGTAAAATCTATGTGCATGAGCGTGAAGCCAAGTATTTAAAAGAATTTCAACCACATTTGATCGAAACCCGCGAAGGAATGACGATCAAAATTGGAGACGTCGAAATTCTGGTCCTGCATACCCCGGGACACACGGAGGGCGGGCAGTGTTTTTTGGTAGACGGAATTTTAATTTCCGGTGATACCTTGTTCCCGGGGGCCTGCGGCCGCTGTGATCTTCCCGGAGGGAATGAAGAAGTCCTGAGAAAAAGTCTCAAACGTCTCGCCGGGCTTGATGAGCGGATCAAGGTTTATTCAGGCCACGCCTACGGGGCCGAATCAAGTTCCACGATTGGTGACGAGAAACGCGACAATCCTTTCATGCGATCATTCAAACAGTGACAAAAATTTCAGGACAGTTTCTATGGACCCTTTTGACATCAATAAAGAGGAAAACGCTCAACGATTGCTGGCCGAGGCATACGAGAAACAAATGGCGGGACAGATAGATGAGGCGATCGCCCTTTATCTGAAATCCATCGAAGCTAGTCCGAGCGCCGAGGCCCATCAGTATCTCGGCTGGGCTTATAGTCTGAAAGGCCGGTTCGGTGACGCAATCCGGGAATGTGAAAAAGCTATCCAGATCGATCCACAGTACGGAAACCCCTACAATGACATTGGAGCCTATCTGATCGAAACGGGACGATGGTCGGAAGCGATTTCCTGGCTTGAAAAAGCAACGGCGGCGGAGCGTTACGAAGGACGCTTTTACGCCTGGTACAATCTTGGTCGAGTGTTTGAATATGAGGGAGACTGGATGAAGGCGCTGGGCGCGTATCGCCACGCGCTGGAGCAAAACCCGCAATACACACTGGCCGAAAAAGCAATTCGCAGAATGGAATCCGCGCTGAATTGATCAGGGAAAAAACTGGATCCCGTTGGTCCGCGCCCGTCTTTTATGATCTACCCTAACTGCTGATTGACAAATTCCCAGTTGACGGCGCTCCAGAACGCTTCAACGTATTTCGCGCGGGCATTCCGGTAATCGATGTAATAAGCGTGTTCCCAGACATCAATCGTGAGGAGCGGCTTCTGATTTTGGGTGAGAGGATTTCCGGCATTGGAAAGGCTTTCAACGCCTAGCGTTCCGTCCTCGTCTCTGACGAGCCATACCCACCCCGAGCCAAACAGGGCTATTGCCGCGTTGGAAAAAAAAGTTTTAAATTCCTCGAAACTTCCGAAAGAAGCGTTAATGGCTTCAGCGATCGCTCCGTCCGGTTCACCGCCGCCCTGTGGCTTCAGACAATTCCAGTAGAATGTGTGGTTCCACACCTGGGCCGCGTTGTTGAAAATGCCGCCCTTTGCCGTGCGGATCAGGTTTTCGAGCGATTGCGAAGCCTCGGGTTTCCCGTCGGTTAACTTGTTTAAATTCGTGACGTATGTCTGGTGATGTTTTCCGTAGTGATACTCCAGAGTTTCTTTTGAAAGAAAAGGCGTGAGGGATTCAATTTCATAAGGCAATTTTGACAGTTCGAACGGCATAATTTTTACCCCTTGAGGTTATGGGTGATCAACAGGCATTCTGAAAACGAAAGGTTGCTCACCGGACTTCACATTTTTTAAAATTTAAAACCGGATTTGGTCTTAAAAGGTAGTGGCTAGGCAAATCCGCCACTCATGAGACGTCATTATAACACAACGCAAACACAACCCAAGCGCCCAATTTTTCCTCAAAATTCGATCAAAAATTTGATATCACTTGACCTTCGTTTGAGGACGGGACAGAATACACGTCTGATTTGGATGTGGGTGAGTGGTTTTTTGCTTCAGGTAAACTTCAAACTGGAAGCCGGAAGGAAATCCCTCCAGCGGATCCGGATAGATCCATGATTTAAAAGGAGTTCTCTGTGGCGGTGTTTATCGTTTATCTCATCATTGCGGTGGCGATCGTCTATTTTATCCAAAAACGTGATCGCCCTTCTTCGCCGGGCGGGGCTGATACGTCCCCGGCAAGAAAAAAAACGGCTGAAGCCAGGAAAGAGGCGCGTGAGGTCTGGAAGCAGGTTTATGAAACGGCTTCCATGGACGAAGCTCGGGGGATTCAGGAACGTCTGGAGTCGGAGAATATCCGGTGTATTCTCTACGAGCAGGGTAAAAAAGATATTTACGGAAACGTTTTAAAGGGAATAGGTGTGGCGGTTCCTTCCGGTGTCGCTGAGCAGGCGCAAACCAGCATTGCCCGAATGCCTGTTTAATGATCCTCAAAGACAAAGGGAGAAAGGGTGAGATGAAAATTTTTCGTAAACTTTATGACTGGGGGTTAAAACAGGCAGAATCACCGCACGCGGAACGGGCGCTTTTCTGGATCTCTTTTGTTGAATCCTCTTTTTTCCCACTCCCTCCTGACGTGCTTTTGATAGCGATGGTCCTTTCCGCGAGGAATAAATGGTTTCGCTATTTTGGGATTTGTCTCGCAGGGTCGGTCATTGGAGGGGTTGCCGGTTACAGTATCGGATTTGGCGCCTGGCAGGCCGTCCAGGGATGGTTCTTCGCGCACGTTTTCTCTGAGGAGGCTTTCATCATGGTTCAGAATCTTTACCAGTACCATGATTTTTGGGTTATTTTCGCCGCGGGATTTACGCCCATCCCTTACAAGATATTTACCATCGCGGCGGGAGTCGCTTCGATTGACCTTACGCGTTTTATTCTCGCGTCGATTGTCGGACGGGGGGCGAGGTTCATCCTTGTCACCGGGTTGCTTTATCTTTTCGGAGAGCGGGTNNGGGTGCGTTTATTTATTGAGAAATATTTCAATCTGGTGACGATCGCTTTTTTTATTCTTCTTGCGGGCGGTTTTTATGTCCTGAAGTATTGCTTTCGTTAGAGAGGAACCGAAAAAATCGTGTTGGCGCGCGATAGTGCCGTTTTTTTTTAAGGATTTTTAACCGGGAGGTGAATGATGTCGTCCGAGAATTTAAGCCCTGACGAACAGATTATTTATGGCATTACAAATTTTTTCAAAAAACCGGGCACACTTCCCCTCGTGGGCGCGCTCTTGATCGGGGCGTGGCTCGCAAGCGGATTTTTTATTGTACAACCCGGCGAACAGGGGATTATCCGCCGTTTCGGTGAAAAGGTACGGACGGTGAGTGCGGGACTGAATTGGAGGATGCCCTGGCCCTTTGAACGGGCGGACATCGTCAATGTTGAGCAGGTTCGCCGCATTGAGGTCGGTTTCAGGACGCAAAGCCGCGAAAGCGCGGCTTACCGCCGCGGGGGCAGTCGATCTGACGCGATGATGTTGACTGGCGACGAAAATATCGTTGAGGCCCAGATAATCGTTCAGTACAAAATCAGCGACCCCGTGAAATATCTTTTCCGGTTATTTGATCCTGACGGAGTGCTTTATACCGCCACCGAAGTCGCGCTTCGCAGTGCGGTGGGCCGTTCCACGATCGATGATGTTCTCACGGTCGGTCGTCAGAAAGTGCAGGAGGAAACACGGGAGTTTCTCCAGCGGCTCATGGATGATTACGAATCCGGTATTCTGATCACGGAGGTCCGGCTTCAGGTGGTGGATCCTCCGGATCAGGTGAAGGACGCGTTCCACGAGGTGGTTCGGGCGCGCGAAGACAGGGAAAGACTTATCAATGAGGCTAAAGGCTATCAGGAGGATATTATCCCGAGAGCCCGCGGTGAGGCCCAAAAAATGCTCCGGGGCGCCGAGGCCTACAAAGAAGAGCGTGTGTTGAAGGCCCAGGGGGACGCGGCGAGGTTTACCGCGTTGCTTGAGGAATACCAGAAGTCAAAAGAAGTGACCTGGAACCGACTCCAGATCGAAACTCTTGAAAAAATTTATCCTCTCGCGACCAAGGTGATTGTGGACCCTCAGGCCGGCGCGAACGTTCTTCCGTTATTGCCGCTGGGGAACTCCTCTGCCGCGGATTTGCTTCAGGGGCGTTCCGATCCCACATTACTTTCCAGGCGGAAGGAGGTGCTGTCATGAATCCCGCGATGTTTTTAAGGTTTTGGCCGGTCGTGATCCTGTCGGTGGCGTTTCTTATCCCGTCGACGGTTTTTATCGTGGATGAAACAAACCAGGTTGTTATCACCCGCCTCGGAGAATACAAGCGGACTTTGCAAAAGCCGGGGCTGAAACTCAAGATCCCGCTGTTTGAGAAAGCGAACTTTTTTGAGAAAAGGATCCTGACGAGCGGCGCTTTGCCGGCTGAATACCTGACGCTCGATAAAAAACGGTTGGTGGCGGATCATGTCACCCGATGGAAAATCGTGGACCCCTTGCTTTTCTTCAAAACCGTTCGGGATCTGGCGGGAGCGAAGGCGAGATTGGATGATATCGTTTTTTCTGAAATGCGCCGGGAACTTGCGAGTCACGATTTCAGTAAAATTATTTCGAGTGAACGCGAGAACATCATGGAGACCATCGCAGGGAACGCCACGAAGCAGGCCGCGAAATTTGGCATTGAGCTTGTCGACGTCAGAATCAAACGCGCGGACCTTCCCCAGGAAGTCCAGGAAAGCGTATTCGCGAGAATGAAGGCCGAGCGGCAGAGGATCGCGAAGCGGTATCGTTCGGAAGGGGAGGAGGAGGCGTTCAAGATTCGCGGTGAAACGGACAAGAGCCGCACGATTCTCATGGCGAAAGCTTACGAAGAAAGCCAGCAGTTACGCGGAGAGGGAGACGCGGCGGCGACCCGGGTTTACGCGGAAGCTTATGGTCGGGACGCGGAATTCTATACCTTTGTCCGGAGCCTTGAGGCTTATGAAAAGAGTTTTGTGGACAAAACGACCTTGCTTTTTTCTCCGGATTCGGACGTTCTGAAACACATGAAAGAAAATTACGGGCGCAAAGGTTGATTGCCATCCGGGATAAAACCTGGATTTTTCCAGAGGAAGCGCGACGGGTTTTACCCCTGGCGGGACGCTAGAAGCGAGCGGTAGAGTTTGTAATAGCTTTTCGCGATGGATCGCCAGCTGAAATGTTCCACGACCCGTTTTCGGGCGGCTTTTCCCATGCGTCGGCGCGAGGCGGGATCGCTCATCAACCGGTTGATTTCGCGCGCCAAGTCTTTTGAGAATTTTTCCGGCAGGAGTGGCTCAAAAGGACTTACGCGATTTTGCCGAAGAGGAACAAGCGCTCCGGTTTTTCCGTGGACCACCACTTCTTTAATTCCCCCCACGGCGCTGGCGACCACGGGGACTTCGCAGGCCATGGCTTCGAGATTGATAATCCCAAACGGTTCATAAATGGAAGGGCAACAAAAAAGGGCGGCGTGTGAATAAAGGGCGATTTTGGTCGGATCGTCCACCATTTGGTTGATCCAGATAACGCCGGGCCGTTTTTTCTGGATGGCGGTGACGCGCGCGTTCATTTCCCGGGCGATCTCTTTTGTATCGGGAGACCCCGCGCAAAGGACAACCTGAAATCGGGGATCCATATGGCGGATGGCGTTGACGAGATAGATGATGCCCTTCTGACGGGTGATTCGCCCCACAAAAAGGACGTAAGGTTTTTTTAAATCGATCCCAAGCCGGGTTATTTTTTCTGGCGCCCGGACCCGGCGATACTCTTCGGGGTCAATTCCGTTGTGGATGACATGAACCTTTTCCCTGCTGATTCTAAAAAACCGGAATATATCCCGACGCGATTCTTCCGACACCGCGACGACCGCGTCGGCCATTTCAAGCGCTGTTTTTTCGACCCAACAACTGAAATCATATCCCCGGCCGAGCTGTTCCCGTTTCCAGGGTCTTAAGGGCTCGAGAGAATGGGTGGTCAGGACAAGGGGAATTCCGTAGGTCAGTTTCGCGAGGATTCCGCCGAGATGGGTGTACCAGGTGTGGATGTGGACGATGTCAGCGTCCGTTCCGGCCGAGTTAAAATCAAGACAGCGCTGGGCGGCCCCCCACACCGGCCGCAATTCTTTCGGGGCCGAGGTTTTTAGCTTCCGAAGGTCAAATCCGGTGACTTTAAGCCCCGGTTTCGCGAGTTTTTGATTACCAAAACAGCGGAGATCGACCTTGCAAAGTCTGGATAGCTCCCGGCTTAAGTAATCGACGTGAACGCCCGCGCCCCCGTAAACAAAGGGGGGATATTCGTTTGTTAAAAGAAGGACTTTCATGGCCGACATGATATAACAACCTTTCAGGAAAAACAAATCTTCCGAAAATAGTTATTTTGGATATAATACCTCCTCTTAATTCTTCGATCTCGTTATCATATTTTCATACGTAATTTTCCTGGCACGCCAAAAAACTAAGGGAATTTTTTCGAAAGTTACTTCACCGATTAAAGAAAGGTGCAAAAAAGATGCCTCGACTCTCATTAGATGGATTCTTGTCAAGCCTTCGTTTGCGTCCATGCCGGTTTTTGGTGCCGGCGCTGATAACCCTTGCGGTTTTATCGATTTCCGGAGCCGCATGGGCCGCCGATCCCGTCGTTTATGACTTGATGAGCGCGCAGGACAGGGAGGTAATTCCGTCGGGAGATGCCAAGGGAAACATGACGGCCACCTATGATGAGGGTTCCCGGAAAGACGTGCTCGACGCGAGTTATACCTTGCAGGCCGATTCAAGCCTGGTTTTCAGGGCTGGAAACTTTCCTGCCGGAATCGACAAAATCAATGCTAGCGCCATCCGGGCGGGAATCCATCTTTTCAAGCCCGAGCAAACCTCTCAAATTACCGTCTTGGTGGAAATTAGAGGTAGCAAGGATACTCAAACCGTTCCCGTACGTCTCCAGACAGGATGGAGCCGCGCCCAGGCGCAAATCAATTGGGCCAAACTTGGGGAGTTGAGCGAGATCGCTTTTGTCGTGAAGCCGGCTTCCGGTGTTGAGTTGGCCAAGGGAAGCCTTTATCTTTCTCTCGATTTTGTTAAAGGAGTTATTGNNTACCCTGCCGCTCCGATTATTTCCGCCTCGGCGAATGAAAAAAAATACGACGTGGAAATTTTCGGCGGAGCCAAAAGCTCCGTCATGCTGACGTTTGATGAAGAGATCCGGAAAGATGTTTTTGATACGAGCTACACGTTGGTTCCCGGATCGGGGGTTCGGGTATGGAACAAAAGACTTCCCGAAAATCTTTCAAGAGAAGAAGCGAACACCCTAGATCTTAGCCTTAACGTTCTTAAAACTGATCAATTAGGCCGGCTTGTGATTGAGGCTGAAGTGAAAGGTACGGACGGTAGCAAGGTCATCCCTCTCAGTGTCAAACCCGGCTGGAACTTTATCCAGAAAAAAATCCCGTGGGATGAGACGGGTTCCCTCCAAGAGATCAGCTTCATCCTGACTCCCAAAGGGGATTCAACTTTGAGCGGAACGGTTTTTTTGGGCATGGAGTTTTCCAAGACTGAATTTTTAAAACAATATCTTGTCCCGATCAAACTTGCCTCCCTTTTAGTGTTCGCCTTTTTTGCCGCATTGATCGCGAGGGGGATGAACAGTTTTTTTTCATCCCGGCAAGCTTCTCCCAAGTCTGTTAGCCAAAATTCCGTTTCTGGGCGGATCGCGCGGGATTTCTTTTACGGGTGCATGATCGTAGCCATCACGGCGGTCACGCTCTGGATTTATGCCTTGGGGATGAGGGATTCCGCGAATGAGGGATTTTGCTTCCTGGGAGTCGGTTTGGCGGGGCTCCTGATCGCGGAAGGTTTGAAGCTTAAATTGACCGGAAAACACCTGACGGGGGGTGAGGCGTTCCAGAATGTTGTGATTGTGTCAATCCTTGCCATGTCCTCGAGCTGCCTCGAACTGCTCCAGATGCCCACGAAATGGGAACATCTTTTGATGGTCAATAAGCTGACCGCCGCGGTCGCTTTTGTGGTTTATCAGATTTTTAACGTGAATACGCTGGCTTCCCAGGGCAAGCATTTTGGGGGAGTGCCCGCCGCGATGGTGGTCGGGACTCCGTACCTGATTGGGTGGCTACTTCTTCTCGAGAACGTGACGATGCTTCAGACGCTTACCTACACCGTCACTGGCGGTCTTCTTGCCGCCTGGCCCGTGTTGCTCGAAGATGTCGGTCGTTTTCTGGTAGTTTTTATTTTCAATGAATTGCTTGCCAATGGAATGAGCGGTGTTGTCAAGGGACGGTTTGTCAAAGAACCCAAGGCCCACGGTTTTATTTTTCTCGTTTCATTGTTCGTGGTAATCGCGCCTTCGATAGCAAATCTTGGTTCCGCGGCAGTCGTTGGGACGTGGCCGCTTTGGGGCAGGGCTCTTGTTTCAATCGTGACTACCATGCTCTCTTTCGCGGGCCTGTGGGGAGAAATTTATCTCCTGACCGGAATCCTTCTTGATTCCGGCAAGCATATCGCGCCTTCCGGCGACACCATTTTTAAAAATGTTTCCACCGGAATGAAAAAAGGTCTGGCCTACAGCGGAATTTTGATGACCCTTCTTTACGCGATGGCCATTGTTTTTATGACCCATACGGCTCAGCAGGTTATGATGTCGTTTCCGTATCTGATCGGTATTCTCGCGGGAATTTTGGTGTTTCCGCTGGTGAAAACCATCATTGAGAGCTTCGACGGAAGTCTTCCGTTTTTTGACCGTCTTGCTTTTAGCTACCGTAATCCGGTTCTTTACGCTCGGGGAGCGGTTGTCGGTTTTGGTTTTGCCGCGATGATTGTCCAGGGATATATCGACAAGGCCATGTCCGACAGGGTTACGTTCGGTCTCATCATCGGACTGATTGCCTCTGGCGGAGTCAGCCTTTTCCGGGACATTGTCTACATGATGCGTGGTTGCGGAAAGATCCAGACCTGGCGTCTTTATCTGGTGGATTCGCTTCTTGGCGGGTTCCTCGGCAGTGCGGTGGCGTTCTATCTTGACGCGCCGCAGGTTTCGGTCGTTCTCTACAAGTTTAAACTTTACGTCACAACGCGTTTCTCCCAGGACGTTTACCACAATTATCCCTATTTCAATTCCCTGGGGCATTATGTTCAGCCGGTGCTGATTAGCAAGTGGGGATTAACGGATCTCGGGTTTTGCCCGGGCGGCGTGAAACTCCTTTTTACGGAGTCTCTGGACGGGGTCATTAAATGGTCCGTTGCCACCTGGCTTTTCGCGTTTAACAAAGTTTTTATGCAGGCATTTTTCGACAAGGATAAGACCCCGATCAAATTTTTCTTTTCCAAAGCGGGAGTGGCGCAACTTTCTGAATTGATGATCTATGTGCTTCGGTGGGGACTCTGGATGTCTCCGATCATCTATACGTTCCTCCGCATGATGCCGGATCCAACCTGGTACAACCAGGATGGCGCCATCCGGACCGTGTTCGCGACCTGGAACAGTCTGACGATGTCCCCGGGAGATTTTCGCGCGTGGAGTCTCACGGTCTTTGTCTGGATTCTCGCGTTTGATTTCTTCAGAATCCTGATATGGATGGATCACATGGGGCTTCGGGTCGCGACGCTCGTGAACCTGAGCTTTCTCGGGATGGACAAGCTGGATGAAAAAATCGCGCGATTTATCGGTCCCGCGGCGGCCCAGCGCTATATCCCCGAAGGTGTCAAACGTTTTACGACATGGGCTCCGCTTTTAATCCCGTTTTATTTGCCACGCGGACAGGAATGGGATCATGTCTGGAGCACTGCCGAACAAATGCAGAATGCCAGTCGGGGCAAGGGATTGATTCCCTGGATTCAATCGCTTTCCGCTTCCCAGACTCTTCTGCTCCTTGTTGTCTCGGTGGCGGTTGTGACCGGAGTGGTTTCGATTGTCCGCGCGTTTCGTGGGCGATTGAGGAAGAGACAAGTGGCTGAGTTTTCGATCGCGAACCGCGAGTACCGCGTTACCATGAAAGAAAACAGTGAAGTCTACGGAGAAGTGCTTGGGAAGGAATGCGACGTGAGTCGCCGTTCTTATGACCTCGTGGATCCCTGTGGCAGGGTTCTTTTTCTGGTGGATACCGCGAAGGAGCCGGAAAGCAAAGACCGGGCCTGGCCTGTCTGCGGAAATTTTCCGGAGAGGTATTTTTCGCCCTCAAAAACTGAAAAAACTGAAGATGTCCTTCGAATTACAAACTCGAGCCACGGCATCCAGACCTCGGTGGAAATTACGTTGCCCGACCAAGACAGCACGGCCGAGCTGTGGACTGTCACGCTGGAGAACAGGACGAACGAAGCGCGGAAACTCAAAATAATTCCGTATCTCGAATGGGTGCTTAACGGGTGGATGCATGACCGGTTCCACACGCAGTATCAGCGGCTTTACCCTGAAATGCAGTACGTTAATGCCTCCAACGCGATGCTTTCCTGGAATAAAAGCACCAAGTCCATGGGGTTTTTGGCGTCCGACATCGCGCCCGAAGGGTTTCTGACCGGCCGCGTGGATTTTATCGGCCGGGCTCGAAGCATTTGGGCGCCGAGAATCGTCGAGACGCTTGATTTTCTCGAAGCCAAGGATACCCCCGCTTGTCCGACGTTTGACCCGATCGGAAGTTTTCTGATTCACGCGCCTCTCGCCGCCGGAGAAAAGAAAACTGTTCGTCTTATGATTGGGTACGCGAAGAAGAAAGAACAGGCGCTTGAAATGGTGACAAAGCATCTAAAGCCTGATCCCACGAAAATCTCATCAGATTTTCAACCAGGGAAACATTCCCTCTTGATCGGACACGGTGAAATCCCGGAAGGGACTCCTCAACCGTACTATGAATTCAAGAATCAGGGCAATACGCTGGCCGTAAAAACGCCTTACACGCCGCGGCCTTTTGACCATGGAATGTCCAACCCTGTTCATTCCGTGATGGTGACCAATCGCGGGTTGCATACGTCTTGCAATGGAAATTCCCAGCAAAACAGGCTTACTCCAGACTGGCCCGATACGGTGACTCGCGAAATCCCCTCCGAGGCCATCTACCTCTACGAGCCGGAAAGCCGGGAATGGTATTCTCCGACCCACCACCCGCTGAATGATCGGGCGGCGAAAAACGAATGTGAATTTAGCGTGGACGGGACGGCGGTTTTCCGTATGTCCAAAGGCAATCTGTCGACGGAGCTTACGGTGTTTGTCCCGACCGGAGATCCGATGGGGGTGTATCTGCTAACGGTTCGCAACCATGAAAACCGGCCACGGAAAATTCGGGTGGCGCCGTATTTTCAGATGGCGCTCGCGTTTCAGCCGGAACGGTCAGGGCCTCTGGTAACGAAGTACGACAAAACACTGGACGCCATTTTCTTCGAGAATCCGAGAAATATTTTTCGCTCCGGACCGGCTTTTGTTTCCATGTCGATCCCGGCCGATTGCTTCGAGACCAGGCGGGGACGGTTTTTTGGCAGTGGACGGGGCCCCGTGGACCCGTACCTGGTGGAAAATGCAATTCCGGATGAAACACAACTGACTGACCAGGCCCAAATCGCGGCTTTTGTGGGAACGCTTGATCTTCCCGCCCGGGGGGAACGCACGGTCGCTATTATTCTGGGACAAGCGGACCGGAAGGGGCAGGCGGTGCAACTGGTTCAGAAGTACAAAAATATGGAAACAGTCAGAAAGACTCTCGAGAGCACAAAGGCGTGGTGGCTTGGGATGATGGGGACGGTGACTCTCCAGACCAACCAGCCGGAATTTGACCGCTATCTCAACTGGCTCAAATATCAGGCCATTGCCGAGCGTATCTGGGCACGACGGGGTTTTTACCAGACAAGCGGCGCTTTCGGGTTCCGGGATCAGCTTCAGGACACAGTGAACCTGACCTGGGTGGATCCGGCGCTCGCGCGCAAGCAGATTATTTTGCACGCCTCTCAGCAGTTTATTGAAGGCGATGTTTTTCACTGGTTCTTTACTCTGACGGACGGACGGTCGGCGTTTTCTTGCCGTTCGCATGCTTCGGATAACCTGCTCTGGATTGCCTGGGGAGTCGGGGAGTACATCCGGATTACGGGGGATGATAGCATCCTGGATGAAATGACGTCGTATGTGTCGTCTGAGTTTCCGTTTGCTCCGCTTCCCAAAAACAAGCACGGATTGGGAGCGCTTTATGGCCGTTCGACCCGCATGGACACAGTGTATCGTCACTGTATGCGATCCATCGATACGGTGCTTGAGCGCAAGATGGGCCGGAATGGTCTTCCCCTGATGGGAGTGGGAGACTGGAACGACGGTTTGGATGAAATCGGGAGTGGAGGAAAAGGTGAGAGTGTGTGGCTCGGTTTTTTCCTCTACTACATTTTGCGAGAGATGCTACCTGCCATTGAACGCAAAGATGGTATCCGGCGGAAGGAGCATTACGCCGCGAAGATGAAATCGCTTGCCGAAGCTCTTGAGAAGACCTGGCGTGGCGACCGGTACCTTCGGGCGATCCACGACGATGGCACGGAAATTGGCGTGAAGGATAGCGGGGTCTGGGAAATTGACGCCTTGACCGCCGCCTGGTCGGTGATGACCGGGATCAATTTTGAGCGTGGTGTTACGATCTTTAACACAGCGCTGAGCGTCCTGGAAAGGGGAAGCGTCATTCTTCTCGGCTGGCCGGCTTTACGGGAGGACACAAAACCTTATCTTGGCCGGAGCAGTAAATATCCGGAAGGAGTGCGTGAAAACGGCATGTATTGCCATGGTGTCCAGTGGCTGGTGCGCGCCGCGAGGCTTATCACGGAGGAATATGAAAAACGGGGTGATCATGCCAAGGCCGACGAATATCGCGCGACCGCATTTCGTCTCTGGTCAAAGATTTCACCGCTTGCCCACGTGACGCCTGAGGAAATTGAAATCTACGGTGGCCAGCCGAACAAACAGCCAGCCGATTTCCTCACGACGTTTGAGCCGGGCCGGATGATCTGGAATGGCTACACGGGAGCGGCGGGATGGATGCTTCGCCAGGCTTTTGAAGGTGTGGTGGGCGCAACCCTCGTGCATAATGAAATGATTTTGCCGGAGGATCTCACGAAGCCGAGAGGGCCTATCTGGGTGCTTAAGGTGGATCGTGATATTTCAAAAAGTCCGTTCCGGAAGGAGTTTGATTTAACAAACCCGCAACGAAGGGTTGCTATTTTCCCTCCGGAGTCTTAAGGGTTTTGACGAAAAAAGCCTCTTCCCTGTTTTTCGGGGGAGAGGCTTTTTTTCAGGAAAGATAGTTTGCCCCCATAAGGGGGAGCGACGAAATCCCGGAGAAAGTAAAAGCTAACTCCTATTCCGCTCAGGAACAGCCCAGACTACTTCCGCAGTTCAGACATTTATAGCAAGCGCCGCTTCTCACTGTGACGTGCCCGCAATTTGGGCAAAAGGGCGCGTCGCCCATCATCCGGGAAAGATGTTCATTAGCCCCGGAAGCTTTTCCTCTCGAGGGTTCTTTCGGATTTATCTCCACAGTATCGTTTTTCACGGGTCGGGCCTCCCGTTTCCGGGCAAAAGCGAGAGTGGAGGGGTCTGGCGGGACCTGGACAAAGTCCGTGCGGCCAAGATATTCCATCCCGAGGACCCGAAAAATGTAGTCGACGATCGAGGTGGACATTTTGATATTGGGATGTTCGACCATTCCCTGTGGCTCGAATCTTGTGAAAGTGAATACGTTGACGAACTCGTCAAGAGGAACTCCGTACTGAAGTCCGAGCGATACCGCGATCGCGAAACAGTTCATCATGGAGCGGAAAGCGGCGCCTTCTTTATGGATGTCGATAAAAATTTCACCGAGGGCGCTGTCCTCGTATTCTCCCGTCCGGAGGTAAATTTTTTGTCCACCGACCCGGGCCTCGATGGTCATGCCAGTTCGTTTCTTGGGGAGTCTCCGTCTCTGGAGTTTGGGGAGGTCGGATTTTTCGTCGGCAGAATCTTTGGATTTCGTATTGAGGGGTTGTGAAAGTTTTGAGCCGTCACGGTAAAGCGCCACGGCCTTGACTCCCATTTTCCAGGCCTGGATATAAATGTCCTCAATTTCCTCGACCGTTGTCTCCTTCGGCAGATTCACCGTCTTGGAGATCGCGCCGGAAATGAAGGGTTGCGCGGCGGACATCATCCTGACATGAGCCATTGGCTCGAGAAACCGCTTCCCGTATTTTCCGCATTTGTTGGCACAGTCAAAAATGGGAAGATGTTCATGTTTTAAGTGAGGCGCTCCTTCAATCGTCATCATGCCGCAGACCACATTGTTGGCTTCTTCGATCTCGGAACGCGAAAATCCGAGTGACTCGAGCGGGTTAAAACCCGGGTGATTATAATCTTCGGGCTTGAATCCGAGACGTTTCATGGTTTCCTCGCCAAGCGTCCATTTTGTGAACGCGAAGCCGAGATCAAATACGGATGGAAGAACGGCCTCGATTTTTTCAAGATCTTCCGCGAGGAGCCCTTTTTCACCGAGGGTCTGGCGATTGATCCACGGGGTCCCTTCAAGGCGAGCCGTTCCCTGGATATATTCAATGATATCCTGGATCTCCGCGGGGTGATAACCCAGTCTTTTAAGCGACTCGGGAACGGACTGGTTCACGATCTTGAAATAACCTCCCCCCGCGAGTTTCTTGAATTTGACAAGCGCAAAATCCGGCTCAATACCCGTGGTGTCGCAATCCATGAGCAAACCGATCGTTCCGGTGGGAGCGATTACCGAGACCTGGGCGTTCCGGTAACCGTGGTGTTTTCCGAATTCCAGGGCAAGATCCCAATCTTCCTGGGCGGCCTTGAGGAGATCATCCCAACAGTGTTCCGCGGGGATTTGGTAAGCGGCGGCGCGATGTTTTTCGATCACCTTCAGCATGGATGATTCGTTTTTCTGATATTCGGCAAACGGGCCTTTGGCGGCGGCAATCTCAGCCGAGGTCTTGTAAGCGTGTCCGGTCATGATTGCCGTCAGGGCTGAGCAGACCGCAAAGGCCCTGGGGCTGTCGTAGGGAATTCCGCTGACCATGAGGAATGTTCCCAGATTCGCGTAACCCAATCCCAGCGGGCGATAAAGATGACTGTTTTTAGCGATTTCCTGGGTCGGATATGAGGCATGATCGACGATGATTTCCATGGCCAGTGTGAAGATACGGATCGTTCGGCGAAAAGCCTCAATGTCAAAGGAACCGTCCTGGTTCAAATACTTCATGATGTTGATTGAAGCCAGGTTGCAGGCCGTATTGTCGAGGAACATAAACTCCGAGCAAGGATTGGACGCCCGTATTTTGTCCGTATTGGCGCATGTATGCCAATCGTTGATCGTAGTGTCAAACTGAACTCCCGGATCCGCGCAGGCCCAGGCCGCGAAAGAAATCTGTCTCATCAGGTGGCGCGTTTCAAATGTTTCAGCGACCTGCCCGGTGGTTCGAAAGGTGGTTTGCCATTTTCCGTCTTCGAGATAAGACTTCATGAACGCGTTAGAGATTCGGACCGAGTTGTTGGCGTTTTGTCCGCCGACGGTTTTATAAGCTTCACCGTTAAAATCGGAGGAATACCCGGCCGCGATCAGGGCGGCGACTTTTTTTTCTTCGCGTACCTTCCAGTTAATAAAATCCACAATTTCGGGATGGTCCATGTCCAGGCAAACCATTTTGGCGGCTCGTCGCGTGGTCCCTCCGGATTTGGTAGCGCCCGCGCCTCGGTCAAGCACTTCGAGAAAGGACATCAACCCAGAAGACGTTCCTCCGCCCGAGAGCCTTTCCATTTTTCCGCGGATCTTGGAAAAATTGGTGCCGGTCCCCGAACCGTACTTGAAAAGCCGCGCTTCATTTTTGACAAGGTCGAAGATCGACATCAAATCATCCTCGACCGACTGGATAAAACAGGCGGAACACTGGGGGTGGGAATAAGCGTCGGTTGTCTCGAGGAGAGTATCGGTGGACGGGTCCCAGTACCAGTTACCGCCGCTCCCTTTAATGTTGTACAGATCAAGGCCGCAATTAAACCAGACGGGGGAATTGAAAGCGCAATTTTGGTTAACGAGAAGATGAATTAATTCATCTTCAAAGGTTTGGGCATCCCCGGACGTTTTGAAATAGCCTCCAAGTTTTTCTCCCGCCAGGCGGATCGCGTGAGCGACCCTGAAGATGAGCTGGCGGACGCTTGTTTCGCTGCCCGTCTCGGGAACTCCCGCCTTGCGGAAATATTTTGAAACCGCGATGTCCGTGGCCAGTTGGCTCCACCCCTCCGGGACCTCCACGTTATCCATTTTAAAAACAACCGAGCCGTCAGGATTTGTGATCACGGATGTTCTCTGATCGTAGATTACTTTATCCAGCGGATTTTCCCCGGCATTTGTAAAATATCTTTCGATTTCAATTCCCTCCCCGGGTGAGCGTGAGAGAGACGATGAATTCTTCCTGGATGATTCAACAGTCATGGGTTTGATCTCCGGTCAGGTAGTTGTTCGGTAAAGGGTGTTAGATAAAAACTTTTATAAACTTTGTCTATATTTTGTGGTGTTTGGAAGGGATAAATACTATATGTAGTATTTAGTGCGAACACTTTCAGATTTCTCGTTTTCGCGTTATCCATTAAGAGTGGCAAGTCTTTCGCTCCGTGTCATCATCTTCAACCGTCCCGGATCCGGAGCTAAGTCCCGACGGTGTTGGAGCTCAAAAATCATTGTCCTAAAAAAACGTGTGACGCAAACGGGAGGAATTCTAACAAAGAGAAAAGTGAAGTCAAACAGAAATTCAGAAATTTTTTCCAGTCGAAACAGAAATGTCCTGTTGTCGCGTCAAATTAACGGAACTGACAAAATGAAAAATTTACTTTTTTAAAAAATAGAACCGTCCATTTTTAAAACAGGGAAAATCATGTTATTCTGGAGCGACAATATTTTCAGGCGCGCGGTTTGGGAAGGAGGAGGTATGGCCGTCAGGTCGGGTGGGGGGCTTAGCAAGCTTTTTCTTGTAATGCTTTTGGGAGTGACCGTTTTTGCCTGGTGGATGGTCAGCGATCCCTGGAATCCGTTGCTGAGTTTCTTCTGGAGTGATACTTATGCCGTATTGATTCAGGTGACGCTGGTCGCGGCGGCGGTTGGTTGGGTGATGAAGCGTATTTTGGGCCAAGGTGTCCCGCGAAGGGGATTGCAGTGGTTCTACGGGATCTTGTTTTTTCCGGTGCTTCTGTTTCCTCTTTTACGATGTCATTACAAGGTTCCGTATGTTTTTTGCCGCGCGTGTCCGTCGCCGTGCCCGTGGGGGATTTCGCGGACGTTTTTGTTTAACGGTTTTTTGATTCTCAACCTTCTGGGCAGGTCCTGGTGTTCAAATCTTTGCCCTTTTGGGACGTTTCAGGAACTGCAGAGCTCGATCTTCCGAAAACATTTGCGGCAACCTTCGTGGTTGAGCGGGGTCGCTTATTTTATATTACTCGCGACTTTAGGGTTTTATCTGGCGCCGCTTTTCAGATGGCCTTGGCTGAACTGGTTTGACGTTGGGAACTATGACTTTGTGAAAGTAACGGCGATCGCGGCCTTGCTGATCATGCTGACCGCGTTTCTGATACCGAAGTTCTGGTGCCGTAACCTTTGCCCGGTGGGAACTCTTCACTTGCTGTTCATGCGTTTGAGGATAAAAAAAACCGGGGACAAGCACTTTAGGTGAAAAAGCGACTGTCCCCGGTTTGTATTACTGGATACTGCCGGCGTAGTTGGAAGCCGGTTTCTTTTCGTTTTCTTTCTTTTCCTTCAATTTTTCCGCGACCGCGCATTCAGTCGTGAGGATGAGCCCCGCGATTGAAGTGGAATTCTCCACCGCAACCCGGACCACCCGGGCGGGGTCGATGACTTTATCTTCGATCAGATCCGAGAATTCACCGGACTGCGCGTTAAAGCCAAAACTCCCTTTGCCTTCCAGGATTTTTTTGACAACGACCGAACCGTCAAATCCGGCGTTATAAGCGATTCTGCGTGCCGGTTCCTGGAGCGCGCGATACACGATCTGGGCGCCTGTCTCTTCGTCGCCCTGGAGCTTCAGGCCGTCCAAAGACGCGATCGACCTTAAAAGGGCAACTCCGCCGCCGGGGACGATACCTTCCTCAATGGCCGCGCGGGTCGCGTGAAGCGCGTCTTCCATGCGTGCCTTGGTTTCTTTCATTTCGACCTCGGTCGCGGCTCCCACTTTCACGACCGCCACGCCGCCTGAAAGTTTCGCGAGCCGTTCCTGGAGCTTCTCTTTGTCATAATCCGAGTCGGATTTTTCAATCTGAGCCTTGATCTGCTCACAGCGGGCCTTGATTTCTTTTTCCGAGCCGGCGCTCCCCACGATGGTGGTGTTATCTTTATCGATCACCACGCGTTTCGCGGTCCCGAGCATATCAAGGTCCACGTTCTCGAGTTTTATACCAAGATCCTCGGAGATGAATTTGCCCCGGGTGAGGATCGCGATGTCTTCCATCATGGCCTTGCGGCGATCGCCAAAACCGGGCGCTTTGACCGCCGCGATCTGGAGCACGCCGCGGAGCTTGTTAACCACGAGGGTGGCCAAAGCTTCACCTTCAATGTCCTCAGATACAATGAGGAGCGGTTTTCCGAGCCGCGCCACTTTCTCAAGCACCGGGACCAGATCTTTGACGGCTGAAATTTTCTTCTCGTAAAGAAGAATGTAGGGCTCTTTCAGGACCACTTCCATTCGCTCCGCGTCCGTCACAAAATAAGGGGAGGAATAGCCGCGATCAAACTGCATACCTTCCACCACCTCAAGTTCGGTTTTCATCCCCTTCGCTTCCTCGACCGTGATGACCCCGTCCTTGCCGACCTTTTCAAGCGCGTCCGCGAGGAGTTTACCGATCGTCGGATCGTTGTTCGCGCTGATGGTGCCAACGGCCGTAATGTCCTCTTTGCCCTTAATAGGTTTGGAAAGTTTTTTGATGGACTCGATGATTTTCGCGGCGGCTTTTTCAATCCCGCGTTTCAAGGCCATCGGATTGGCTCCGGCGGTGACGTTCTTCAGACCTTCAGTGACGATCGCCTGGGCGAGCACCGTTGCGGTGGTTGTTCCGTCGCCAGCGAGGTCAGAAGTCTTTTCCGCGACCTCACGGACCATCNNGGCGACGGTGACGCCGTCTTTGGTGATAAGCGGCGCGCCGAACTTGCGGTCAATCACGACATTTCTGCCGCGAGGCCCCAGCGTGACAGCGACCGCGCGGGTCAGAACATCGATGCCGCGTTTGATCTTTTGTCGCGCTTCTTCAGAATAGGCCAACAATTTTGCGCTCATAATGTTGCTCCTTTGTTTTTAAAAATTTGAAACATGAAACGCGAAGTTTGAAATCCATTTTGGGGGATGGATACCAACCCCGCTGTTTCAGTTTTCGAAACTTACTTATTGGTGTCGTAAACCGCCAGAATCTCACTTTCTTTCAGGATTTTGTGCTTCGTTCCGTCGATCACGATGTCGTCGCCGGAGTATTTCCCGAAAAGAACGCGGTCGCCCTTCTTGACCTCGATAGGCTGAACCTTTCCGGACTCGAGCATTTTTCCGGTACCGACCGCGATGACTTTTCCTTCAGTCTTTTCTTCCTTGGCGGTATCCGGAAGGATAATGCCGCCTTTGGTTTTTTCTTCAGCTTCAAGAATTTCCACGAGAACTCTGTCTGCTAACGGTCTGACTTTCATGGTTGGATCTCCTATGATTTTTTAGATAACAGTTTTTGTTAGTGCGATACGCGGGATATGTTGACCTAGTAGTCCATTCCCCCCATACCGCCCATGCCACCCATACCTCCCATTCCTCCACCTCCCGGCATCGGAGGCATTTTCTCCTCTTCGGGAATGTCGGTGATCAGGGTTTCGGTCGTCAAGAGAAGCCCGGCGACACTGGACGCGTTTTGGAGCGCGCTACGAGTGACCTTTTTCGGGTCGATGATACCAGCCTGAACGAGGTCCTCAAACTCACCGGTTTCGGCGTTATAGCCCACGTTGCCTTTTTCAGACATAACCGCCTGGACGACAACCGAACCTTCGTCGCCCGCGTTTTGCGCGAGCTGGCGGAGCGGCTCCTCGAGCGCCCGGCGAATGATGTCAGCGCCGACTGCCTCATCTCCCTTGAGCTTCAGGTTGTCCAGGACGGATTTCGCCCGAAGCAACGCGACGCCTCCGCCAGGGACGATGCCTTCTTCCACGGCCGCCCGGGTCGCGTGCATGGCGTCTTCCACGCGAGCTTTCTTTTCCTTCATTTCCGTTTCGGTCGCGGCCCCGACATGGATGACTGCCACACCGCCCGCGAGTTTCGCGAGCCGTTCCTGGAGTTTTTCCTTGTCGTAGTCGGAATCCGTTTCTTCGATCTGTTTCCGGATCTGGTTGATACGGCCCGTAATGTCCGCGCTCTTGCCCGCGCCTTCAATCAGGGTGGTGTTTTCCTTGTCCACCGTGACGCGTTTCGCGCGGCCGAGATCCTTCAGCGTAACGTTCTCGAGCTTGATGCCGAGGTCCTCGGTAATCGCCTTGCCGCCCGTCAGGATCGCGATATCTTCAAGCATCGCTTTGCGGCGGTCGCCATAACCGGGCGCTTTGACGGCACAAACCGTGAGCGTCCCGCGGATTTTGTTGACGACGAGCGTCGCGAGCGCTTCACCCTCGACGTCTTCCGCGATGATGAGAAGGGGTTTCCCGGCTTTGGACGCCGCTTCCAGGACCGGAAGCATGTCTTTTACCGCGGAAATCTTCTTCTCATTAATAAGAATGTAAGGTTCTTCGAGCACGACTTCCATGCGCTCGGCGTCCGTGACGAAGTAAGGGGAGAGATAACCCTGGTCGAACTGCATCCCCTCGACCACGTCAAGGGTTGTGGCGGTCGTCTTGGCTTCCTCGACCGTGATCACCCCATCTTTACCGACCTTGTCCATCGCTTCGGCAATTTGCTCGCCGATGGTCGTGTCCGAATTCGCCGCGATCGTAGCGATCTGCGCGATTTCTTTTTTGTCCCTGCCGACGGGTTTTGAAATTTTATTGAGTTCCTCAACGACGGCTTCGACGGCTTTGTCGATCCCGCGTTTCAGGGCCATCGGGTTGGCTCCGGCAGTAACGTTTTTCAACCCTTCCCGGCAGATGGCTTGCGCGAGAATGGTTGCCGTAGTGGTTCCGTCGCCGGCAATGTCGGAAGTCTTTGAAGCGACTTCCCTGACCATTTGGGCGCCCATATTTTCATAAGGGTCTTCCAGCTCAATTTCCTTGGCTACTGACACGCCATCCTTAGTGACGGTCGGGGAACCATATTTTTTTTCAAGGGCGACATTACGGCCCTTGGGACCCAAAGTCACTTTAACGGCATTGGCCAGTTTGTCGACGCCGGCGAGGACAGCCCGCCGCGCCTCCTCACTGAATAGAAGTTGCTTTGCCATATTGTGTTACCTCCGTTGTTAGTCGCCATCCCGATCAAAGCGAAGGATCTTGTACCTGGGATTCTTCTGCTGTTGGCCCCGGAATGACGAATTCTGATCAATTAGAAGATTCAATCGAGGTGTTGGCACTCATGATCGCTGAGTGCTAACATAACGTTATTCTATGGATTAACAAAAACAGGTCAAGAGGAAAAATTCAGCGCGAAAAACTTATTTGAAAAGAGAATGATTTTTCTATGGAAGCTGTTGAATTTTTTCTCGCCAGATGAGTGCGAGTGATTTGAGGGTATGGAAAGGGTCCAGAATATCGATCGATGCAGAATGAGGGGCGATTGTTTTAGATAGACCGCCCGTCGCGAGGACCCGGATTTTTTTATCGTAGCGAATTTTGAACCGACGGGCGAGCTCGTCGGTCATGGATCCACATCCCTCTAAAACGCCGTATTCCATACATTTTTTTGTATCCCGTCCCAAAAAACCAGACTTTTTTATAGGGAAGTGGATGGTTGGAAGCAAAGAGGCGCTTTTTGACAAAGCTTTCAGAGCGATTGCTGGCCCCGGAATAATAAGCCCTCCCTGGAAAGTTCCGGTTCGGTCCAGGTAGTCGCAGGTTACCGCTGTTCCATAGCTTATGACAAGGAGTGGCATTTTATACATCTTTAAANNTAACTTATTGTATTCTTTATAGTTATGTCTGATTTTCAGGTCAATATTTGACCCTAAAACCCATAATTTTGCATTATTATGACACACCATTGATTTTTTAATATAAGATGTCTTTTTTGGGTCAACGGAGCATATTAAGACGTCAAGATGATTATATTTACCACTTTTTATGAATTTATTGATATATTTTGGGACGTCATTAATTTTTGACGTTTTACAGTTAAAGATGGCGCCCGATTTGCAGAGACCTGTCTTGACAGCTGTGTTCCCGATATCAATGGCGAGAAGGAAATTACCCATGATTTTCCCCATAGAAAATGATAAGTCTTTCTTTGAGTGCCCCAAGAAGGTTTTCTAGGACATTCCGGATTTCATAGTTTCGCGTCTTGAGAATTCGCATTGACGTTGCTCCCGAGGGCAGCTCATTGATTTCCGCGTTCACATTAAGGCCTATTCCCATTACGACGGCTTCAAGATGAGGTCCCGTCGTAATTGCTTCGGTCAGAATACCACAAATCTTTTTACCATCCGACATGACGTCATTCGGGCGTTTGCAGGTTGAGGGGATTCCATAATGAGTTTCCAATATCTGAGCCACTGCCTGACATCCGATCTGGGTCAGCATGGGTGCCTTCGCGGGTGTTATCGGAGGGCGCAAGAGGATGGAAGCGAGCAGATTTTTCCTCTCCGGCGATTCCCACGCGCGTCCCGGTTTCCCGCGGCCGGCAGTTTGATGTTCCGCGACGATGACAAGACCTTCAGGTTCACCCTTCCGGGCGCGCTCCAGGGCAAGCGTGTTGGTCGATGTTGCTTCCCGCAAGTGTTCCACGCGAAATGAAATCAATGGGGCACCTCTCAAGACCCTTTCAAAATGAGCCGCCAGAATCCGGTTTCAGAATTCAGGCAACAACTCTCGGAAGATTTGCGTTTAGTTGGGTCACGATCTCATAGGGAATCGATCCGGCCCATTGGGCCACGTCTTCCGCTGAAATGCGCTCGTCCTGGTCTTTGCCGATCAAGGTGACGATATCGCCTTCCGCGGCTTCCTGTCTTCCGAGATTAACTGTTAAATAGTCCATGGAGATTTTTCCGGCAAGGGGATAACGGTTCCCTCTATAAAGGACCTGCGCGTTTTTCCACGCGCTCCAGGGGTATCCGTGACTATAGCCGAGAGGAAGGATCGCGAGGTTCGTCGTTGATGATGCCGTAAAGGTGCGTCCGTATCCCGCGGTTTCGCCGCTTTCGATTCTTTTAATGAATGTGATCCTGCTTTTAAGCTCGAGGACGGGGGCCAGCTTGACGGTGTCGCGTAGCGAGGGGTCAGGGTGAATTCCGTAGAGAGCGAGGCCCGGCCGGACAATATTTAAAAAAGGATTTTTTAGGGTAAGACTGGCCGCGCTGTTTTGCGCGTGGCGAAACCGGAATGCGATGCCGTTTCGATCCAGTTCCTCAAGAAGGGATTGAAATTTCTGGATCTGCTTTGTCCGGAAGAGGTCTTCCACCTCGGCGGTCGGGAAATGCATGTAAATGCCGTCAAGTAACAGTCCCTGGAGGAGCCGGATTTTCATGATCTCCCGGACGGCCTCGTCGGCCCTGAATCCCATGCGCCCCATCCCCGTGTCGATTTTGAGATGAACGGAAGCTTTCCGTTCCAGAGATTCCGCGCAATCAGAAATAGCTCGGGCCTGGGCGAAACTTGAGACGCTCATAGTTATGTTAGAGCCGACCGCGACCGGGATCTCGTGGGGCAGAAGATGTCCGAACAGGAAAACAGAAGTTTTTGGAAAGTGTTCCTTAAGCGACAGTCCTTCCTTTAAAGTTGCCACACCGAAAAACTTGACCTTGCCTTCCAGGATCTGCGCGATTTCCCTCAATCCGTGGCCGTACGCGTTGGCTTTGATCACGGCGAGGACGTCCGGAGTTCCAGAACGCGCGCGTATGGTTTCCAGGTTCGCGAGGAGGTGATCCCTGCTCAGCTCGATCCACGAGGCGTATTGATGTTTGACCGTTGTGCTACCGGCGGTGTTTTGCATAAAAAAGCCCGGCTTTCAAATTTCGAAGAATTTATTTTTGATTTTGTGTTTTATTTTTTAATCGTTCCTCTGCCTCCGAGTTTCTCAGATAAAAAGGCAGAAAATCCTTCGGCCTTTTAAATGGCTTGAGCAGAGGATCCTTTTTTTCATAGAGATTAATCAGCGCGGACGTCCTAGGCGTCCAGTACTTCTCGGGAAGCGAATGGATCTTTTTTAAAAGATCCCGATCACAAACAGCTAACCCGTCTCCCGCGACCCGCGTGCCGGCAGGAAGTTCTTTTAAAAAGTCATCGGGAGCTTTCACAAAAGGCGCTCCCGCCGGTTTCCAGCCTTGTCTATAAGAACGGTACAAACGGGCGTAAAGTTTATCACGCTTTGCGTTCAGACACACGGCCAGATTTTCTCCGCTCGCGCAGCTAGATCCGGAGCGGGGAATGGTCGAAGCGACAAGGTCGAAGGAGTAGGCCCCGAAGCAAGGTCTTTCACGAACGGCAAGAAAACCTTTCAAGGTGGCAAATCCGACGCGCAACCCAGTGAATGAGCCGGGGCCCCGCCCGATCAGGAAGGTGTCCACCTCTTTTATTTTGAGGCGTTCTTTTTTCAGAAGCCGGTCTATCAACGGGATGAGATTTTCAACATGGCGTGAAAAACCTTTGAGAAAGGCGTGACGGGCGGGAGCGCGGCCTTTTTTAATTGCGACGCTCAGGGAATGTCCGGAAGTTTCAATCGCCAGTAAATTCATGATAAAGTGCGTGCCGTCTGGGTTATGTATGTTTTTTATAAGTGGGGAGCTATTTCCACCGAAAATTTTGCTCCTTTCAGGAGCGTAAACTCTGGCGGAAGTCGTCCTGATCGGCATTCTATTCTGAAACGGGAAAAAGAGAAACGGGAATTACAAAAGACGTCAGGGAACAAAGAGGGAAAGGTGCTTGACCGGGGCTGAAAAGGCCCCGCCTTTTTCTGAAAATTTGTCACTTGTTCAGGAGAGCCCCGATTGAGTTCCTGCCATTTTCTGGTAGGATATCCATCCCTTCACACTCCGCTGAACGTAAGGATCCGGGAAATGATCTCAACGAACGGAATTACATTACAATACGGGAAACGCATTCTTTTTGAGGATGTGAATATCATGTTCACGCCCGGCAACTGTTACGGGTTGATCGGGGCCAACGGTTCCGGGAAGTCCACGTTTCTTAAAATCCTCGCGGGATTGGTCGAGCCGAATGCCGGAACCGTGACGGCCGGAAAAAATGAGCGCATCTCTTTTCTCAGGCAGGACCAGTTTGCTTTTGACGAATTTACGGCGCTGTCGACCGTGATCATGGGCCACGAACGGCTTTACAATATCATCAGGGAAAAAGACAACCTCTACGCGAAATCCGATTTTTCGGAAAAGGATGGTCTGCGGGTCGCGGAACTGGAACATGAATTTTCGGAAATGAACGGGTGGGACGCCGAACCTGAGGCGGCTAAACTTCTGAGCGATCTCGGAATTCCGGATGCCCGGCACCAGGTCCCCATGAAACAACTGGAATCGAACGAAAAGGTCCGCGTGCTTCTCGCGCAGGCGCTTTTCGGGAATCCCGATGTCCTTTTGCTTGACGAGCCCACGAACCATCTGGACGTTGAGACCTGCCTGTGGCTTGAGGATTTTCTCTACGAATTTAAGAATACCGCGATCGTGGTTTCGCATGACCGCCATTTCCTCGATCGCGTTTGTACCCATATCGCGGACATTGATTACGGCAAGATCCAGCTTTACGCGGGGAATTTCTCGTTTTGGGTAGAATCCAGTCAACTCGCGCTCCGGCAGAGAACCGAGACCAACAAGGATATCGCGGCTCGCCGCAAGGAACTCCAGGAGTTTATCGCGCGGTTCAGCGCGAACGCCTCGAAATCACGCCAGGCGACATCCCGGAAGAAGCTTCTTGAAAAACTGACGCTGGAGGACATCAAACCGTCCTCCCGAAAATACCCTTATATCGCGTTTAAGGCGGAACGCGACTCCGGAAATGATCTCCTTGAGATCGAGGGGCTTGAAAAATCGATCGAAGGGGAGATGATGTTCACGGGACTTGATCTTCAAGTGAGCAAGGGGGACAAAATCGCGTTCCTCGGGCCGCTTGACCGGGTCAAGACCACGCTGTTTCAAGTGCTTGTGGACGAGATCAAGGCGGATCGGGGATCCTTTAAATGGGGAGCTTCCACCACGCGAGCTTACTATCCGAAGGAGAACGGAAAATATTTTGAAACGGACCTGAACTTGGTCGACTGGTTACGGCAGTTTTCGAAAGAAACGGATGAAAATTTTATTCGCGGATTTTTGGGAAGGATGCTTTTTTCCGGAGAAGAATCCCTGAAAAAGGCTTCGGTGCTCTCGGGCGGGGAACGGGTACGGTGTATGCTTTCTCGCATGATGCTCGTCGGCGCGAATGTCCTAATCCTGGACGAACCCACCAACCATCTTGACCTGGAGTCCATTACGTCGCTCAATAAAGGTCTTGAGAACTTCAAGGGGACGGTGCTTTTTTCCTCTCACGACCATCAATTTATTCAGACGGTCGCGAACCGGATCGTTGAGTTGACGCCGCGGGGGATTATTGATCGCCGGGACATGACGCTTGATGATTACCTTGCTGATCCCGGGCTCAAGGTTCAGCGCGCCGCTCTTTACGCTCCCGCGTGATTTTTTTTGACCCGAGGTCGAAAAAAACGATAGCGTGATTTAAAAAAAGAGCAGTTTTACTTTATCAGCATTTGAAAGATCCGCTACGTGGCGTGGCCCCGGAATCAATTTTAAAGTGGTTGGTCGGAGATTTCGGTTGGGAGGGGCCGGTGGAGCGCGTCTGTTCCACGATGCTCGCGATTTCTTCCGCTTCTTTTTTCTTTCCTCGTTTTAATGCCCCCTGGATGAAAATTCGGGCTTTTCCCTCCACGGTTTTTCTTGCGGCCATGGTTTGTTCCGGTGTCAGGATGCCTTCCTTCAGTATTTTCGCGAGTGAACGGATTCGAAACCGATCCATGGCCGGGAATTCGCGGGAGCGCTGGCCCGCGTGGCCGCCATATTTTTTAATATAAGGTTTGTCGATCAGACCGATCGGATACCGTGAGGCGATCCTGAGCCAGAGGTCGTAGTCCTCGCAGGCGGGAAGGGATTCATCGAAAAATCCAACCTCGTTGAAAATCGTCCGGTGGATCATGACGGCGGAGGGACTGACGATACAAAGAGGCAGGCATCGTTCGAAGATCCAGCCGCCGTATTTTTTGTGTTTTTTCATGGGGTTAACCCGCTGACCGTTCCGGATCCAGATCTCTTCGGTTTGACCAATCCGGAAATTTGGATTCTGTTCAAAGAAATCCAACTGGGCCCGGAGTTTTCCGGGGAGCCATTCATCATCTGAGTCGAGGAACGCGATCCATTCTCCCCGGGATTCCTTGATCCCGAAGTTTCGCGCGGCCGAGGGGCCCTGGTTTGTCTGAAAAAGGTAGCGAATTTGCACGGCGGAAGGATGGCGATGCGCGGAGTTTTTGTCCGGAGTCTTTTCGCCGCGCGCCATGCGTTGTATGTCTCGCTCATTTGTTCCGTCGGCGGATCCGTCATCCACGATAATCAGCTCAAAACGCGCGCCTTTTTGCGCGAGCACAGACCGAATCGCGCGCGATAACATCGCGGAACGGTTGTAGGTTGGAATGATGACGCTAGTCTGGATCATGGCGCGGGATTATAGCAAAAGGGCGATGAAGGAAAAATTTTTTTACGTTCCCCGTTCCGTGGAGAATTTCTTTGTGTTATGATGTCAAAGCTTNNTCTTTGTGTTATGATGTCAAAACTTATGACGGCCCAGAAAAAAACAACGAAAGACAATCCTAGGAATTCTGTCACGAAAACAGACCTTTCCCGGAAACTTAAAATTCTCTTTATCGCGTCCGAGGCAGTTCCCTTTGTCAAGACCGGCGGGTTGGGGGATGTCTGTGGGACGCTCCCGAAGGCGCTAAAAAAACTTGGGCACGATGTCCGGCTCGTGCTCCCCCGATACTGGGCCGTTGATCGCTATGCCTGGAAGCTCACGACGGCGCTTGCCCCGATGGGGGTAGAAATGGGGGACCGGACTATTTGGTGTGAGGCGCTCAAAGGGAAGGCTGACGGATTTACCGTTTATTTCATCGAACACGAGCAGTATTTTGGCCGGGCCGGATTATATGATGATGGCAATTGGGAACATCCGGACAACCTTGAACGGTTTGGTTTTTTCTCGAAAGCGGCGCTTCAGCTTGCCAAAGACATCAAATTTCGCCCTGATATTGTTCACGCGCATGACTGGCAGGCCGCCCTCGCTCCCGCGTACCTGAAGACGGTGTACAAAAACGACCCCTTTTTCAAAAAGACGGCAAGTGTTTTTTCCATCCATAACATCGCTTACCAGGGAACGTTTAAGTCGGATCAATACGAGTTTCTCGGGCTCGGGGCGGAAAATTTCCGGCAAGAAGTTTTTGAAAACTATCAGGGGATCAATCTGATGAAAGGTGCCATTTTTTTTGCGGACGGAATTTCGACGGTGAGTCCGACCTATGCCCGCGAAATCCTTTCCGAGCCTGGAGGCAACGGTCTTTCCGATTATTTAAATCGACGTCGGGAAGACATCTCGGGAGTTTTGAACGGCGCCGACTATGATCATTGGGATCCCGCCGTCGACAAACTTCTTCCGGCGCGCTACACGGCTGATGATTTGCACGGGAAGACAATCTGCAAACGCGTCCTCCAGGAGGAGTTTCAGCTTGATATTGAGCCGAAGGCTCCCGTGATCGGCGTTATTTCCCGGTTTACCCAGCAGAAAGGTTTCCAGAATCTGATGCCCGTGGTGGCCAATCTTTTTCAGGAAACCCCGGCCCAAATGGCGATTCTCGGAACGGGTGAAAAATGGCAGGAAGATTTTTTCAGGGGACTGCCGGCCGCTTATCGCGGGCGGGCGGGAGTCTGGATCGGTTACAGCAACAGGAAAGCTCACCTGATCGAAGCCGGCGCCGATTTTTTACTGGTGCCGTCTCTTTATGAACCTTGTGGCCTAAACCAGATGTACAGCCTCCGCTACGGGACGCTCCCGATTGTTCGAGCGACCGGAGGGTTAAAAGACACGGTGGTTCAGTATGAGGAATCCACGGGAGCGGGCACGGGATTTCTTTTTTACGACGCGACTCCTGGAGCGATTTTGGAAACCGTGAAGTGGGCGGTCAGGACCTATCTGGATCGGCCGCAACACATTGAAATATTGCGGCGGCGGG
>DCTJ01000030.1:34998-41540 GCA_002329545.1 Candidatus Omnitrophica bacterium UBA1443
AAAGTGCCCGTGCCTCAGAGGGTATGAGAATCCGCAGGAATGTTGAAATCATGTTATCCTTTTCCCGTGATCTCTGTAGTATAATCACTCCCAGTTTTCAGGAGGTTTTTCATGTCCCAGTCCACTAAAGCTTACGACAAACTCAGCCTTTCGGAATATCTTGCCAAGCTTTCTTCAGATTCGCCGGTGCCCGGCGGCGGTAGTGTCTCCGCTTATGTGGCGTCACTCGGGATGGGGCTCACGCAGATGGTGGCGCGGATCGCGCTGAACCGAAAACCGAAAGCTGGGGCGACGCCGGAACAAAAATTTCAGCATGAGGCCAACCGGAAGAGAATGGAAGAAATTATTTCTTCCCTTGAAAAGGCCAAGGCCCAAGCGCTTCAGGTGGTTTCGCTTGATCCCCAGGTGTATGACGAGGTGATGGCCTGTTACCGGGAGAATGCCCAGCCGGAAAAACTTGAAGATGCTCTCGAGCACGCGTTTCGCCTTCAGGCGGATCTTGCGTTGATCATCGAGATGGCGCGGGAGTGGAATACTCACATGAAAGGACTTGTCCAGGGAGCTATCGCGAACGATCTCGTGGTAAGCGAGAGGTTGCTTGCGGCGGCCTTTGAAGGCGCTTACCATACCGCGCGTATCAATGTGGTTTATATGAAAAATCAGGAACGTAAAGCGCGGGCCGAGCAGGCGCTTGAAGAACTGAACAGGCGCTATCAGCGAGGAAGGGAATCTTGAAAATGGAATCAAAAAGACTCGAAGGAAAACTGATTGCCGCCGAAATCCAAACAAGGATTGAAAAAACAGTTCGGGAAATTCTCACCCGGGGCGATTCTCGACCAAGACTTGTCTCCATTCAAACGAGTGAGGATCCCTCCGCGGTCTGGTATGTTGGACAGCAAGAAAAGCTCGCGGCGAAACTTGGCATTGATTTCCAAAGAATTTCCCCGCAAGAGGTTTTAACCGAGAAGGCTCTGATCGAAAAAGTTCAAAGCCTTAGCGCCGACCCAAAAGTTCACGGTCTTTTTATTTCCATGCCTTTACCGGAAGGATTTGACGCGGACAAGGTGCTCCTCGCGATGGATTCGCGTAAGGATGTTGAAGGCATCCATCCCGCGAGCCTGGGACTGATCATGCTCCGGAAAGGCAAATTGATTCCCCCGACGGCCTACGCGGCATTCAGTCTTATTAAATCAACCGAAATTATGTTGCGCGGGAAAAAAGCGGTGATCATAGGGCAGAGCGCGATCGTGGGAAGACCGCTCCAGCTCTTGCTGGGGGAAGCGCGAGTGACAACACTTGTGTGCAATACCGGGACGTCCGAGGAAGACATCAAAAAACTGGTTGGCATGGCGGATATTGTCATCGGATGCGCGGGGAAACCCGGGATGATCAAAGGCGAGTGGATCAAAAAGGGCGCCGTCGTGATTGATGTTGGAACCACGGAGGTTGAGGGGAAACTGGTGGGAGATATTGAATTTGAGGCCGCTTCCCTGAAAGCCGCTTTTATCACACCAGTTCCCGGAGGCGTAGGCCCTCTGACGGTAACGATGCTCATGAAAAATTTGATAACAGCGTATGAATGGCAAAACAAATGACGCGTGACACAAAGTCGCGAGGACGTAAAACATGGCGCGGATTTTTTTCGTGGCCTGTGGTTTAGGATATGTGACGTGATATGAAACTTACACCTGATGATATTTATTCAAAGAAAGCAAGAGGCGAGAAAATCACGGCGTTGACCGCGTACGATTTTCCAACGGCACGCATCCTTGATGGAGCCGGCGTGGACGTTTTGGTGATCGGGGATTCTCTCGGGATGGTTCTTCTCGGGGATGAGACGACTCATCAGGTGACAGTTTCAGATGTCGCTTATCATACCAAGGCCGTTGCCAAAGCCGCCCAACGCGCTCTCGTTGTCGCTGATATGCCTTACCGGTCGTACCTCACTCCCGAAGAAGCTCTTTCAAACGCGCGGATTCTTGTCAGGGATTCCGGCGCTGATGCGGTCAAGATCGAGGGAGGGGTAGCCATTGAAGAGCAGATTCGTCATCTGGTCAGGAACGGGATTCCCGTTGTGGGGCACATCGGTGTGCTTCCTCAAAGCGTTGAAGGCAAGAAATACAGGGTTTTCGGGAAAAGCGAACCGGAAGCCGAATCTATCATGAAAGACGCCAAACTTCTGGAGAGTTTGGGAGTTTTTGCGATAGTCCTGGAATGTGTCCCCGGGACGCTTGCGGCGCGAGTAACGGCCGAGGTGAAATGTCCGACGATCGGGATTGGGGCGGGAGCTTCCACCGACGGTCAAATCCTCGTGGTGCATGATATCCTCGGAATCCGGAGTTCCGTGAGCCCGAGATTTGTGCGCCGATACGCCGATTTGGAAAATGTGATAAAACAGGCGGCTGAAGGATATTGCCGCGACGTGGCGGCGGGAACATTTCCTTCTCAAAAAGAAAGTTTCTGAGTATGAGCAAGGGAAAGAAAATTCTTGTCATCGAAAAGGAGGAAGAGGCGCGTGAGTTGATGGTCATGCGCCTGGAATCCCGTCACCACAAAGTGATCCAGGCTTCTTCCACTCCGCTGGCGATGCGCGCCCTTGAGCGCGAAGTGCTCGATCTGATCTTGCTTTCGACGGATATGGAACCGGTGGACGGGAAACCCCTGCTACAGGTGATCCGTTCCAGGTCCCATTTGATGGCCGTTCCGATCATCCTGCTGGCGAAGGAAAGCAATCTGACGGAACTCATGCTCGGCCACGAAAAAGGATACGATGATTTTATCATCAAGCCCGTCAACCCTCTTGTTTTGCAAATCCGGGTTAATCTGAGTATTTCAAAAACCCAGGAGCGTGTCGAAGCGAACGCCCTGACGCACCTTCCCGGGAATCATGCGATCGAAAAAATTGTCTCCAAGAAAATCAGGGCGGGAGAAAAGTTTTCAGTTCTTTATATTGATGTCAATCACTTCAAGTCCTTTAATGACCGTTATGGATTCCAGAAAGGCGACGATGTCATTCTTCAAACGGCGCGGCTCTTGGTAGCGACCAGTTCCGCGGTATCTTCCGCGGGAGAATGTTTTGTCGGTCATCTCGGAGGGGATGATTTTATCGTGGTGACCCCTCCGGAACTCGAGGATGTTTTTGCCAGGCAGTTTCTGGATGATTTTGATAGTGTGATGCCGACCTATTACAGTAAGGAAGATCGGGAGGCCGGTTGCATTCGCGTTGAAAACCGTCGCGGCGAAATGGAAAATTTTCCGCTTATGTCCTGCTCGGTCGCGGCCTGCACCAATCTTTACAAAAATTACAGCTCGCTTCGGGAAATTTCCCAGGACGCCGTGGAGGTGAAATCTTTTTTGAAGACACAGCCCGGGAGCCATTACCTCCAGGATCGCCGCTTCATGCCCATTCAAAAAATTGATGAAGCGGTTCATATCCTCGCGCCCGAAATCAAAGCCTCGGCCAGACGTCACAAAAAATCCAGGGTGGATCCATTGGGCCAGGTGCTCCTCGGCGCCGGTCTGATTAACGAAAGCCAGCTTTCAGAAGCGCTGAAAAAACATTTTGAAACCGGGCAGAGGTTGGGACAAACACTGATTGGCATGAACCTTGTTCCAAGCCATGAAGTCGGAAAGATGCTGGAACAGAAACTGAAACTGCCTTATTTTAGACTGAAGGACTGGTCTCCCTCGCCGGAACTTCGGGAGCTTTTTACCGGAGATCTCATTGCCCGCCACCGGGTGATGCCTGTTGAAGTGACCGAGGGTGCCGTCAAGCTCGCGATGTGCGACCCTTTCGATATCCGGACTCTCGATATGATTGAGCGTATTACCGGACTGAAGCCGATCCCCTGCCTCGCGCTTGAAGACGAGTTTGAGGTCTTTCTCGAAAAAAACTTTCCCTCCCAACCGGTTGACATCAATTAATCCGCGGGATTTTAACCGGGATCTTCAGTCCTCAAAACGCGTCGGGTGAGAAAGAATTAAAATCCCGCGAATGTTCAGCGGACGTTTGCTTCAAAAACAAAGTGAAGATTCTTCCCGTTATGGTCGTTTCTTTGTACAGAAACCGGATGGAAGTTGCCCCTGGTTTCAGAAAACTATGGGAATAGAATCTTTTCCAGAGATAGAAAATTTTCAAAAGTTGCCCCGTGAGGTGATCATCAAGGGAGCGAGCACCAAATTCGGGCGTGAACATGGCGCCGAGTTGCGAGGGATTGTCATCAACAACATCGGCCAGCCCATCAGAAACATTCGCGCGCAGCTCGTGGTGTTCGGAAAAAATAAAGTGCCGGTTCTCGGGACCAGTTCGGCCGCGGACCCCGACAAATTGCCGCAAGGGGGGATCGCGAAGTTTCGATTTTTCCTTAAGGGATTTAAACAGGATCTCAAGAATTATCATCTTCGGGTTGTCTGGAACTTTGATGAATCGTCGTGAAGGCGTTTGAGGCGTCTTCTCCGAAATATCATGCGCGTTAAAGAAGAAGTTATTTTTTGGCACCAAATGCCGGGCAGAGGCGTGAAAGGTCTTACCGATTCAACGCTGGAGGATAGGGTGGTGAAATTGGCCCGGATTTTTCACGGTTAACCGGGAAAGAGAGGAGAACAATGAAGACAACTACAGAAATAGAAATGAAGGCAATCAAATCCCGCGATATCGCGCTTGTTGGCTACGACGCGGGGACGGAGATCCTTGAAGTGGTTTTTCGAGCGGGGGGAGTCTATCGGTATCAGAACGTCCCCGAATACGTTTATCAGGAACTGATCTCGGCTTCGTCGCCTGGGACGTATTTTCAACACTACGTGAAAAACACCTTCTCCTACGTGAAAGTGCGGTAATTATTACCGAAGTTTATGGTCCTGCGTATCAAAACTTTGCTGGTGGTGTTTTGCCTCTTGTTCCCGGCGAGCGGTTGGGTTCACGCCCGTTTGCCGATTCGGGAGAGTGAGGCTTTTCAGCAATATCTCAAGAAACCCCGCGGAGAATTCGCCAAACTTGTTTGTCTTCTGAATTATTACCGGGACGGCGATTTTATCATTCGTTTTGACGGTTTTGATTACGTGCCCTCCTTCGCTTTTCCTCACGCGAAAGCGTGGCTTTTCACTCATTACAACAAGGACACGGCCTCGCAGTGGATCCGGAAAAACTGCTATGTTTCTCCTTTTGAGCGGAAGGTTATTTACGTTAAATTTCCGGATGGGGAGCTTGAGCCGGCGCGGGATATGATCCTCCGCGACCTGGCCGAACTGGAGCGGGCGATAGCGGAAGTTCATGCGGTCTGAAATCCCGCGCTCTGAAAACATGATTCCTGAAACGCGTAACACAGTTAAAATTTTTCTCCTGACGGTTTTCGTCATCTGTTTTTGGGGGGCGGAGGTACAGGCGGAAACTCCTTTCAAGGTAACGGTGAAGCCCGACCAGAGCTCCGTGAAGCCGGGAATGATGTTTCTTGTCAATGCGGGCGTAACCAACTGGACCGAAAACACTGTAATTCTTCAAGTGCCTTCCTGCGCGTTTGACAAACTTTGGGAAGTGGACGGCGAACATATCCGGATTCAGCCCTGGACCTGTCACCAGAACACGACCGAAAGAGCGGAAATTTCTCCCGGGGAAAGCTATGAGAAAAATCTTATTCTGTACGCTTCGGACGTGAATCAGCCGGGACCGGTGACGTTTCGGATGGGTTTTAAACATGTGTTGGAAAACGGGGATGAAATGGAGCCGGTCTGGAGTGATCCCGTCATGATCCAGGTTTTGATACCGGAGGGACCGTTGAAAGAATCGGCTCTACCCGGTGAGAGGGCGAGACCGATCTCCCAAAGTCCGGCGGGCGTTGAAGTATCCGAAGTGATGCCCGATGAAATTTCGGAAGATGAGGTTTTCGGTATTGAAGGAGAATCCCCGGCCTCCGACCATCGAGATGAGTCTTTTAATGTCCCGGACATGGACCCCGCCCAAAGCGGTGTATAAAAAACCGGTCTTTTGAAATGATCTCGAAGGTTGTGATCCTTGGAGGCGGCATTTCCGGTCTTGTAACCGCGCATGAGCTTGCCCGTTGTTCCCCGGCCCAAATCACTCTCGTTGAATCCTCGACGCGTCTGGGCGGAGTAATTCGAACCTTGAGACCGGAGTTTTTTGAGATGGAAGCCGCTGTTGACACGCTTGACGGAAAAAACGGAAGCGTTCTTGAACTTTGTAAGGATCTGGAACTTGAGAGTTATCTTGCCCCCTGCGAATCCGCTCTTGCGCATTTTTTTCTTAAGAGAAACAGAGAAATTTTTCCCGTCGGTTTTTCTTCCGAAATTTTTAAAAACAACACTTTAACCCTGGCCGCTAAAATGCGAATGCTGGGAGAGGTGATGATCCCGCGACGAAAGGACGCGATGGATGAAAGCGTGGGAAGTTTTATTCGCCGCCGGTTCGGAAATCTTTTTTTTACGCAAATAGTCCAGCCCGTGATCCGGGGGGGCATGATGGCCGATCCGGACGATCTGGGTGTCGGGGAATATTTTAAACGGTGGGTTGAGGCGGAATCACGTTTCGG
>DCTJ01000030.1:41606-57677 GCA_002329545.1 Candidatus Omnitrophica bacterium UBA1443
CTCTTTTAAATTCAATGGCGGTTACTGTCCGAAAGGATCAGTCCTGGATAGCCGAATTGGAGGACGGAACCCGGCTTAGTGCGGACGCTATTTGTCTTGCTTTGCCAGCTCACGAATCGTCGCGGGTGCTTGATAAAAATTTCTCAGACCTTTCCCACGATCTTGAAAAAATCAATTACGAAACGGTGGCGGTTATCAATCTGGTATTTCCCGCCCAAGGGTTCCCGCGTGAATTTTCAAAGACCGGATTTTTTATTCCCGGGAACGGGAGGGAAAGCCCTTTTTCTTCCGTCAAATTTTGTGGTCCTGAAGAGACCGGAGCGTGGATTCGGATGAAGGTTTTTATTGCGGAAAAATTTTATCGTGAAGTGTTCTTGCTGGAGGACAAAGCCCTTTTGGGAAAAGTGTCGCGAAATCTTGAGGAACAATGGGGATTCCCCAAGCCTTTTTGGGCCCAGGTTGAACGTTACTGGAAGGCGATCGCGCAATATCCTCCCGGGCATCGGAATCTTGTTCGCGAAATTGATTCTCGCGTTCAAAGGCATCCGGGGCTTTTTCTTGCTGGTAACGGGTACCGTGGTTTTGGTGTGTCGGATTGTATTGAGCGAGCCCGGGAAACGGCTCGAAGGATCGCGGATTTTTTGAATCGGAAATGATGTTCCCCTAAAAGCGGCGAACTCGAGGCGATATGGAGAAAACGGTTCCAAACATTTATGGAGGCGGGAAGATAAATCGGGTAAAATGCCACTGAAAATTACGTTTTAAAATCCATCTTTTAAAGTCGCGAGATTCCGCAAGGCAAGGGACGTTTANNTCGATTCTCTGGTAATCCGGGAAAAAAAGGAATATACGGGTGTTCCATCAACGTGGAAAGTAAGACCTGAATTTTGTTTATCCGATTCTTCCGAAAAGGAATGTTTCTATCTTTTTTCCGAAAAGGGGACCGCCCGGGGTTTCCCGGCGCTTCAGGAAAGCAAGTCACTGACGCTTTACATGACGAATACCAAGGGCGNNAAGTCGGGAGTTCTCGGAATAAAGATGGAAGTGTACGGGAGCAAAGAAAATTTTTTGGGAGCCATTCAGAAAAAGGCTCACTCCATCCGTCATACTTATGAAGTTCAAAATCCCGCGGGACAAACCGTCTACCTGATTGAAGGGCCCGCGATGATGCCGGAAGTTTTTACGATTACAAAACAGGAAGTTAAAGTCGGCCGCATGAGCAGAAAAATGACGAAACAGTTTGAAGAAGGCGTTTCCCGGCAGGACCATTTTAGCCTGATTTTCCCCATGGGAATTGATTCCCAGGACAAGGGTGTTTTGCTGGGGGGCCTGATCCTGATTGATTTGTCGCATTAAACATCCGGCGGTTTGTGAACCGGAACGGCTTTGGGATAAAAAGAACAAGATTAAAAAATAAAAATATTTTGAGAGGAGCGCTGAATTGAAACCTGTAAAAATCATGCTTGAGGAAAAGAAAATACCACGCGCGTGGTACAACCTGGCGGCTGATCTTCCCAACCCCGCACAACCGCCACTTGGTCCGGACGGCCAACCTGTTTCTCCCCAGATGCTTGGGAAAGTGTTCCCTATGAATCTCATTGAGCAGGAAATGAGCCGGGAGAGATGGATTAAAATTCCGGAGGAAGTTCTCGGCATTCTTTACCGCTGGCGTCCGACCCCACTGAGGCGCGCGGTGTTTCTCGAGCAGTATCTCAAAACTCCGGCCAGGATTTACTACAAGGATGAAAGCGTCAGTCCGGCGGGGAGTCACAAGCCTAATACGGCGGTGGCCCAGGCCTGGTATAACAAAGAGTTCGGGATTAAAAAACTGTCGACCGAAACCGGCGCGGGCCAGTGGGGATGCGCGCTTGCTTTTGCCTGTAAGCTTCTTGATCTTGAGTGCAAGGTTTTTATGGTCCGGATCAGTTTCGATCAGAAACCTCTGCGAAAAATGATGATGAAGGTTTGGGGCGCGGATTGCGTCGCGAGTCCCAGTCCCGAAACAAATGCCGGGAGAGAAATTTTAAAGGAAACGCCTGATACGCCAGGAAGCCTCGGCATCGCGATCAGTGAAGCGGTGGAAAGGGCGGTGATGGATCCGAGCGGGAAGACCCGTTACGCGCTCGGGAGCGTGCTTAATCACGTGATGCTCCATCAGACGATAATCGGGCTTGAAGCTAAAGAACAGCTCAAGATCGCCGGGGAAAAGAAAGTGGATGTGGTGATCGGGTGCGCTGGCGGAGGGAGTAATTTCGCGGGAATTTCGTTCCCATTTGTTTGCGACAAGATCCACGGTGAAAAAATCACCATTTTACCCGTCGAGCCGACCGCCTGTCCTACGCTGACGAGAGGACCTTTCGCCTATGATCACGGGGACATCGCGAAAATGACGCCACTTCTCGCCATGCATTCACTCGGGCATGGTTTCATTCCTCCGGCCATTCACGCGGGAGGGTTAAGGTATCACGGAATGTCGCCGCTGGTGAGTCAGGCCGTGATTGAAGGCCTTCTTGAGCCCCGCGCCTATGACCAGATGAAGTGTTATGAAGCGGCGCTTCTCTGGGCGAGGACGGAAGGTTTGATCGTGGCCCCTGAAACCAGTCACGCGATCGCCGGGGTGATTGATGAAGCGGTCAGGGCGCGCGAAGAAGGAAAAGGAAAAACAATATTGTTTTGTCTGAGCGGTCATGGCCTGATGGACCTGGCGGGTTATGACAAATATTTGAACGGAGAACTCAAGGAGGCCGCCTTGTCGGAAGAGTTTTTGCGCAAATCGCTGGAATCCATCCAGGGCTATCCTCAACCTCAAGTTCGCAAAACGGGAAAATGGTAGTGATCCCGCGCCTGAACTCAAAGGCTGGTTTGTGGATGGGTTTTTTGAGTTTTTTTAGTTTCATGGTCGTTGGATGCCATCCGCACGACATGGTGATTCCTGACATTTCCGAGGATCACCCCGCCCAGGGTTTTTATCAATTTGTCGCGGCCAATCTGGTTTCGGATCGTGTGTGCCGTGATCATAAGGGAGATCCTTCCATCCCGATGGGAAAGGTCGCGGATGGAGACGGATATACAAGAACACGCGACCTCACCAGCGGAGCTTTTCTTTTCAGGGATAACTCAACTCAAAAGCAATATTTGGGCGTGACTTACCTTCAATACCAGGGTTTTTTGCAGGTTCCGAAATTGTGCGCGTGGGAAGAGACTTGATAGAGAACGGGGCTCGGGATTTGAGGGATAAAATTTCTCACCTTTTGTGTTCTAAAGATTCTTCGCCAAGTTTCGTCAGATTTCCGCGGCTGCCGCTGTTCCCGTTCCCCACAACAGAGTGTTTTTTTCCTGCCAAGCGAGGACTTTAAGGTCGCCGTATCGTTTCTTGTTTTCAATGTCCCGCATGGCGAGATCATAATGGATGGAGCTATTTCCGGTCTGGATATAGTTTTCTGAGACCACGGAGCCAAAAATCCCTCCATTCCCGACATTTTTTACCGTCGAGTTAGGGGCGTAAATACCTCCGTAAAAAGCTCCGTTCCCCCCCACTTTAACAGTATCTGACGTAGTGACATAAATAATAAGGTTGGTAGGAAGGTTGCCCTGCGTCGCGATTCCGTTACCGGTAATGTTGATTTCGCCCGAGACGTAGATTTCGGTAGGCCCCGTAAGTGTAAGCCGGCCGTTTCCACTGATATTTAACGATGTGTAATGATAGGTACCGGGCGTAAGAATCAAATTCGTATTTCCAGAGACACTCAGGTTCCCGGAAGAGGGTATGCCGGCCGGAACGGTTGGGTCGGGATATTGCTGTTCGGAACTGAGGGTATCTGGAGAGCCTGTGTAGGTAGCATTGGGTCCGACGGAGATCCCTGTTGAAATATCGCCATCGGGACCGATAAGGACATCGCCGTTGACCAAGGTATTCCCTCCCAAAGTAATGGTGCTGGCCGCAATACTGTTGCTGGCAATATCACCTTCGCCGCCTGAATTACCGCTACTGTAGGGCCCGTTACGAGAATCATAACTATCCACACTTGCTACTGTGCCGCTCGCGGTCAGGTTAATGCTGTTTTTGGAAAAAATGGCAAAATCAAAAAGATTTGAATCTCCATACTTCGCGTAAGCCGTGACTTTGATGTTCTGATACGCCCGACTGGTACTGTCATTGGAAGGAGCGAATCCGTTTGCCTGGATAATCCGGATTTTGGGATCAGAGTCGTCTTTGNNTAGGCGGAGGTTCCGGTGTATTCGGTGTCTGAGGCAAGCTGGCTGATGGCCCAATCAACGCCCGATTCAGCCATATTGAACGCTATCATCCGGTTGACGTTGCGCTCATTGGTTTTGACGAATACGACGCTACGGGAGAAATGAGCGATCGCGAAGATCGCGAGCAGGGCAGTCACAAGGTAGACGGCCATCAGGGTGAAACCACTTTGGTTTCTTACCGCGGAAAAGAAATGTGTTTTCATCTTTCCCTCCTTGTTGTCATAAAGCATTTCAAGCCTGCTTCGCGTCTGCCGTGTCCTTTCCGAGAATCATGTCGTCAGGATCCGGGGGTTGTTGTTCCCGTTCCCCACAGCAGAGTATTTTTTTCTTGCCAGGCCCGGATGGTCATTTCGCCGGAACTAGCGCCCTGGATCTCTTTCAACGCTTCGTCAAAATGGATCCGGCCATTCCCCGTATTTTTATAGTCTTTGGCAATAATGGCCCCGTAGCATGTTCCGTTTCCGGATACGGAGACGGTTGAGTTCGGCGCGTAAACAGCTCCGTAGAAAGACGCGTTTCCGGAAAAACTTACGTTTGAATTGCCGGTCGCGTACAGAAGAAAATTGGGTGGACGGTTGTCAGAAGTCGCGATGCCGTTCCCGGCGATCTGAATAGTCCCATCGACATAAATGGACACAGGACCGGTCGGAACAAGCTTGGCGTTTCCCGTTATGCTCATGGACGTAAAGTGATAGGTCCCGGGCATGAGATAGTGCGTTGTGTTCCCGCTAAGTTTGAGCTCACCGTCCGCGCTTACCGGAGCCACAGCATCAGAGAAAATGACGGGAGCCGGATTGGATGAAATGCCTCCCGTAATTACGGCATTATGGCTTGTTGACACCACCGAAGAAGGCGATTCTGTCGGGCCGACAGTGACACTCCCCTGGATCATAACGTTTCCACTCAGCGTGACTTTTTTGGAGCCCGTTGTATTGGTCTCAATGCTGCCGTTATAGGCGACATTGCTTCCGCCATAAGCCCCGTTCCGGGAGTCGTAAGAGTCCGTTCGGGCGTTTCCCGACATTTGAATGGAATCTGTCGCGAAAATTCCGGTGCGAAAAGCGCTACTGGATCCGGATCGAACGTAAGCAAGAAGGCTTGATGTTTGATATCCACGCTGGGTAGGGTCATTGGAAGGTGCGAAGCCGTTTGCCTGGATAATCCGAATTTTGGGATCAGAGTCGTCTTTGGTGACCGAGACCGTGAATCCGCCCTTCATGTAATTAGTGTCCAGCGGGACATAGGCGGAGGTTCCGGTGTATTCGGTGTTTGAAGCTAACTGGCTGATGGCCCAATCAATGCCTGATTCGGCCATGTTGAATGCCACAGTTTTGTGAATATTACGCTCATTAGCCTGGACAAATGCAACACATCGGGAGAAATAAGCGACCGAAAAAACAGTCGCGAGCGCGAGGATGAGATAAACCGCGGTCAATACGAACCCCCTCTGGTTTCCGATTTGGGAGAAAGGGTGAGTTTTCATGGGTTCCTCACATCCGCCTGAGCCGTTATTTGAAGGGGAGTGGATGGAACCGCACGTCCGCTGGATAGTGTTTTCTGGGTATCTAAAGTGATCGTCACAATCCTGGATGGCGAAGAATTTTCAGAGAACCGCAGGGCCGTGATATCGTTAGCGATGATGGAAGTCATCCCGGTTGTGGTATCGGTTCGTATGATTTGCCGGGAGTTAGTCCCGCCGAGAGTGTAGGTAATGGTATGCGCGGAATCCCAGTCGACGTCAAAATCGGGGCCTATCAAGTGATCCGGATGAGGAATTTTAAAACGGATTGATTGACCGTTAGCTTCAATGATCACGTGACCGGGAGCGGATTGGCGAATCTCCTGGACCATTTTATAAATGCCTTCGCGAGAGGAGTCTTTGAGATTCATGAGGGACTGGTTTATTTGAGATTGCTCGCTACCGACCCGGAAAAGCAAAAAGACCCCGAAAACCACAACGCTTGAAAGCGCCACGGCGAGCATCGCTTCAACAAGATTAAATCCTTTTTGTGACGCAAGTTTTTTCATGGCATTTTCCTTTTTGTGATATAGGCTCTCAGCGCCGCCGTTTGCTGTCGGGAAGCATGGGATTGCCAGGTTACGGTGACGGTGGTGTCCAGAGGAGTAGCCGCCGGATTTACGTAATCAACCCGTATCTGTTCATTGGGCAGGGCGTTCATTCCGGCGACAGTTCCGCCATTAGGGAAGGCGGCCACGACGTCTCCGGGAAAATTGTTTGTTCCGGCTTTATCACGAATTTGTTCAATGACGCGTTGAGCCTCTTGCGCCGCGATGGCTCGCTCATGTAACTCCGCGGCCTGTCGTTGGGTCGCGATGTTGGATCCGATATATCCCGCGATGGCGATGGCGGCCACGAATAACGTAACCATCACTTCGATGAGCGTGAACCCTCGGGAATCACGTTTGTCCGTAAGAGGCCCCATTTGTTTTTCTCCTCTCTCTTTCTCTGTCAAGACACTACTGGTTTATGTCAACCCCGCTACAATTGTAATGGGCTTCCAGATTATATACAACATGCAAAAAGAAGCAAGATATAGCATAGATTTATTTATTATTATTTTTTTAATCATTTTATAGTTTTTAAAAAAGTTAGGTGTCACTTCGTGTTTATTGCCAAGAAAAGTTGTAACTATTGAAGGGGTAAAGGGTAAGGAAAAAAACGATTATCCCGAAGAAGCTTATGGATTTTATTTTTAGAAAAATAAGCCATAACACAGAATGCAACCGGTGCATGGACGATTATCACGAATATTCTTCAACTGGCACCGTGGGATACACTCGGTTTTTCGAAAAGCTTGACGTTCCGCTTGAATGGAATGAGAATAGCTCAAATCGGATTTTCTCCCGCGAAGAAGCTTCCATTGAAGGATTGATTTTTTTGGCGCGCGCAGGACGATTCAACGTTTAATAGGAAAATATGACAATCAAACNNTAAGACGAGCTCTTAAAATTCCAGTTATCCTTGGAATCGTTCTGTTGGTCACTGCCGGGTGGTTTGTTGTCCACCAGCTGGCTGGGAAAAATGTTTTTTGTTCTTTTTCTCATAAAATGAGGCCGACCGACGGGGTACTCCTTTATGTCGCGCCCCCGCATTCGGTCAGCGCGAAACAACACAACTTCCATGTGGTTTCGCCGGGTGTTTGGCGCTCGGCCCAGCCAAGCAAGGAATCACTTTTGAGGATGAAGGCCCACGGGTTAAAAACCGTTGTGAATCTTCGCTCAGGTCGCGCGATTGAACGCTGGGAGAGAGACACAACGGAAAGTTTGGGGATTCAGCATTATCACTTTCCGATGAGCGCGCGCGAAGAGGTTCCTATCAAGACAATCGACGCGGTTCTTTCGGTTATTTCGGACACCGCGAAACAGCCGGCGCTTGTGCACTGCCGGGCCGGAAAGGATCGGACGGGGCTGATGATCGCGGCCTACAAGATCTCCCAAAACCCTCAAGCTTCTTTCCGCGATATTTATCAGGAAATGCTGATGTACGGCTATGACGAGAAGAAATATCCGGCGATTCTCATCTCACTCCGGAAGTGGGCTGAATCGCGAGGATATGCGGAAATCGCGCGGGCGATTGAATTTCAGGAAAAAGCTTTTCTTAAAAAATAAAGGTCGGTTTCATCCCCGACCAGGGTTGCAACATCAACAACAAAAAAGGAAAAACACATGAAATTTCTCGGAAAGATTCTGATTTTTATCGTCGCTGTTTTTGTCGTGGTGGTTCTGGCCCGTAATGTAATCGTGAAGGCGGCCGTGGAGTTGGGCGCGAAGGCCGCGGTTGGACTTCCAGTCAATATCAAGATGCTTGATATTGGTCTTCAGCAAACTTATCTTGATATTGAGGGGTTGAATGTCGGCAATCCTGAAGGGTTCGGGAACGAAACGATGGTGGATATGCCGAAGGTGTTCGTGGACTATCATTTGTCCGATATCATGAGCGGTAAACTTCATTTGGAAAAAGTCGAATTTGATCTTCGCCAATTTACGGTGGTGAGGAACAGGGACGGAAAGTTGAACATCAATTCGATTAAAGGGATCGAGCAAGACAAGACATCGTCCGGCAAACCGGAAACACCCAAAAAAGAAACAAAGGCGATGCCGATCCAGCTGGATCATGTCCATCTCAAGATCGGGAAAGTGGTTTTTATCGATCGGAGCGGAGCTCAAGAATCCGTTCGCGAATTCAATATTAATCTCGACGAAAGCTATGAAAACATCACCGAACAGGGGGCCCTGATCCGGGTGATTGTCCTGCGCGTGATGACAAAAACGCCTCTTGCCATGTTGACGAACTTTGATCTGGGAAGCCTTCAGTCGAGCGTGGGAGGAATCGTCGGTTCAGCGACCGACCTTGCTTCCCAAACCGCGGCGAAGGGTTTGGACACCATCAAGACCACGACGTCGATGGCGGGATCTCTCGCGGGAGACGCCAAAGATACGGTCAAGGACGCCGCCGGAACCGTGAAAAGCATTGCCGGAAAACTTAAAAACCCCTTTGGTTCTGGCAACTAAAAAAATCGCGCGAGTTTTTTGGTTTCTCCCTTTTCCGCGGTCTGGGCGGGATTCTGGCGGGGAAGAATGACGGGAAATTTCGCGTGGGAAATAGCCCCGGGAAAGAAGCGATTTTTATTGTTTTCATTCCTGCTGGAAAGGTTTGATCGAAAGATATGAAGTGTCGCATCGTTGAAATCAAGGCCCGCTGTTCTGATGTTTCCCGGATTCGGGAAATTCTTAAGTCCCGGAGAGCTGATTTCCGCGGGACCGATCATCAGATCGATACCTACTTCAGAGTTCCCCGAGGGCGATTGAAACTGCGGGAAGGACAAATCGAAAATGCCCTCATTTTTTACCAGCGGAGCAATCAAAAAAAATCCAAACGATGCAACGCGTTTTTATATCAGTGTCCCGAGCCGGACCTGATGAAAAAAATCCTGAATGTGGCCTTTGGAGTTTTGGCTGTCGTCGACAAGATGAGGGAAATTTATTTTATAAAAAATGTAAAGTTCCATATCGACCAAGTGAAGGGTCTCGGAAGATTTGTGGAGATCGAGGCGCAGGGAAGAACCCCGGAATGCCGTATCACGGAATTGCGACGGCAGTGTGATCATTACCGGAAATTGTTAGGAATCGCTCCCGAAGATTTGCTGGCCGATTCCTATAGCGATCAACTCATTTGTAAGCGACAAAATCGCGGGACGACATGTTTGCGCGGGCGAAGAGGCCGGTAAGTTGTTTTTTTGTGGTTGGCACAACAGAGACGACGAGTTTTTTGTCCCCGATTATTAAAAAGGGATAAACTTTCCCTGATCCCCCTGGCGCCCCGGCCCGTCTTCAAAGTGGCCCGGACAACGGGTTTCGCAAAATCGACAACTCCCATCTTTTAGGTTCCACTCAGTAAGTTTAAACCAGTTCCGGCCGATTATTTTTTTTCCGCAATGATGGCAAAAGGTAGATTCGCCATCAGGGTTTCTGACGTTTCCGGTGTAGCAGTAACGGATGCCGTGATCTCGGGATATCGTTCGCGCTTTTTGTAATGTCTCCGGCGGCGTGGGAGAGATCCCGTTCATTTTGTAGTCCGGATGGAATGCGGTGAAATGGATCGGCACATCGGGCCCCAGCGTTTTGACAATCCACGATGACATGTCATGCAATTCTTTTTCGGAATCATTGAGCCCCGGGATCAGGAGTGTCGTGATCTCGAGCCAGGTTTTTGTTTCTTTTTTGATGTATTCGAGCGTTTCAAGCACCGGGCCTAATGACGCCCGGCAATATTTTTTGTAAAAATTTTCGGTAAATCCTTTCAGGTCTACGTTGACGGCATCCATCCATTTGTAAAATTCCCTGCGCGGTTCGGGAGAAACGTACCCTGCGGTTACCGCGACTGTTTTGATGCCGTGTTCCCGGCACGTCTGGGCCGTGTCAATCGCGTATTCGTGAAAGATGACGGGATCGTTATAAGTGAAAGCGACGCTTTCGCACCGGGCTGATTTTGCCGCTTTTGCGATCTCCTCTGGTGATGCCTGTTCGGCGGCCGTGTCGGTTTCCTTTGACTTTGAGAGGTTCCAGTTTTGACAAAAGAGACATCCCAGATTACATCCTGCCGTACCGAAGGAGAGGATGGAAGATCCGGGCAGAAAATGGAAAAGAGGTTTTTTCTCGATCGGGTCAACGCAAAATCCGCTTGTGCGGCCATAAGTGGCGAGGACCATCCTGTTTCCTTCCCGAACCCGAACAAAACAGAATCCGCGTTGCTGATCGAAGAGTTTACAGCGACGGGGGCAAAGCGCGCATTCGATCCGTCCGTCGGGAAGATCTTTCCAGTAGAGGGCGTCAGGAGTTCTGTTCATGAGGGTATTATGGTCCCGGATCGAAAGCTATGGAACAATAAAATACGCCTTGAGGTAACACTTCCCTAATGGAAAAACCGTGCATTATTTCAAAACGCGGTTGATAATAACGCTTTAAGACGGTTGATAGATCGCGGTATTACGCGACAAGGAAGGAGTTCCGTGAAAAGATTTCTGTGTTGTTTTGTTTTGATTCTTTCCCTGAGTTTTTCCGTTTCTGCCGAGGAGCCGGCGGTCAGGGAGCGTATCATCGGAAGCGCCTTCAAAGGGCTGGCCAACGCCTATCTTGCCAGCTGCGATTTCAAAAAAGAGAAACAGCGTTATATCGAACGTCTTGATAAAACTTCCGACGAAGATTTTATGGTCCGCTACGGGTCTTACTGGTTACTAATTGAAAAACTGCCGGTGCGGATCAAGATCGAAAACGGGTTTTCCCAGACGATGACTCGCGAACAGCTGATTACACGCCTTCGGGAAATCCGGCGGGAAGATTTGCAGGAGATCATTAACGGTGTCCCGGACAGCGCCATCAGTAAGGAATTCGACCGGCGGATCAAACGGCTGGGGAAGAAGGTCGAGAAAAATGACTTGGCCCAACAAATCCAAATTCTTTGGCAGAGAATCCTGAAGAAAGCGGGTCAGTCTGGCGAAAAAACTCATAAAGTATCCCGCCCCCAAGGAAAGGGTAATTCACCGACTTTGAACTGAAAGAATATGGTTTTTCATTGACTGGATTCTCAAACTATAAAATGAAGACATGACAAACCGGCAATGACCCACATGACCGGTTTCACCTCCGCGAACTTCAGGCGGAGGATCTTGAAAAGGACATAGCTGAGGAACCCGAATGCAAGGCCGGTCGCTATGGAATAGCTTAACGCGATCATCACGATAATCACAAATGCCGGAAAGCCTTTTTCCACGTCCTCAAAATTAATTTCCCGCACTTCCTTGATCATGAAAAAACCGACAAGGATCAGGGCGGGGGCGGTGGCGTAAACAGGCACGACAGAGATTAGCGGGACAAAGATGATCGCGAGAACAAAAAGAAGAGCGGTCACAACGGACGTAAGCCCCGTTCTCCCTCCCTGGCCGATTCCGGTGGCAGACTCGACATAAGCGGTGATCGTGGAAGTGCCAAGGATGGCGCCCGCCATGCTCGCGAGCGCGTCGATCGAGAGAAGCCGGTCAAGGCCGATCAAACGCTCTTTTTCATCGACCCTTTTTGCCTGGTGGCAACAGGCAACAAGGGAGCCGATCGAATCGAAAAGATGCATGAACATCAGGCTGAAGATCGCGCCAAAGAGGCCCCCTTTGAGCGCGGCGAGAATATCCAGTTTAAAAGCGATAGGGCTCAGGTCAAAGTGAAACGTGACAAATTCCTTCGGCCACGGCACCAGTCCTGTCCAAAGCGCGATCAGAGTTGACATCATGATTCCCAAAATCATGGCCCCCTTGATCCGGTGCATTTCAAGCAGAAGCATCAGCAAAAAACCTGCCAGGCCGACCATGACGGTCGGAGTAATCGGTGCCGCGGCAACAAGCGTCACCTCATTTTTTTGAATGATCCCGAGGTTGACCAGACCGATGAACGTAATGAAAAGGCCGATCCCGGCCGAAACCGCCGAAATCAGGGAGCGGGGGATTGCCTCGACGATTTTTTGACGGATCCCCACGGCAGTCAGTAAAAAGAAAAAGAGACCGGATAAAAAGACGACACCAAGCGCCGTTTGCCAGGTGAGGTGGTCTGTCAGGACCAGGGAGTAGGCGAAGAACGCATTCAGTCCCATGCCCGGCGCCATCGCGATGGGGGCATTGGCAAAAAGTCCCGTGGCGAGTGTCGCCAGCGCCGTGGCAAGACAAGTGACAAGGATCAGGGCTGTTTTATCCATTCCCGCCGAAGCAAGGATGGCGGGGTTGACAAGGATAATGTAAGCCATGGCCAGGAATGTCGTGGTTCCCGCAACAACCTCGGTGCCAAGGGTGGTGTGTCGTTCCCGGAGTTTAAAAAATCGATCAAGCATAAAAGGGTATGGATACTAATATTTGATCATGATGAAAAGCGTTTTAAACCGTTCGACAACTTTAACAGCGTGAGAAACATTGGCAGGCGCGATTAGCATTTTTCGAATGAAATCTTGACATGGGGTTTAGCGTCAAAAGACGCGATCCTGACTTGATACATGGCTTCATTATAGTCAGACAGGAAGGTTGCGCGAAGGTTTTTTGAAGGTAGAATAACCCGGGGAGGTAAAGACCATGTCTCACGAAAAGCCGATCATCAGGAAAGGAATTGTCGCGGGACAGTTTTATCCTGACCGGCCGGATGTTTTACGACACGAGGTGCGGACTTTTCTCGACCACGCGAGTTCGCGGCCCGATCCTTCCGTTCGGGGGCTTATTGTTCCGCACGCGGGGTACATGTACTCCGGAGGAATTGCTGCGGAAGCCTATCGCGCGATTGACGGAGCCCAGGCAGAGGTGATTGTTGTGGCGGCCTTCCTTCACCGGATTTTTATTCAAGGCGTCTTTATTGATAAAGCGGATTTTTATGAAACGCCTCTCGGCCGGATCCCCGTGAACAAAACACTTGCCGAAAAAATCAGAGACGCCAGTCCTTATCTGGCCGACACCATCCCGGGAGATCTGAATGAACATTCCCTGGAGGTTCAGCTCCCTTTTCTTCAGATGGCGGTCAAGGATTTTACCCTCTTACCCGTTTATATCGGTGAGCCATCCGTGGCGAACGCGGAGGCGCTTTCGGAAGCGTTGAGCCGCGAGCTTGCCGGAAAGCGCGCCCTTTTTGTTTTCAGCACGGACCTGTCACATTTTCATCCCTACAAAGAAGCGGTGGACATGGACCATAAGCTGATTCGAATGATAGGGGATCGTGATGTGAGGAGACTTGAACGTTCAAACTACGCGGGCGAGATTGAAGCTTGCGGCTTTGGCCCCGTGATTACATCCTTGTTTTTGGCGGAAAAATTGGGGTGGGAAGGTCCCCGGCTTCTTAAGTACGCGAACTCGGGAGATATTACGGGAGAAAAAGGATCGGTTGTCGGTTACGCGGCGATGGCGTACAAAGTTAATCCGGAGGCATGAACACGGGGCCGGATTCGCGGCCCGATCGAAGAGAGAGTGGCCGAGATGATGCTAAGTCAATCCGAACAACAAAAAATACTTCGTTACATCAATGACTTATTGAAAGCGCGACTCACTCACGGGCCGGAGCCCGAGTTGGACCTCTCCGAAGAATTCCTGGAAAAAAAACGCGGAATTTTCGTGACATTAAAACGCAAAGGAATGTTGCGAGGTTGCATTGGTCAGATCATCGGCCATGAGCCGCTCCGGGAAAGTATCCGGCGTATGGCGCTGGCCGCCGCGTTTGAAGACCCGAGGTTCCCTCCGCTCGCGCTGAGTGAATTGGACGGCCTTCATATCCATGTCTCTTTGCTGACGGAGCCGACGCCCGTGCGTTCCTATAAAGACATTCGTGTCGGAATAGACGGGATTATTGTGAGTTGCGGCTGGAAAAAAGGGGTCTATCTTCCGGAGGTTGCGATTGAAACAGGGTGGGACGCGAAGACTTTTTTTGAAAGTTGCGCTCTTGAAAAGGCGGGTCTCGATGAGACCGAGCTGTCTGGAGCGAAGATCGAAGTTTTTCAGACGGAAGGGTTTGGCGGGGACGGCGATCTTTGACTCTGAAGAATTCGTGGTATAAAAAACCTCAAAATTTGTTATAAATGGACGATTTATTAACCGGTTTGTTGTCCTGTTTGCCAGGTTCGGGAGAAATTTCCTTTCGGGGGAATGTGGGGCTTTTTTGACCCCGTTGGGTTCCCCTTTGAAAAGAGGGAAACAAGACACGAGCAATGATTACCCGATTTTAACGAACGGCGTACTGATCATCTAAAACCCGGAGGATAGAAATGAAAAAAATTTTATTGGCGTTNNTGGGCCTTGCCACGGGCACTTCCGCGATCGCGGCCGAAAAACTTCAGGCGGATAACGCGGCCTCGAAACTTGCGCGGGGAGTGACTAATATCGCGACTTGCTGGGGGGAGTATATTACCCAGGTCCCGGCTTCCGTTGAAAAGAGTCCGGATTACATGACGGCCCTTTTTTATCATGTCCTTCGCGGAACGGTTTTTACGGTTCGTCGGGCGGCGGTCGGGGTTTATGACGTCGTGAGTTTCCCGTTTCCCGGCAATAACTGCTACGGCCCGGTGATTGAACCGGAAACCATTTTCACTCCTACCGTGGAAGTCTTGTCGAACTAGGCGAATACAAAAAATCAGTTACGAATTTAATTCGTCGCTCTCACTTTCGGGCGGACGCCTAAATTCATAAACGCTTGTATTTCCCCGTTTGGGCACGACCCGAGATAATCCTCACGGCGAGTACCCAGGGCAGTTGAGCGGCGTCCACCCCGAACGTTTTTATGCCGGCTTTTGTGATAGAATGCCCCCTAAGACGGGAGATTTTGTGATGACCGCTCACACTGAGTACCTCTGGATGAACACGAAAGACCGCTACGCGATTGTGAATATCACGGATGAAGTTGAATCGGTGATTCAAAAAAGCGGGGTGAAGGAGGGGCTTTGCCTCGTGAATGCCATGCATATTACGGCGAGCGTTTTCATTAATGATCACGAGCCCGGCCTTCACCGGGATTTTCTCAATTGGGTTGAGAAACTGGCGCCGTACGGTCGGGACAGGTACCAGCACAATTTGACTGGGGAAGACAACGGGGACGCGCATCTTAAGCGAACGATCATGGGCCGCGAAGTGGTCGTGGCCATCACGGACGGAAAACTGGATTTTGGCCCGTGGGAGCAGATTTTTTACGGCGAGTTTGACGGACAGCGGAAAAAGCGCGTGCTTGTAAAGATCATTGGAGAATAGTTTCAGGAATTTGTCTGAAATTCCCGACCTGTCACCCGATGGGACCGGAGGCGGATCATCCATTCCGAAACCAGTTTGAATTTTGGACTTAAATCCGAAAGATGACAAATGGCTCATACGTACCGTGATCATCCTGATCCCAAAAAGCGAAAAGCCCCTCCTAAAAAAAAGCTGGAAAAACCCGAAGAACGTGAAATCTGGGTGGGCGACACCGCCGTCATCGAACGGCATTTCCTTCATTTAAACAAACTGCTTCGCGCCGAGGAACGCTCCGAACAGGACCGGTTTCAGAGGGATTTTATCGATCAAAAACCGGAGGACAGGGAGCGGGGCGGCAAGGCCATTTATCGGCTTGAGCTGCTGGATGTTCATTACAATCCTTCCGGGCAAAAGCTGCTGACCTTCGCGCTGAAAACAAAACGTCCCTTGCCGAGGTACAGTTTAGCCGTGGGGGATATCGTTCGACTTTCGGGATTTCAAACACCAGAGGCGGATTGCCCCGTGGGCGCGGTCTACGAAAGAGACCGGACGCGAATCACGG
>DCTJ01000030.1:57725-67614 GCA_002329545.1 Candidatus Omnitrophica bacterium UBA1443
CCAATTTGTCCACGTATGAACGAATGCGGGAAGCCTTGAGACTCGTCAAAGAGGCCGACCATTCCCGGATCGCGGTTCTCCGTGACATTAGTCTCGGTTTGCGAACGCCGAAGTTTGACGACCCCGTGTCCGTCACGAAGTTCCCCTTTTTGGATTCGACCCTCAATGAAATTCAGCAAAAAGCGGTTTGCATGGCCCATGAAGCGAAGGATGTTCTGCTTGTTCATGGACCTCCGGGGACGGGGAAAACCCGGGTACTGATCGAGATAATCCGGCAAGCCGTCGCCCGGAGTGAAACGGTTCTGGTGTCCGCGCCGAGCAATGCCGCCTGCGATCATCTGGTGGAATGTCTCGCGGCCCACAAGGCTCCGGTAACAAGACTTGGACAANNCTCGCGTGAGTGAACGGATACGCGAACACACGTTCAGCTACAAACTTGCCGCCCATCCCTTCGCGAAAATGATCGAGGAAAATGAGGCGCGACTTGAACAGATTTCCAGACAAAAGGAGCGGCGGCAGGTTCGTCGCGTCATTGAATGGGAAGAACGTCAGGAAATGCGGACGGAGATCGAACAGATTCGTAAAGACATCCGGGACCTACGGGCCCAGATTTTTAAACAGGTGTGGAACTCGTCCGACATTGTGGTAGCGACGCACGTGGGCGCGGCGGACCCGATTATCAAGGCCAAGTCATTTGACTGGGTCATTATTGATGAAGCGACCCAGGGGATTGAGCCCTCGACCTGGATCCCGATGCTTTACGCGGGGAAAGTGATTATGGCGGGCGATCACCGCCAGCTTCCACCGACGGTTCATTCTTTTTTCAAAGGAAGAGAGGGCTCCTTGGCCCTGACGCTTTTTGAACGTTTTTATGAAAAACTTGGTGATGATAGCAAAATCCGGCTTGAACGGCAGTATCGCATGCACGAGAACATCATGAATTTTCCGTCGAAAAAATTTTATGACGGAAAATTGGTGGCCGACGAACGGGTTTGCTGTCACCAGCTCACGGATCTTCCTTTCGTGAACGGAAAGGGCCTGGACCTTACCCCGGCGATTTTTCTTGATACCGCGGGACTGGGTTATGAGGAGGAAGGCGAGGAAGGGACCGGCAGTTGGTCAAATCCCCAGGAGGCGAAACGGGTTGTTCGCGAACTGGATAAAATCCTCAAAGCCGGAGTCCGGCCGGCCGATATTGCCATCATCAGCCCCTACAGCGCCCAGGTTAAATTGTTGACCGGCATGATGATGGGAGACAGCCAGGATCCGGGTGAGATCAGGGAGCTTGAAATTGATTCCGTGGACGCGTTTCAGGGTCGTGAAAAGGAAGTCGTGATCGTTTCGCTCGTCCGGTCAAACTCCGAAGGGGAGGTTGGATTTCTGGCGGATACGCGACGGATGAATGTCGCGATAACACGCGCGAAACGCAAACTGATTCTCGTGGGCGACAGCGCGACCCTTTGCCGCCTGCCCTTTTATGACGATCTTTTAAAATACATGGAAACCGTCGGCGGTTACCAGAGCGCGTGGGAGTGAGCGGGCGATAGAGGATAAAGAAAATCAGAGCGGGCCGGATTTTTCCTGATCCCCGGGCTCTCCAGAAGCGGCTTCATGGGCCCCTTTCGAGATTTCCGATCTTTCGAGAATCAACGGGGTGGAAACACTTGTGGAACCGTTTCTGGCCCGCGTTTAACTTAAAAGGAGGTTTTCAATGCAATGTCCCTTGTCCGGTTGTTTCTTTTTTTCGCCGTCCGTGATTTTTTTCATCGTCGCGGCTTTGTCCCTCGGGTTGGGTCTTTTGTCGATCCTGAAACCGGAGCGGTCCATCTTGCTTTACCAAAAAATCATGAAATATTTTAACTGGAAAGTCGAGCCGATCGATCCGGCGAGAGAGCTCCGCGGCACCCGAACGCTTGGCGGGTGGCTGACCGTATTGGCGGTGCTACTGGGCATGGTGACTCTCTTAAAGTTTTAGGTTTTGAGACCGCGTAAACACAAGAAAATAGCCGTAAATTTGATTCGCTGTTTCCCCGCCTTCTTTTAGCTTTGAAGTTTGCCTTCCCGTTCATTGATTGACGCCCCATATCCGTTCTGCTATATTCCTTATCAAGAATAAGTCTTGATAAGCTCCAGAAGGGATTCCCATGAAATCAAAAAGGAAAAGGGATTTTTCTAAATTTTTGAGGCAAAAAAGTTATCGTGTTACCGCGGAAAGGTTGCGTCTTCTTGAAAGAGTCAGGCGGCAACGCGGACACTTCAATGTGGATGAACTGGTGCGACGTCTCCACGACCAGGGACTGAAGGTTTCTCGCGACATGGTTTACCGCAACATCCCCATCCTTCTTGAATCGGGTGTGATTGAGCAGAGCTTTAAAACAAGCCGGGACACTTTTTACGAATCCGCTTATCAAAAAAAACATCACGATCATATTTTGTGCCGGCAGTGCGGAAAGGTGGCGGAATTCGAAGACACGGATATTGAAAAACTCCAGGAGACCATCGCTCAACGGGTAGGTTTCAAGCTGGAATATCATTGTCATCAACTTGTGGGGCTTTGCGCGAAATGCCGGAAATGAATCTCGTTACATTGGACAGAATGCTGCCGGGCGAAGGGGGGCGGGTCCACGGCTACCAAGAGCCCAAAGAGTTGCATCACCGGCTGAAGGAGCTTGGGCTTGTCGAGGGGACACGTTTGCGAGTGAGGCGGTGCGCGCCTCTCGGGGATCCGATGGAACTGTCCATCCGGGGCTATCATCTTTCTATTCGCAAGGAGGATGCGAGGCACATTCTTGTTATCAGGGACGAGGAACCATGCGGTTGTGAAAACAGGCGCGGACACCGCGGGGGTCAAGAATGGCGCGACAAACATCAAATCTCAAAATGACAAAGGCAAAAATTTCCTCCACGGCGTGTGTTCCGGTCCCTTTCCGGAAAACCGACAAAGGGGCGAGCTGAAATATAAAAACATGAGTCATAAGAACGGAAAAAAAACTAAAGAAATCGTACTTGTCGGAAATCCCAACACAGGGAAAACAACGATCTTTAACGCCCTGACGGGGCTTCGTCACACGACGGGCAATTATCCGGGCGTCACTGTGGAAAAACGGGCGGGGAGCATGACGCTGGCGGATGGTCGCAAGGTGTCCGTCATCGATCTTCCCGGAGCTTATAGCCTTCAACCGCGATCACCGGATGAGCAGGTCGTGCACCACGTGCTGTTTGGAGCGCAAAAGGGAATGCCTCCGCCGGATCTAGTGCTTGTGATACTTGCCGCGAATAATCTTGAACGGAATCTTTATTTGGCTACTCAAACAGCCGACCTGGGTCTCCCGACCATTTTTGTGATCAATATGTGGGACATCGCGCGTGAAACGGGGCTGGAGATTGATCTGGTGAAACTTGAGGCGATGACGGGTGTCCGCTGTGTTCCGGCGGCGGGAATGCAGGGGACTTATATCAAAAAACTCAAGCGGGTTATCTGGAAAGAACTCAAAAAAAAATCAAGCGAGAAAGCGTCCGTGTCATTCCCCGGGGACACGTCGAAGAGAGTTTTTGTCGCTCCCGAGATCCGGTATCGAATGATCGAAAATATCGTCCACGCGGTGGTCCGCCGGGCCGAAGGCGAAACATGCGGCGTTTCTGAAAAGCTGGACAGAGTTTTGACTCACCGGGTCTGGGGACTTCTCGCTTTTATGGGGGTCATGGCGTTTGTTTTTCAATCGATTTTTTCGTGGGCTCAGATCCCCATGAGCTGGATTTCCCGTACCATCGAAAGGTTTTCGGTTTTTTTGGAAAAAGTCCTGCCGGACGGCGCGTTACAAAGTCTTTTAGTGGACGGCGTGATCGCCGGCGTCGGAAACGTCGTGGTTTTTTTGCCGCAAATCATGCTCCTTTTCTTTTTTATCGCTTTTTTTGAGGATACCGGTTACATGGCGCGCGCGGTCTTTGTGCTGGACCGTGTCATGAAAACAGTAGGCCTGAATGGTAAGTCGTTTTTGCCTCTGTTAAGTTCCTTCGCGTGCACGGTACCCGGAGTGCTCGCTACCCGGACGATCGAGGACAGAAACGACCGGCTCGCGACGATCCTGGTCGCGCCGCTTATGAGTTGCAGCGCGAGACTTCCGATTTACACGTTATTGACGGCCGCTTTTATTCCGTCCCAGTTCTTCTTTGGATTTATCTCGCTTCAGGGAGTGACCCTTCTCGCGATGTACCTTTTAAGTATCGGGACCGGACTTGGGATGGCGGCTATTTTTCGGAAGACTTTTCTAAAAGGGAACCGGATGCCGTTTGTCTTCGAACTGCCGCCGTACCGGATGCCGAATCTGGCGAATGTCTTCGCGGTTATGTGGGATCGGTCCAAGGAGTTTTTGGTTCGGGCCGGAAGCGTGATATTTCTTTTTTCGATCGTGCTCTGGTTTTGCGTGAGTTATCCTAAAAATCCGGCCGCTGAAGCGCGGTTTGAGAGTGCCAGAAGGCAGGCCCTGAGCGAACTGAGCGGGGAGGCGCTTGACACGAAGCTTGAAGAGATCGAACGCGACCAGAAAGCGATCCAGATTCAGTCAAGCTACGCGGGATCTCTTGGGCGAATGATTGAGCCTGTGATCCGTCCGCTCGGTTTTAACTGGGAAATCGGAATTGGGATTGTGGCCTCGTGCGCGGCCCGCGAATTGCTGATTAGCACCCTCGCGATTGTGCACCACGCGCGAAGTGAAGGAGAAGGAGTGACCGCCGGACTTATTCACGCCCTTCGGTCGGCGGAGGATCCCACGACCGGAGGAGCGCTTTATACCCCTTTGGTGGCTGTGGGGTTGATGGTGTTTTACGTGTTCGCGTGCCAGTGTTTTTCAACGTATGTCATTCTCAAAAAAGAGACGGGTTCCTGGGGATGGACTTTTTTCACTATTTTTTACATGACCGTTCTTGCCTGGGGCGGCGCGTTTATTGTCTACCAGGGAGGACGGTTATTGGGATTTCAATAAAAGACAGGAGAGGAGGACGGATGCGGATGACGGGGAAGGATGGAGCTTTGGAGTTTAAACAATCCGCTATCCTTGACCTGTATCCACGAGGTATTTATGGACATGAATGAAATTATCGCGTTATTGATCGTTGCCGCGGCCGTTATTATTCTTCTGGTTCGCTTTTTTAAAACAGGCGGTGGGGGTTGCCGAAACTGCGGAAAAACCTGTCTTCCCGCCGATAAAAAATAATATTAACCATCGGTTTTTTCTTACTAAGGCAGGCTAAAAAATATCGGCAAAGAGCCGTAAGATATTTCGGAACATCCTAGGGGTTCGGGATCCGAATTTTTTAAGGAAAAGTGAATTTTAATGCGTATCCTTATCATCACTCAATATTTTTGGCCGGAAAATTTTCGCATCAATGATCTTGCGAAGGGACTTGTCGAAAAAGGGCACGAGGTTGTGGTGCTTACCGGAATACCGAACTATCCTCAAGGTGATTTTTATGATGGGTACGGTTATTTTAAAAATCTTAGGCAGGAGTATCAGGGGGTAAAAATTTTTCGCGTACCGCTTGTCCCCCGGGGGAATGGTGGCAAGCTGAGACTTACTCTTAACTATCTTTCGTTTGCTTTCTGTGCCAGTTTATGGGGCCCTTTCTTGTGCCGTGGAAAATTTGAAGCGATCTTTGTTTTTCAAACTTCTCCTGTTACGGTCGGGATTCCGGCTGTGGTATTAAAAAAGTTGAAGTCTGCGCCACTTTTGTTTTGGGTTCTTGATTTGTGGCCTGAAAGTTTGGAGGTAGTAGGTTTCTGTAGGTCTTCTTGGGGAGTGACGTTAGTGGATGTTTTGGTGCGCTGGATTTACAGGTCATGTGACAAGATATTGGTTTCCTCAAAGGGATTTGTGGCAAGTATTCAGGCCCGCGGGGTATCGGAAGAACAGATTTTGTACTTTCCCAATTGGGTGGAACCCGTGTATCGGGAGATATCTCTAAAAGAAAAAACGGGAAAATTTTTTGAAGATCTTCCTCGAGGGTTTCGCGTTCTGTTTGCCGGGAACATTGGAGAACCCCAGGATTTCGGCACAATTGTTGCCGCGGCCGAACGATTGAAACCGTACCACGATATTCATTGGATTATTGCAGGGGACGGACGTATGGCTGCTTGGGCAAAAACAGCGGTCAGTTCGCGGGGACTGGCGACACATTTCCATTTCATAGGGAAATATCCTTCGGAGAAAATGCCGGAGCTTTTTTCTCTGGCTGATGTGATGCTTGTGACCCTTAAAAAAGATCCTGGTTTGTCGACATTCGTTCCAGGGAAAATACAGTCTTATTTAGCATGTGGTAAGCCCATAGTTGCCGCCCTAGAGGGCGAAGCGGCTCATTTGATACGGGAAACTGGGGCAGGCCTTGTTTGTCCTCCTGGAGATTCCGCCTTATTGGCTGGCGAGGTGTTGAAAATGTATCAAATGTCGAGCGAAGATCGCTTGAAGATGGGATCCAGGGGAAGGGAGTATAGTGATAAAAACTTTGACAGAAGCATGTTGTTTCAAAAACTAGATTGCTGGATAAGGGAAGCTGATGGGTCTTTTTCTGGGAATGATCTCAAAAGCTGAGAGTTGTTTGCCCGCGAAAAAAAAGGGGATGTTCCGAAAGCCATGAAAAAACCTAATAGAAAATGTATTTTTTCGATAGATGTCGAAGATTGGTTCCACATACTGGACCTCCCATCGACTCCCGACATAACACAATGGGACGCCCTGGAATCCCGTGTTGAAAATAATTTTCAAAGGTTGTTGGATGTTTTGAGCGAAAAAAAAGTATTTGCGACTTGTTTTTTCTTGGGCTGGATTGCCGAAAAGTATCCTCATCTGGTTCGAGAAGCAAAGGCTAGAGGCCATGAAATTGCCTCTCATGGTTACTCTCACAGGCTTGTTTATCAGACAACAGCCCAGGAATTTTTTCAGGATGCCAGACGGTCCAAGATGATTCTTGAAGATCTTACTGGAACTTCCGTGTCGGGATATCGAGCCTCGGGATTTTCGGTGACTCCGCAGACTCCGTGGTTTTTCGAAAAGTTGATGGAGTCAGGATATGTTTATGATGCGAGTGTTTTCCCGGCGCGTCGGGGGCACGGGGGGATGAGGACAAGGCGTTATGCGCCCTATGTGATAAAAGATGGATCAAAAGAAATCCTAGAGTTTCCGGTCTCTGTTGCAGAAGTTCTAGGGATTCCCGTGTGTTTTTTTGGCGGAGGGTATCTGAGATTGTTCCCATATTTTCTCATTCGAAAAATGGCTTATCGTGTATTGAAAGAAAATCGTCCGTTAATTTTTTATTTACATCCAAGAGAAATCGATCCCGATCACCCCAGGTTGCCAATGAATTTGCAACGGCGGTTCAAATCCTACGTTAACCTAAAAACAACTTGGCAAAAAATAGACCGAATTTTGGGGTCGTTCCCGTTTATGACGTTTGAAACATATATCAAGGAATACAAGGCTTCTTTGGAGGATGACAAAGATGCAGACCCGCGCTAAAGATTTTTTTGATTCTTACGCAGACGGTTTTCATTTAATCTATGGTAGTAAGAGGTCGTTTTTTGGCAAGTTGGGAGATCGCCTTTTTAGAAGGAGCATGTATCTTCGATATGTCCAGACTTTGGCGGGTTGTGAGCCAGTGCGGGGGAAAACGGTCGTTGATATCGGTTGTGGCCCCGGAGTGTATGCGATTGCTTTGGCAAAAAGAGGAGCGGCACATGTTTGTGGGGTGGATTTTTCCAAGTCGATGATCAACCTAGCGAAACAAAAGGTTAAAAATGAAGAGGATGGCCATCGGTGTAAATTTATTCATGCTGATTTTATGACCTATCCCTTTGCGGATAAGTTCGATTATGCTGTGGCGATGGGATTCATGGATTATGTTCAAGACGCGAAAAAAGTTGTAGAAAGAATCCTCTCTTTGACAAGGGAGAAAGCCTTTTTTAGTTTTCCCGATTCTTCCGGATTGCTTGCATGGCAGAGAAAACTAAGATATACCAAGAAGTGTCCCCTCTTTATGTATTCTGAAAAAGAATTACATGCTTTATTCAGAGATATCATTTGTAAGGAGTATCAAATAAAGAAAATCAGCCGCGACTTTTTTGTCACGGTCAATATAGCGGCATGATAGACGCCGTTGACGGCTACTGAAGGGTCACCTAGACTAAATTTGTTTGCGTCGGGGTCCGTGTGTTATAGCAGTGGTCACAAAAGAAATAACATTAGGTTGAGACAGATGAGACATATCTCTAAACGGAGCTTATTTTTAATATTGTGTGATTTGATAACAATTTTGGTGGCCTACTACACTTCTTGGTTTTTTTGGTCAAGGGGGTGTTGGAAGCCTCCCTGCTTGTCATCACTGTGGATTTTCTTTTTCATTTTCCCGATTTCTTATCACATTTTTGATCTCTATTATCCCTTCAAAAAATTCAAAAGCCCTAAAATGGTCGTAGATGTGATTTTGGGGGGCGCTCTCGGGGTACTGGCCTATGGATTCATTTGTTTTATGCTGAACAGGTTTTTCTTGCCGCGAATGTTTTTCTTTTATTTTATCGGGCAGATATTAATCTCCGCCATCGTGACCCGATGCATTTACGATATTATTTTTCAAGGCCGCTTTTTAGACAAGAAAACAGTAATTTTAGGGACCGGACCTATTGCGTCTGAAATCCATGATCTTATCGATACAACTTATTGTTCGGGTATGGATGTGATCGGATATATCGCGGAAGATGACGATGTAGGGAAAAGAAAAGCCAAAGGCAAGGGAATACTTGGGCATGTTGGGCAGTTAGTCAGTCTTCTAGATTGGTACAATGTCGATCTTTTGGTACTCGCTTGTGAAGAGAATAATAAGGCCTCGGAATTTGAGGTCATGCGCTTTTTGATCGGGAGAAAAATTCAGATGGTCAGTGCGGTTCACCTCTTTGAAAGGTTAAGTGGATCCATCCCTTATAAGGTTATTGATCCAAAATTTATTCTTTCCCTGGCGTCAGATGTTCGAACAAAACATTACCTGCATTTGAAAAGACTTTTGGATATTACGTTCAGCGCCTCCCTTTTAATACTGACACTCCCAATTTTAGCGCTATCTATCTTTCTGCTTTCTTTTCAGGGAATTGATAAGATTTTTTTTGTGCAAAAAAGAATTGGAAAAGATGGAAAAAGATTCTCGATTTATAAACTTAGATCTATGTCTGCAGTCAAGGGGCGATCACCCAAAGTTACGTCGTTCGGAAGGATTCTAAGAAAATTCAGAATCGACGAGCTTCCGCAATTTTTAAATGTTCTTAAAGGAGACATGAGCCTTATTGGACCGAGGCCCGAAACCGATTATTTTGTCAAGCATTGTCGCCGGAAGATATCCCATTACGATATTATTTTTTCAGTACGACCGGGAATTAGTGGATGGGCTCAGGTGAATTTGGGGCATGTTTCCGATTTTAAGGACTATCCAAAGAAATTTTGTTTTAATGTTTATTACCTTAAGAATATTTCTCTGGATTTGGATTTGCAGATTTTCCTGAAAACAATCCGAAGCATTTTGCTGGGAACAGGAAAGTAACGATCTTGTCGTGGCGCGAAAAAAGAAATGCGTGAGGGCGAAGCGCGGGCTGGGACAGGGTTGAATTTTTCATACCTCTTTTTTGTTGTCGGAGACTAATGGCCTTACCCACTGAGATGGATTGATGACTGGGAAAAGTGATTGTTGGGATTTTGATAATAATGAGTATCACGGTATGTGTATGCTTTATTGGCATGGTGAGTATTTTTTGATTCGTGACCCTAAGATAAAAACATGATGGACATGAATGAAATTATCGCGTTATTGATCGTTGCCGCGGCCGTTATTATTCTTCTGGTTCGCTTTTTTAAAA
>DCTJ01000030.1:67650-77508 GCA_002329545.1 Candidatus Omnitrophica bacterium UBA1443
CCCCGCCGATAAAAAAATGAAGAAAACAGTATTTTTTATCCTATGTGGTTTGTTCTTGCCGGGTTTTTTGCACGCGGCGGACTGTGCCCTGAAAGAATATCAGGAGAGGGATTTGGGTTATTCACAAACAACCGTTCTTTCATCAAAAGCGCAGGAGACAGCGGCTTTTCAGCCGGAGGCCACAAAGCTTATAGTCGTGGATGCCACTCCGGTTGATCCGGGACATGTTGAATGGGTGAATACGTACTCGATCACCGGATCCAAAAAACAGTGGGAGACGAATGGCCGGCGCGTCAAGCGGAAGTTTCTCAGGGAACACGGGTTTGAGACCCAGGCTAACATTGGTATATTCAAGGGGTTTGATTTCGGAGTGACCCAGGGATTTGCCTATCTGCTGGATAAAGAGAGTTATGACGATGAAACCGGCGGCGAGGCCGATGGCCCGCACCGGGGTCACGGTCTTACGGATCTTGTCCTGAACGCCCGATGGCGTTTTTATCAATCACAAGACGAGACTTTTCGAGTGGCGTATGTTCCTTCCATCACCATACCGACCGGTCGACGGAGTAATCTTGACCATCTCGGGCCCTCGCAGGGATATGTCAGCTTGGGGAACGTTTTGGCCGTGACGAAAGACATCCGTCGGTGGACGATGAGTGGTAACGTTGGCTACGACATTCCGATCGCCCACAAAGCGCGAAGGGAAAATGACGCGGGGACAATGACCCTGGCCGCGGGCGCCGGATATCACGTGCTCAATTGGCTCAAGCCGCAGGTCGAGGTGATTTATAACCATCATTTTGAGCAATCCGGAAAAGGCTCAAAACTTGTCACGGTGGTTTTGGGCGCGATTATTCCCGTGAATGACCATCTTCGATTTGACGTCGGATGCGTTCAGGATATCGCCGGTTCCGGGACCGACCAGACCACAAGCGGAGTGTTTAAGTTTGTGCTTCTCACCTGACCCAGAGTTAGAATTTTTCGCTTCCAAGTATTTTTGGATTATTTTTAGGGAAGAAAATTAAGTTTTTATAAAAGAGACAACGATCGACTTGAATAGTTGATAATCCTCAATAAATGTCCTTAACAAACTATTGCACCGGTCACTAAATTTGTTTTGGTCAAGCGATTGTAAAAAGTTTTTTATTTTTTTGTCCAAATTGGCGCAATCATCCAGTGCTAGCCCCAACTGATTCTTTACAATGAACTCACTATGCGTGCTGTGAGCGGTTACAATCATCGGCTTTTTGTGAATTAGCCCATGGTAGAAGCGATTCGCCAGCGCTGCCGAACAACGATGGCTTGTTTTGGGAAGAAATATATTTAGGATGGTGCTACCCGTGATGTATTTTGCTTCATTTTTTTTGGGGTAATAACCTTCAAGTTCGATGTTGCGAACATTATTTATTTTTACGTATTGCTCAATCAATGGTTGAGCAACGCCCTTTCCTACGAACTGCAACAAATACCCCTGTTTGTTGGCCAGCGCTTTTATCACCTCAACGTTAGAAACATAATCACGGATGGTCCCTATGGTTAGGACGCGAATGATATCACTCTTGGTATTATTGGTTTTGGTAGTTAAGGCTTGCCTAGCCTCCTCGACGTTAAAATTGTGAGATGAGAAGTATTCGTAGCTGTTAGGAAGGTGTTTTTTAAACCCAGGAGAGGAGATGATATTGACGAAACTACCTCTCAAAACGGCGTGAAGATTCCTTTTAAAATACCATAACTGATCGATTGTTATGTCGCGGTAATCAAATATATATCGTTTGTTGTAGTGTTTTCGCAAAAAAGAAGAAAGCAGGATCGCTATCTGGGAACCGTGTATAATCAATTTGTTGTACTTGTTTTTCCGTATAATTTTTTTGATGAAAGAAATGTAGGAAAGATAAGGAATTAGTTTCGAATATCTGTTTTTGCGACAGAGCTGTTTTTCAAACTGAAGCCCCGTATTATTTTCCGATCCGTCTCTATTCCAAGAAATTAAATCAAAATCAACTTTGTTTTCTTTTAATATTTCTGTGTAGATGTTGGTGTATGGGCATCCCCATATATTTGCCGGTAGTATTAACCCGATCTTCATTTTTGATTCAGCGTCTTGTTTTTTCTCCAAAGCAGCGCTCATTTAGTTCATGGCCCCAGTAGATTTGAATTTAATTGACAGATATTGCTTCGGGAGACATTGTCAAGCAACCTAAATACCTGGCTTGCGATAAGATATTGGCGCCGAATAGTTGCCAGAAATACTTCCAAAGTTGGAAGGCCAGAATTCCCATTTCCAGTTGGGGCAGGGGCAAGGATCTGAATCCATGGGGAAAAATGAGATTTTGCAAACCCGTCGAGAAATCGAGCCTTAGGAAACTAACAGTAAAATCCATTAAATGATTCTCCGCGTTGCTAATTTTTAAATTGTGGGTGGTCCTGCTATCTCGTCAGGTTTAAACCGTAACAAACCTCACAGTAATCTTATCGATCCATTTAAGGTAAAACACACAACGTCATATAGAGGAGAAATACTCCAGGCCTGCGTTTCAAGGATGCTTTTGAGCCGACAAGATCAGAACAAATTCAGCGCCTAAACTGTTGACTGAGGACGGTTTTTTACCGGGATCGGGGTGATACCCGCCATGTCGCCGATTACGTTGATGAGTTCGGCGTTGGACGGTAGCACGATCTTGGCGTTATGCTCGAGGGCGTTTTCGACAGCCTGCAGTTTCCTGAAGATTTGCGCGTTTCCCACGAAATATTTATTGGCGGCCTCGTTCACGAGACGGATCGCTTCAGCCTCTCCTTCCGCCTGCAAAATTTTGGCCTGCTTGACCCCCTCGGCTTTTTTAATGGAAGCGCGTTTTTCTCCGTCCGCGACGGTTTCCGCGGCTGTCGCGAAGTCCACGGCCGAGATCTTTTCATTCTCGGCCTTCACGACCTTGTTCATGGTTTCCTGGACGTCCTTCGGAGGGTCAATTTCTTTAAGCTCGGTACGCACGATATCAATGCCCCAGCTTCTTGTTTCCTCGAGCAGGGTTTTGTGAAGTTCGAGATTGATCTTTCCGCGTTCGCTGTTGGCGGATTTGAGCGTGAGCGTGCCGATGATGTTTCTTAAGGTCGTGCGGGCAAGGTTGACGATCTGCCACTGGTAGTTATCGACGTTGTACTGGGAGTTTTTGACGCTCTCCTCATCCTGTCTGACCTTGAAATAAACCTGCGCGTCGACGCGGGCGTTCAGATTATCGTTTGTGATGATCTCCTGAGGGTCGGCATCAACCATCTGTTCCGTCGTGTTGACCATGTGCATCATTTCAACAACGGGAATGATCCAGTGAAAACCGGGATTTGCGAAACGGTCGTATCTCCCGAGCCTTTCGATCAGTCCCCGGTGAGTTGGGCGGATGATTCGGATACCCGCGATAAAAACAAGAAAAGCGACGGCGGCGATAATGAGAAGCAAAATCATGATTTTCTCCTCCTCGTGATGGGTTGAAACGCGATCAATGAAACTGGCCCGAAATTATAGCACTTGGGAACTTCGGGAGAGAAGTAAATTTGAAATTGCGCGGGGTGGATTTATTTCCCGAAGGCGACATCGAAGACCATTATGTGAAAAACAACGTGGTGTTGACTGAAGTCAGGCATAAGGGATTTTTAGGAGGAACCAACGCGGAATCAGGCGGGGACGGTTTTCATTTCAGAGAACCGNNCCGCGAGAATCCGTCTCCGTAATCAGGCGACCGGAGTTTTCATGTCATCGAGGATCGCTTCAAGATCTTCTTCGTGCTCGACCTCATCCTCGAGAATTTCAAGGATGATCTTTTCCGTGATCGGGTCTTTGCCCTTCACGAAATCGTAAAGCTTTTTGTACGTCGCGATCGCGCACTGCTCGCCCTTGATGTTTTGTGCGAGCAATTTTTTCGTGCAGGGATCTTCAGGGGCGTCGTAACCGCAGTTGGTTTCCTTCAAAATCGCTTCCGGAGTAAGAAGCGGTTTGCCACCAAGCTGAAGCATACGTTCGACCAGCATGTCCGCGTGGCGAAGCTCTTCTTCCGCGTGTTCCTTAAGTTCTCCGGCGATAATGCCGCGCATCCGTCCGGCGGCCACTTTCGCGCCGACCCAATACTGATAATAAGCCAGCCATTCGTCCGCGTAGGCCTTGTTTAACAGTTTTAACAGTTCGTCGACATTAACCCCCACGATTTCTTTTCCTTTGGTACCCATGATCTGATTCTCCTTTTTTCTGTAATTTCAGCGAAGGGTGTTCAGGCAAGCCCCCGCTGATTGGGCCATTTTACTGTAGAAACGCTAATTCACAAATTAAAATTCTCCCTCCTTTGCTTTAGTTGGATTTTTGAAATTTTATTTAAAGTTTCAGGGTGCCGCCCCGCTTCAGCCGCAGGCAGTTGTTTTTAAAAACTCGCTTGAATAAACGGAAAGCCGGCGCCCCGGTGCAGTGAAGAGGGATGACCCTTTTGACCCCGAGGGCGTGGAGTTGACGGATTATCTCCCGATTTTGATCGGCCGTGTTGTCCTTCATGTGAAAACCGCCGCAGACGGCGCTGATATTTTTCCCGAATATTTTGATGGCGCGCTTGACGATCCGGACAATGCCCGGATGCGCGCAACCCGTGATTACGGAAAATCCTTCGCGGGATTTCGCGACTACGGCCTGTTCATAAAGAATCCCGCGGCCCGTGTTCGCGCGCATCTGCCCGAGAGAAAAGACGCCGGGCGCGATCCGGCGCGGGGAATCGACAAGCGTGAGCGATCCGCCGCTATCGCGGACAATTTTTTTCAAAACGGGTCCGGTTTTTTTACAAAGAAAAACCTTCATTTTCGGCCGCTCCCGGAGGAGGTTTTCCAGTCCCGCGATATGATCCCAGTCTTCGTGAGAGATCACAACATGCCTGACCCGGGAGAGGTCGATCTTGTAGCGACAAACATTTTCCTCAAAAATGTCGGCCCGGCCGAAAGTGTCAAGAAGAACGTTTCCGACAAGAAACGAGATTCCCCAGCGAAGCGCCTCGCGATCCTTTTTTGTGGAGCCTTCCGCGATCAGAGTGATTTTCATAAATGTCCCAATATTTTGAAAAAATTTTAAAATTGTCCGGTTCTAAGCATGACCAGCGTGCAGCCCCGAACCGTTTGAATGCCGGCCTTTTTGGCCTGTCGCTCGAGGGCCTCGTTTTCCGCGCCCGGATTAAAAATAATACGGCGCGGGCGGCAGGCCAGAATATCCGCGGCCATTGCCGCCGATGTCGATTTACCCACGTACAGGGTAATGGTGTCGATGGGGGCTGTAATATTCCCGAGGGACGGATACACCCTGAGCCCGTCAATCTCGCGCACGCGCTGATGGACGGGGAACACGGTATGACCTTTTTCAAGCAGTAACCTGACGGCCATGTAGGCGTATCGTTTCGGTTTATCAGAAGCTCCGACGACGGCAACGTTCATGATTTTCCCAAAGGGTTATGCGCCAGATGTCTTTCAGACACCGCGATGACGGAAGAAAAATATTTCAGCGCGTAAAGATTACGTTCAAAACGAGACATCGTTCAATCCCGAATGGCCTCCCAAATTTTGATGAATTCTTCTTTTAAGGGGCCGCCGGCGCGTTCGGTGACGGGTTCTCCGGCAAGGACAGATTCCACGACGACACGATCGAAAGGGATCAGCCCGATAAGCGGAACATGGCGCGAGTCGCAGAGCTTTTGAATATCTTCCGTGGCGGCGGGATTGATGTCCCATTTATTGACGACCAGTTTGACCGGCACTTCAAAGTGTTTCGCGAGATCCATGACCCGCTCCGCGTCGTGGATTGCCGAAAGCGACGGTTCGGTGACGATGACCGCGAGATCCACGCCTGAAAGCGACNNACCCCACGGGGCACCCGATCCCCGGGGGACCGTCGATGATCACATAATCGGCGGCTTTTGATTCGGCGATTTCCCTGGCGGTTTCGCGGACTTTTGCCACAAGCTTCCCCGAGTTTTCTTCCGCGAGCCCGAGTTTGGCGTGGACGAAAGGGCCGTAACGCGTTTCAGAAATAAACCAATCGCCGGCCGTGTTTTCTTTCATGATGACCGCGCCGGCGGGGCACACGCGGGCGCAAAGTCCGCATCCTTCGCAGGCGATCGGGTTGACGACAAAATCCCGGGAAATGGCATCGAAGCGGCAGGCGGCCGAGCATTGCCCGCAACGGGCGCAAAGCGCCGGGTCAATAACGGCGGAAGCGCCGCTTTGAAACGGGTGTTTTTCCCGGATTGAAGGGTTTAGCAGTAAATAAAGGTTCGCGGCGTCAACATCGCAGTCCGCCATTACTTTATTTTGGGCCAGCGCGGCCAGGGCTCCGGTCAATACGGTTTTTCCGGTACCGCCTTTTCCGCTGATCACGAGAATTTGTTTCATGACGACACCCTGACGGTTTCGGAGATTGTTTTAAAAAGGGCCCTGAATTTTTCGCGATATTCTGGCATCGGCCCGATGAACGGGGTTCCGATGGAATAAAGTTCCGCGATTTTTCGATCCAGGGGGATTTTGAGAAGGAGCGGGATCTGGTTTGACTTAAAATAATCCCGGGTTTTCAGATCGTCCGCTTCAGCGCGGTTCACCACAACGCCGTAGGGGATGCCAAGTTTTTTGACGGTTTCGATCGCCAGATGAAGATCATTCATCCCAAACGGGGTCGGCTCCGTGACCAGAATACAAAAATCACTTCCCCGGACCGCCGTGACCATGGGGCAGGAGGTCCCGGGCGGCGCGTCGAGAATGGCGACCGAATTTGGCTCAATCCGGGATTTGACCTGCCGGATGAGCGGAGGCGCCATCGTTTCACCCACGTTTAGCTTCCCCTGGACAAAACGAATGCCCTCCCGATCCCCGGTCTCGATCTCACCAATCGTCCGGTCGGTTTCCCGGATGGCCTTTCGCGGACAAAGCATTTCGCAGGCCCCGCAACTGTGACACATCTGGGGAAAAAACAGGACTTTCCTGGGGAGGACCGCGAGCGCGTGATAAGCGCAGACGTCCCCGCATTTTCCGCAGAAGTCACATTTTTGATAATCGATTTCCGGAACGCGGACGGTCGCCGGTTCCCGCGCGCGGATATCGGCCTTCAAAAAAACCTGCGCGTTCGGTTCTTCAACGTCGCAGTCCAGCAGTTGACAATCTCCGAGCGCGAGCGCGAGATTGACCGCGACGGTAGTTTTACCGGTCCCGCCCTTGCCGCTCGCCACTGAAATAATCATCGGGGTTTCTCCACGGTCAGAATTTGCTGAAAACGGTAACGCGTTTTTTCAAGATAAAATCTTTTTTCAGGACAGACTTCGATCCCCGCCAGGGGCACGGCGTAAACCGGCGCTATCCAGCTCGACCAATCAGGACACGCCGAATTTTGAGCCGACGCTAGGATTTTCTGCCGGCAAAAGCTTGCCGTCTTTGTAGGCCTGAAGGGCTTCCGATATTTTTCCCGAGACCCCGGTCACGACCTTGATCCCTGCCGACTGAATAACCTGGAAAGCGTTCGGGCCCATATTTCCCGTCAGCACCACTTCAACTCCCCTTGAGGCCATAAGCTGGCCAGCCTGAATGCCCGCGCCTCCGGTTTGCTGCGCGCCCGGATTTTGAAGTGCCTCGACCTTGTCCGTATCGGTATCGATAATCAGAAAATAACCGCATCGCCCGAACCGCGGGTCAACCGCCGAGTCGAGAGTTTGTCCTTCCGAAGTAATAGCGATTTTCATAAAGTGTCCCCAAATAGTTTGAATTTACTTTTTGTTTTTATCAAAAGGCGAACTTGTTGTTGTCGTTTCGCCGGTTTGTGACCTGAGGCCCACGTGGCTCCGTGTAATCAGTGGCATCCCCCGTCGTGTTCCGCGCAGGCATTGAGCCCGCCGAGGTTCTGCTTCAGAAATTCCCTGACCGCGTCGCCGGCCTTGCCGGTGAAGCCGAAAACGGGGATTCCCGCGTTCGAAAACTTCATCTGGGCTCCTCCGCCCATGCCTCCCGCGATGACGTGAGTGATCTTGTGACTTAAAATCACGTCCACGGCCTGACAGCCGCCTCCGCCGTGCTGGGCGGTATTGGGAACGACCGTGACGTTTTTAATATTTTGACCCTCAAGGTCAACCAGCCCGAAATAGCGGCATTGGCCGAAGTGGGCGCACACGTCGCTCTCAAGTCCCCGGTCATCGTTTAAAGTAATTCCGATTCTCATTCCCGTTCCTCCCCGTTTCCTTTGAAAAGGGGACAGGCCCGTGTTGAAAGCGTCTGTCCCCGTGAATGTTTATTCTTTGTTTTGTTCCAGTTCGCTTAGGCGGGCGCGGACCGCTTCAAGCTCGGCGGAAAGATAGTCCGCCTGCTCCCTGAGGCTCGCGCTTTCATCTCTCTGTTCCACTACCGGCTGAAAGGGAGAATTTCTTTGCCAACCCGGTAATCCGGTCGCGTAAAATCGGCGTCGCCAGCCCCGGCCGCCCCAACCGCCTGCCCGGCCCAAACCGCGACCGCCGGCACAAGAACCTCGTCCCCAACCTGTCATCGGGCCCGTTCCCGCGGGTCCCGTTCTGTCTCCTCCTGGCATTTTAGTCACCTCCTTGTGGTTACCGCTTTTCAAAAATTGCCACGCCGGCATCTTCCCCGGCCCCGGCCGCCGCCGAACCCTCCCCGGAAATTTGGGGGAACAGGCGGAAGGCTCCGGACATAAGCGCCTCCTCTGATCTTGAGCGCCTTGCCGTTGACGATGGCGTCCGCCACCTTTTTTCGCGCTTCGGCGATGATGTTCCCGAACGTTTGTCTTGAAATGTTCATTTTTTTCGCGGCGTCTTCCTGGTAAAGCCCCTCGAGGTCGGCAAGCCGGATCGCCTCAAATTCATCAATGGTGAGATCGATCTCCCGCAGGTCCGAAAGGGGAATCCCGCGCGGCTTGAGGTAATTCGATTTCGGCATTCCCAAAACCCGTCGGCACTTAAAAGGACGCGGCATAATTTTCTCTCCCGATCTTCATGAAAAGTATCTTCCAGTTATTGGCATATGCCAATAATATCCCCGGAGCCGTTTTCTGTCAAGGAACAGGATTGGCTGGTATCAGGCGGTTCCGGCGGTCTTATCCGCCGCGCGCAAAAGGCGCGCCGGCGCACCTTTTGCCACGGGCGCGTCGCGCGGAACATCTCTTGACCCGTGACCGAAGGCCCCGGTCATACCCGGAAAATTTCGGAGACACATGGCTTAATTCGGGAAGTAATAATGATCCGTTTTGAATACTGTGATGCCTGTCCTGACAGAACCTAACTCTGGGAAACCAATCAAGTGACGCGTCTTGGAATTAGGACGGCAAGGTGTTTATTCGACAAAGGGAGAGTGACGATTTATAATCCAGAGGTTGCGACAAGCAGGAATCGGCTAACGAACATATAACCCAAAATTAAAATTTACGTAACCTCAACGGTCGAAGCGGGCCAGATGGGAACGAATGCGACGATTCTCCGGGAACCGTAAAGTAGCGCGGGTTCAATGTTTTTTTTCTGTTTGAGGACAACAAAGGTGATGAAATGTCCGTGTCCTGTTTGTTGAACACTTTGAAAATTTCAAATCGATAGTTGCCTGGGGGCGAGAGGTTGTCCACTTTGTTTCTGACCCTGTGGTCGTAAACAGAGAAACTCTCTTGAAGGAAACATCCCGAAGGGTTGGCTATCAATGGAAAGATATTATCTAAATCATGGCCGAGTACTACGCACACAGCTTACCTGACCAGCCTCCCCATAAGTGGCACAAACTTGAAGAGACCTTGAAAGCTTTGGTGCAGTTTGTTGGAAAACAAAAAATAGTGAGGCGACATGTTTAAAAAAGAATATATCGCTCATCGTA
>DCTJ01000076.1 GCA_002329545.1 Candidatus Omnitrophica bacterium UBA1443
TCGACCGTGAAATTCCGGCCGCCAATATAAACATTTTTGATGAAGTTCCGGATTCGGCGTTTTTTACTAATCGGCACGCCCGGAAGCGTCTTTCCGCGGAAGAGCTCGAGAAGGGTTATTCTGAAACCGAAGGGCCCGATTTGAGCGCGCCGATGACGGTGACCAAGGGGAAACAGGAAGGACTCCATCCGGGTTTTTTTATTCGGGATGCCAGGGGAGACGCCTATTGTCTGAAATTTGACGCGGAAGGATATCTGGAGCTGGCGACCGCGGCGGAAGTCATCGCGTCCCGGTTTTATTACGCGATCGGATATAACGTGCCCCAGTACACGATGTTCCGGTTTCGGCCAGAAGACATTGTGGCGGGTGAGAACGCCTACACCTATGACGACACCGGATTTCGGAAAAAAATGACGCCCGACTTGCTGGATCAATATCTGTCCTTTTTGCCCATTACGGAAGAAGGGGAGTACCTGGCGTCTCGTAGCAAGATTGTCCCCGGCAGGAATGCGGGGTACTTCAGTTTTTATTCCCGGCGCAAGGATGATCCCGAAGATACAATCAATCATCGCGACCGGCGGGAAATTCGGGCGATATCTGTTTTTTCAATGTGGCTCAACAACTATGATGTCCGTGAGGATAACACGCTGGACATGGAAGTGGTAGAGAACGGGAGACCGGTCATTAAACATTACCTGATCGATTTTAATAGCGCTCTCGGAGCCGCGCATGGTGGTCCTAAGCCCCCCATGTTCGGGCACGAATACATGATCGATTACGGGGAAACGGCCAAGGCGTTTCTTTCTCTCGGATTGTGGGAAAAGCCATGGCAGAAAAAATGGCGAGTTGTTGATGAGAGGCCGTATGAGTCGCCCGCCGTGGGGTATTTTAGCAACGAGGGTTTTGATCCTGAGTCCCACAAGGTCCAGCTGCCTTACGAAACTTTCCGGGTTTTGACAAAGGCTGACGGTTTTTGGGCCGCAAAAATCATGAAGAGTTTTACGGATGAAGATGTCCGTGCCATGGTCAAGGCGGGGCGATATTCAAACGCGGAAGATGAAGACTATATCGCGAAGACGCTGATTGAGCGTCGGGACATGATCGCCCGCTACTGGTTTTCACAGACGACACCGCTGGACCAGTTTGAACTAAGCGGAAATGTTTTACGCTTCAGAGATCTTGCTCTCCATTACGGGTGGGGCGACCCGGACGCGATCGATTATACCGCCGAAGTTTTTGCGGGTTCAAAAAGACGGAAACCCGACGAAATTTTAACCTCCCAGGAGCCGGTGTTTTCACTGAACCCGCGCTACATAAGCCCGAATCGGACCGTTGAACTCAGAATTCGTGTCAGTCGACGGGGTGATGAGGATCCAAGCCCCTACATCAAAATTATTCTGGATGAGGGCGGTGTCCGGCAGATCAGACACGAAGATTAAGGCGCTCGCGAACCCGCTCCATCAGGAGCGGAACCTCCAAATTCAAATGACTTTTGTTTTCCCACTGTAAAACCCTCCCTGTAGTGCTTTCCTTTAATCAAGGGTGAAACCTGTGGAGTCGAGAGACGGGCGCAGGTACCGTGAGGAGTTGGTTTGCCTTGCGAAACGACCATATTCCGTCGGGACCAAGCGGGGGAGCCAAACAGAGGTCTGCCCCTTCAATTTTTCGCGAAAGCATTTCGCATTTTTGAAGACGACACCAGCTCTCTTGAAAAAAAGGTTGCCGCGGTCGTGAGCGCTAGTTTTTCAATAGAATAAACGGGAGGCCCCTGGATTTTGACAGGAATGGATTTAATTTTTTGCGGGATGATCTGAAAGATCGTCTGAGGCCTGAACGTCTTTGTGAGAGTATTTGGGAACCGGAAGGCGAAATCCGCTGGAAGTCCGAGAATACGGAGCTCTACTTTCAGCAGGTGTTTATTACGGTTGTCTCAAGATGCTTGAGTTAGATCGCGAAATACATTAGGCTCACTATTTTGAGAAGAATCGGCGCTGGGACGCGGCCATGGATTCTGCCGCGCCGATATTGCAGGCAAACTTTTACCCCGGAGCATTTGAATGGATGTCCACGAAACGATCCATAAAGTCGCGGAACTGTTAAAGAAGTCAAGAAGTATTCTGTTTATTACCGGAGCGGGGGTTTCCGCGGATTCGGGGTTGCCGACATATCGGGGACTTGGCGGACTTTATGATGATGTTGAAACCGAAGACGGTATTCCGATCGAAATGGCGCTGGCAGGGGATATGCTCCGGAAGAGACCCGAGGTAACCTGGAAATATCTTTCCCAGATCGAACGGAAATGTCGCGGAGCAAGACCGAACCGGGCCCACGAGGTCATTGCCGAAATGGAAAGGTGGTTCGAGCGTGTTTGGGTTCTCACACAAAATATCGACAGCTTCCATCACGTAGCCGGCTCCAGAAATGTGATCGACATCCATGGGGACATGCATGATATCCAGTGTGAAGAATGCGGTTGGAAGACCCGCGTCGAGAATTATGACGGTCTCGAGATACCTCCGCGCTGTCCCAAATGTGATGCAATCGTCCGGCCGGATGTTGTCTTTTTTGGTGAGTGCTTGCAACCTGGCAAAGTCAGGTTGATGGAACGGGAGATTGGGCGGCCGTTTGATGTCTATTTTTCCATCGGAACGACAAGTGTTTTTCCCTATATCAAACACCCTATGATCCTGGCCTCACATCTTGGGCGTTCCACGATCGAGATTAATCCTGACACGACGGACATCTCCGGGTGGGTGGATATCAGGATCCCCATGGGCGCCGCCGCAGCTCTTGATGCCTTATGGCAGGAACTCGCCGCTCCCTAATTGATGCTGGCGCAGATGAGCGCGCAACCCAGACGGAGGAAAGCATCATGGATGTCCGAATGGCGCTCGTAATAGATTCACAGACGACGAAATCAGTTCAGCCAGTTTAAGGACCGTTCAATTAACCATTGATCATTGCCAGGGTGATGATTGCTACGAGACGTCGATCAATTTTTGGCTGGATATTCCTTTTTCGAAGTTTGTTACGGAAATCCGCGGAACTGTAGCCTTCTCGATTCGGAATGGGTGGCCGTCCATTGGAACCCCTGGGTTTTGTTAGGCGCTTTACTTTAATAAAACGCGACATGAGTTTGTCAGAGCGGATTGGACATACCTGTGTAACCGCCTCTAGGCGCCCGGATTGGTGACGGGCTGGGAGAGCGGCAGAGAGAAGGAAAACAGACTGCCTTTTTTATACTCCGATTCTACGGAAACGGTTCCGTGATGCGTCTCCACAATTTTTTTTGAGATAGCCAACCCAAGTCCGGTTCCGCCCGGAGCGATGCTTTGCGCCGATTCCAGCTGGGAAAATTTTTTGAAAATTTTGGGCAGATCTTTTTGCTGAATTCCGATGCCCGTGTCTTGGACCGAAACTACCACGCGGTTGTTTTTAAAGGCCGTCGAGAGGGTGATCGAACCTTGAGAGGTGAACTTGATCGCGTTTTGCAGAAAGTTTGTGATGACCTGCACGATCTTGTCAGGGTCCATATCGGCTGCCGGAACCGACGCGTCCGTTTTAACTTCAAAACGAAGGTTTTTTTCTTTAACGAGCGGCCCCATGGATTCCGCGACATCACAAACAAGGGCATTGATATCTGTTTTTTTGATCCGGAATTCAATGACTCCGGCGTCCAGTTTGTGAAAAGCGAGGACGTCGTTCACGAGACGCGTTAAACGGTCCGCGCATCTTTTTGATATTTCAAGGGTCTCTCTTTGCTCGGCATTTAGCGGCCCTGTCAGCCCCTCCAGGACAATGTTGATGCCTTCCTTGACGGAGTGAATAGGAGTTCGAAGTTCATGGGAAACCATCTGGATCAGGTCGGACTTGATTTCGACGGATTCCCGGTATTTATGTTCCGTAATATCTCTGGCGAAACAATGGAATCCGTCAAAGAATTTGTTCTCGCCGCCGGGGGGGATCAGGACAAGGAACTGATGCAACATCGATTTGTCTTTCCGGAGGGCCTTGACTTCCAGCTCCAATTTCCCGGTCTTTTCCAGTGTCTCGGAAGCGGTTTTTACTTTATTCTGGTCTTCCTGGCTTATTGTTGAAAACAGATTCAGTCCGGTCATTTCTTCCGGCGTGTATCCCAGCATGGCGGCATAAGCCTTATTCACCATCAAAAAGTTCATGTTTTTGTCGAGGCGGGCGATTCCATCCAGGGCGTTTTCCATGGCGGTCATATTTTCCTCGAGTTGTTTTTCCGTCATGATCCGTTGGGTGATGTCTTCCGAAATCCCGAGCAGATAGATTGGATTTCCGGCCTCGTCGAGAATTGGAATTTTTTTGGTGTGTAAAATCCGAGGCCCTTTTTTCAGGGTGTTGATGGGTTCTTCGGTGATTTCTAGTAGCACCTTGTTTTTGAGAGTGTCGCGATCTTTTTGAATGAAAAAATCAGCTTGTTCCCTGGGGAAAAAGCAATAGTCGTTTTTGCCGATGAGCTCTTTGCGGGAGTAACCGAGGAGCTGTTCGCCGGCCCGGTTGAAGCGAACAAAACGCAATTCATTCGCGTCCTTGATAAAAATCATGTCCGGAATATTTTCGATCACGGAATCCAGAAAGACATTCGCGTTCCGGAGATTGTTTTCTGCCCGCAATCTTTCCTGGACTTCATCTTGGAGCTGTTGGTTTGACGCTGAAAGCTCAACGGCTTTTTGTTCCAGTTCCAGCGTCCGTTCCCTGACTTTTTTTTCAAGGGTCTGATTGACGTTTTTCAGCTGGTCGAGATAGCCTCTGATTTTCCGGAGGATGGGGATGAAGGTGAGAACTCCGGTTATCAGAAGAGCTAGCAGGGTTGAGGCAAAGAAAACGATCCCCAGATTTTTCAGGAAGACGATGCGCCGGAGGCTTTCCCTCTGGTATTGGCGAACGCTTCCCCGAAGCATGCTTAGCACGCGCAGCGTTTGTGCGTTCAGTGCCCGAAGCTGGGGATAATCAGAACTGACATGGACTGGAGTACCTATCATGAAATTTTTTACGGAATTGATATAGTCCAGAATTTCGTCGTTGAGCCGGGAGGGAGGATGGCAATAGAGGCGGTAGAGAGTCCGTTGAAGATCCGCGGGGAGCGAAGAAAGAGCGAGGCTCGCGGGTTGGTTGCTTGTAAAAACAAGGGTCAGAGAAAGGGCCTCATGAACTTCTTTTCTCAGGATTTGCCGCTCTGGCGGGGTGTTGGACTGCGCGTATTCAGACGCGAGAAAGTTGGCTTTATGAATAAATCCCCACTGATTTTCCATGGTCGCGATCACCAGCGCGTCGTGCTCGGCCCGCTTTACCTCGTAAATCAGAAGCATGAAGGCGCCGGTAGCCAGGATAGCTAACAGGCCCAAGGTCAGGATAAACCGGATTTTCGTGAAGAAAATGACGGGATCTTCCTTGCCGCGAGTCGGGGTCATGCAGGGGCTCCCAGATAAAAACCCTGCCCGTATTTCACGCCAAGCCCCCTGAGGGTATCAAGATCTTCCCGCGACTCAATCCCTTCCGCGATCACTTCAGCGTCCAGGTCTTCGGCGATCTTGAGAACCCGCCGGAGTGTTTTTTCGATCTGAGCGTCCCGCGCGATTCCCCGGATATATCTTTTGTCCAGCTTGATAACGTCTGGTTCAAGGAGAATAAGGTTTTCAAGGCAAGTGTTCCCAAATCCGACGTCGTCGATCGCGATGGAAACACCGGACCGTTTAAAAGTTTCTACGGGGTCAATCAGGTGGGAAGGATCCCCGAGGATTTGTTGTTCGCTGATTTCAAGACAGTAACTTTTGGCGGGACAGCTGACGGAGAGTTTTTCAACGACTTCGTCGGGAGAAATATCAACGATTGTCGCGGGGAAAAGGTTGATGTGCCGGTAAAGCTCGGGGGCGAGGGGAGCGGAGGCCGAAACACAGGAGCGAAAACAATAATGATCGACGAGAGTGAGCATGTTTTGTTCTCGCGCGATCCGGAAAAAATCATTCGGCATCACGATGGAGCCGTTGTTCAGACGGCTCAAAAATTCATAGCCTATGATGGAAAGATCCGTCAGATTCAGGATGGGTTGTTTGAGCGCGAAAAAATCTGTTCCCCGGCGGAGGACGGCGGAGAGCTGCTCAGCGTAGGTGGAGATTTTGGCGTCGGCAGAACTAACCTCCTCTTCATCCAGGGAGATGCAATTTTTTCCTTTTTGTTTGCTCTGACGGAGCAAAGGATTCGCGATCGCGAGCAGTTCATCAACGGATGTCACGTTGCTTGAAACGGGGGTTAGCCCGATACTTGCCGTGATTTGGAGCGTATCGCGATCGCTGACATAAATCACGCATTCGGCGATAGTCATTCGGATTCGCTCCGCCAGATGGATCCCTTCGCCATGGCTTGTTTTGGGGAGAAGAAGAATGAATTCATCTCCTCCAATTCGCGCCACATGATCGCTTTCCCGAACCACTTCCTTGATCTTTTTCGCGATTTCCTTAAGAAGCATATCGCCCACGGGATGTCCCAAAGAGTCATTGATGTGCTTAAAATTATCGATATCAAGGAGAAGCGCGAGGAGACCGTGGCCCTCTCTCAGCATTAGCTGAAGCTCCCGGGTCAAAGCCTGCTGAAGGCCGCGCCGATTAAAAAGTTCGGTCAAGGGATCCATCAAAGCCATTTTTTCGAGGCGTAAACTGGTTTCCCTGAGCCGTCCCGTGACGGATGCCAGCTTCTCCTTGATCCGGTGACGGTCAATCGCGTGGTGGATGATTCGCGTGAGAAAGCGCGAGCTAATGTCGCTTTTGACCAGGTAATCTTCCGCGCCGCGTCGGACGGCATCAATCGCGACTTGATCGTTATCGAGGCCGGTTATGATGACGACGGGTTTGTGCCTGGCTTCAGCCTTGATCTTTGAGAAGGTTTCAATGCCGGAGGAGTCAGGAAGCATGAGATCAAGCAGGATGAGATCATAGTGGTTGATCCGGAGAGAGTCGAGGGCCCTTTCAAGAGAAGGAGAGATCGTGATAGCGAGCGACGGGTTCCTTTCTTTACTCAGGCGAATCTTCAGAATGTTAGCAAAGTCTAAATCATCTTCAACCAGCAAGATATTCCAACTCGTTACGTCACCGCGCTTTTCGATCATGCGTTCTCCCTTCTCAGGACGACATGATGCGATTGATTTCTGTTAAAAGATCATTGAACTCGTAGGGCTTTGTCAGATAAGCGTCTGCCCCGATGACTTTTCCGACTACTTTGTCGACCAGGGTATCCTTGCCGGTTAACATGATGATGGGAATCTTGGCGATCCTTTCGTCAAAGCTTTCCCGAAGGGCTTTGCAGACTTCTTCGCCGGGAAGTTTGGGGATCATCAGATCAAGAATTAAAAGATCCGGAATTTTATCGATGGCTTCCCTGAGGCCTGTCGCGCCGTCAAACACGGCGATGACCTCATAGCCAAGCTTTTGGAGCCTTAGTGTGAGGAACTTGTTGGCGCTTGGCTCATCTTCGACGACCAGAATACGTTTTTTCTGTGTAGTTGGCATTTGCAACTCAAGGGCGCTCCCGGACCGCGAGGCGACAGGGGTGTCATTTTGCACTTTCATGACCATGCGAGCCTCCTCATGAAAGGAGCTGCTTTTTTGTGCGTTTTTAGGATACAATCCGCTATAGAATGACACTTTCTTAAATTCTAAAAGAAGTATACTCCCTCACCCGTCAAAAAGCAAATCAGGCCGTTTTTTGGCCTCGGCACGGAGTTTTGCCATTGGGCTTGTGGGGCTCTTGGGTCAAATTTTTCACAAAGAAACACCGGGGGCGCTTTCACAAATATTTTCAACCCACTTTTCCTCCAGGGACTGGAAAGCCCAAAAAGAGCCTATGAAACCGTTTTCAATTTTTTGACGGGGTGCGTGTCAAAAGGTTGATGGAATCTCAAATGGATGAATTGCGCTCTACAAACTTGAAATCCTGATTTACAATTCCCAAGCAGAAAGATTTCTCGCTCGGAGATGATAATCTGCGGGCGGTCAAAGCTTGTAACAAAATACGGGGAAACAAATGGATCTAGTGATGGGAGCGAAATATTTGGCGTGGTTATGTCCGGTGGGCTGTGTTTTGGCCGCGGCAAAAATAGGCCGCTTATGTTTTCCCGGAGCTTTTTTGCGAGATCGATATCTTTTAGTGTTGTTTCACGCGGGAGCGGGTCTTGTCATTTTTTCCATGGTGCTTTTCGCAGCCGTTTTAATGGGGCTGGCAACGCGCCCGGTTCTTTGGCGAATAACAAGTTTTTGTCTTATCCTGGGTTTGCATGAACTGATCCGGCTGATTTCTGGAATTAGGGGGAAAAGGTCGCTTTTGCGTGTTCACCTGATACCGGTTACATTATTGTCCGTGTATTTTTTTCTCCAGGGAATTCTCACTCTTTTGCCTCCGACGGCATGCGACGAGACAATCTACCATCTCTATGTCCCTCAAAAGTGGCTCGAAATGGGCGGAAAATATTTTTTCGCGGATAATATTTACGCCTATTTCCCACAGCTCGCGGATCTTTACTTTCTGCTGGGACTTGGAACGCTGGGGGAGCCGGCCGCGAAATTTTTTCATGTTACTTGGGGCGCCCTGCTCGCGGGTGCGATTTTTCGAGTGTCGCGGAAGTGGCTTGGCCCGCGGCAGGCCTGGTGTCCTGTTTTTGTGTGGCTTTTGATACCATCTGTTCTGGTCACGATGCACTGGGCTTATGTCGACTTGACCTTTGCCTTTTACGCGTTCATGGCGCTTGTTCTCCTCATGGAGTACCGGGACATCCCCAGTCGAAGGACGTGGGCCGGATGTGCCTTGATGGCCGGAGGAGCCGCGGCGACAAAATATACGGGAATCCAGTTCGCCTTGATTCTCGCCTGCCTTTTTATGATTTTGCACAGACGACGTCAGGCCAGACAGATTTGGGAGCCGATACTTGTTTTGGGGGGACTGGCGGGGCTCGTGCTTTCTCCGTACCTTGTCCGAAACTTTATTCAAACAGGTTACCCTCTTTTCCCGTTTGCTTTTCCGGGACTAACCGTTCATTCCGTAAACTGGGATCCGGATCGGGCGATGCTTTTTGTTAGCTGGCTTCAGACATTTGGCACGCGCATTGGAGAGGAAAGCGCGTGGGACACTCTTTGGGCGCCGATCAGGATTTTTATCAAAGGCCGATTTTTTGATCATGTCAATTTTGACGGGATCATCGGGCCGACTTTTTTGCTGATACCGTTTTTTTTTCGGGAAATAAAAAAAGATTCAGGGCTTCGGGTTCTCGGGCTCTTTTCTCTGTTTTTTGTTGTCTACTGGACTTTGACGACAAAACAGGTCCGTTTTTTCTTTCCCGTTTTGCCTGCGTTGTCCATCCTGCTTGTCTGCGGCGCGGCGAAGGCAGGGGGGAAGCGGCTTTTGGGAGTTGTGATGGTGCTGGCGGCTGGTTTGTCCTGGTTGGGGTTTCGGGAGATTGTGAGGGTCGATCCCGTTCCGTATCTGTCAGGCGAGGAAGGACGAGAAGAGTTTCTCCGACGGCGAATCGACGTATACCCGATTTACAAAGAATCCATGAAACAATTGGGCCCGGATGATAAAGTCTATCTTCTGGATATGAGAAATCACGGCTATTTTCTTGATAAGCCCTGGACGGGGGATTATGTGTTTGAGCATTATAATCTGGAACGATTTCTGAAAGGTCTGGAGTCGCCGAAAGAAGTCGGCCGTTTTTTTTCTGATCGGGGAGTGACCCATCTGCTGGTTGGTACGGACATTACGTTTTCGGAGACCATGGGGCTTGAAAAGCGGGAGGCCTTGCTTTTCAGCTCTTTTTTAAGAGAGAATGCCCTGCCTCTTCTGGCGCGGAGGAAACACATATTTTTTAAATTGAAAGAAACGGGAGAAGCGACATGAAACTATCCGTGGTGATGCCGGTTTACAATGAGAAAAAGACTATGGAAGAAGTGATAAGGCGAGTTTTGGGACTTGCCATGGAAAAGGAACTGGTGATCGTGGATGACGCGTCGACGGACGGTACCCGGGAAATTCTGGCGCGTTATGAGAATACCCCGCATGTCCGGATTTTTTATCATGAAAAAAACCAGGGCAAGGGAGCCGCGCTTCAGACAGGGTTTCGCGGCGTGACGGGGGATCTGGTTGTGATACAGGACGCGGACCTCGAATATGACCCAAAGGAATATCCGGATCTTCTTGAACCAATTCTGGACGGCCGTGCCGACGTTGTTTATGGATCACGGTTTTTGGGCGGGCCTCACCGTGTTCTTTACTACTGGCACTATGTGGGGAATTGTTTTTTGACTATGCTTTCGAATATGCTTTCCAATATCAACCTGACCGATATGGAAACCTGCTACAAGGCGTTTCGTCGCGAGGTCCTCGACAAAGTTGAAATTCGTTCCCGGCGTTTTGGCTGTGAGCCGGAATTTACGATGAAGGTAGCGAAACACAAGTTCCGGATTTATGAAGTCCCGATCAGCTACAGCGGGCGAAGCTACGAAGAAGGTAAAAAGATCACCTGGAAAGACGGATTGGCCGCCATTTTTACCATGATCTATTACCGGTTTTTTGACTGATTCTTCCGCTCCCAGACGTGGCTATCCGCGCCGGTGATAACAATCCGGTGTGGGATGAGTTGATCACGCTTTAGGGCGGGCTTGTTTGGGTCGATAAGGGACGCAGAAGTCATCTAAAACTTAAGTTTTCCTTAGATCGCAAGAGAAATCGGGAGAAAACAAAAGGGGGTTGCGGTGATGGGAAGTGAAAAACGTTCGGTTACATTGGATATCATCGTATCTGAAGTCTTCAAATGGATTGGATTTGCATGGACTGGATTGGGTGTTTTTTTTACGCTTCAATTCTTTGAGGCTATTGCGGAAGGCGATAAAATCACAAACCTTGAATACAACATGAGAATGTATCAACTCGCACTTGAATGGGCGATAGTTGCGATACCTGCTTTTGTCGCATCTTACTTTGGCAAGAAATGAGTTATCGACGAACGGAAAAGGGGTTTGGGAATGAACGGTGAAAGAATAATTATGGGAGAGGGAGGGGGAGGTTATGAGGATTTTTGGCGCATTGTTTTTGTGTTTGCTTTTAGTTGGATGTGCGACAAGGGCAAAAATGAACAATCTCAGTCTTGGTATGACAAAATCCCAGGTTCTAAGTGTTATGGGACGGCCGGCTTCGACAGCGGCTACGCATGGCACAGAAGTATTAAGGTATGATTTGCATGATAACGTATTTGACGAACACGCAAGCGAATATTGGGTTACATTGGAAAATGGGAGAGTGTCAGAATACGGTCGGGCAGGAGATTGGAAATAGTGCAATCTATTATCTGGACAATCAAAATCCTAATAACAAAATGCCCGAATGAATAAGAAATACAACGATCTTGACGCTAAGCTCTCCAGGTTGACCGCCGTTTTTTTCAGCCATTATCTCGACATGAACTACTAAAATCCAGGGACGGTTCTTGCTAGTCGTGGCGCCCTGGGAGTCCGGCGGCGCGTGATTTCTGACATCCCTGGGGTTCATTTGTGAGTTTGTTTGCTGAGGGTGCGGGCGAAATCTTTTCCTCTGAATGTTCTGACAGGTACAGATCTGGTTTCGAATTACTTAAAATGATACTTGCGGATTTGCCCAAGGGAGCAGGTCGAGGGAGGGCTTACCTCTTCAGGTGCCGGAAGTTGCCGTGCTATAGCTTCTCAAACAGGAAATTCCGATTTCCCTAAATCGGGCATATTTCGATTTATTCGACTATTGGAATACGGTTGATTTTGGAACCGGTCCTGATGCCTGGTAAATAAACCGCATAAACGCGCGATTTTCAAATTTTCTCTTGGGGGAGTCGTTCTATTTCCTCGAGTTTTCCCCGGAGCAGAGGGGATAAAAGCGGTTTTATCCGGAGTTTTTCGGCGAGGGGCAGATATTTAAAACCCCGAATATGCCCGAGGCAATGAAGGGAACCGCAGGCGCACCGGAAATCAGCTCCCCAGGCTTCCATGTCCCATTCGGTAGTCAGGTAGTGATACGTAATCTCTTCGCCACGGGAAATATCCCGGAGAGCGGTAAACTGACGGCATTCGATATCGAGCCGTGTGTTGGGTGAGCAACTATGGTTTATGAAATCCTCCGCTACCAGATAGTTCGTATCGATGAACTGGGTGTCGGAAATTTGGACCGCTTCCGGAGTTGAATGGGCGGCGTCGACGAGTTCCCCGGCCAAAAAGCAGACCTTTTCTCCGAGACGAAATTTTCGATTCGCGACAAGCGAAAAGCCCTTACTGCCTGCCGGAACAATCTTCAAGGTCTTCGGAACGACGACTCCGCGGAGGCGTTCAGTCTGCATCATGGATCCTCTTCTTGTGTCGTTAGTCTCTGTGCAGAAAGTTTTGAAAAGCCCAGGGGTTTTTCCTGTCCAGCTTTGCCTGGGGATTTTTCGGGAAAAAAGACTGGTAGTTCTTGAACGGGGTCCAGTCGCTCGGTTCCGAAACAAAAGTTCCCAGATAAGGTTTCGCGACCTTAAGCACTTCATCGTGGGGAAGATCATCCGGCTGGCAGACTCCCCGCGTCGGATTTTTGATTATCCATGTGACGGCCGCCACAGCTCCGATGGCAACTTGGATGGTGGTGGCGTTTTGGTGCGGAACGAGTTTTCTGGCTTCCCGAATGTCCAGAATACTTCCCGTCCACCAGGAAGTATACGGGTGTCCCATGATCAGGGCCCCCAAGGCGTCATTGCCTTTAATGACCTCATCTGTGATGATCCGCAGAGAAGGCTGGAGGTCGTAATTGCGGCACCGGAGCTCGTGAAGGGACGCGAGCGTGGCGTCGCAGGGCATGTAGANNTTTCGCCACACCGTCAGCCGTTCGGAAATTGAAAATGCCTCGGAATGACGGATAACCATTCCAACGATCTCGCACGAAGGTACCCAGGAACGCACCCATGTGTTCATGCCCATTTGGGAAAGAAATATCTGGTTTTTGGGCCCCCTGTCGGGAACGGTGGCGTGCGGGGGCAGTTCTTTCTCATGCGTGCCCCATCCCATTTCGGCCGGAGCGATCGCCTCTTCAAGGAGCCCCGGAATGGACCAGGTACCGACAAACTCATCAAGCTTTTTGGGATGATCAGTCGTTTGCGTGTCCCGCTCGCTGACATGAATAGTGCGGATGCCCAGCTTCATGGAGAGATCCGCGAAGGCTTCTTTCCGGATCAGGTTTTCCAGATCTTTCCGGTTCTTTCCGGACGTGGTCTTCTCCCTGACGACCTTTTTCGCGATATCCAGAATCCCTTGCTTCGTGAAGTGTGAAATGAGACCCGGATTCGCGCCGTGATCGAGGACGGCGGTGGTGCTGTCTTCGTCCCATTTTGCGATCATCTCCCGGACTTCCATGTTTCGCGAGTAGAGGGATTTGTCAAAAGGGGACTGTGTCGAGATGTCGACATAAGGGTCCCACTCCTCGACCGAGGTATTGATGTACAAAACCTTGTTTTCGTGGCACCACCGTAGCATGTCGAGAGAATCAATATTCCAGGTCAGGTCGATGATCAAGCCTCCGGGAGAAACATATTGTGAAAGGATTCGCGCGTAGTTAATCGAGGTGACCCTTTGCTGGACGTAGCGGATGCCTTTTCGCGTCCAGGGCAGGATTTCTTCACGTTTGTCCGCAAAATCAAGGACAGTGACGTTCTGATAAGGCACCCGGATGTGCTTGAGGAGAATCGGCAGGGTACACTTACCGACAGAACCGAACCCAAGACAAAGAATTCTCTGATTGAAGGTTATCATGCCGGAAACCTCCTTTGAATGATCCGTAAGTCGTGACGATTTTGCGGCTTATAAGTGTTTCGGGGGCATTATGCAAAAGATAATCCATAAGTAAAATATATATATATTATTTTTAATTTAGATTTTATGTATAGGGTGGATTTTGCCTGTTTTCCAGGAAAATATTTTTTCCCGCAGGAGTTTTGTGTCGGCAAAAGGATTTGAATTCTTGGGGCGGTTATGGTGGTAGTCCGCCGAAAGCCTTTCAGAACAATCGAGATTGTTAATGGAGGATCAAGATTTTCAAGAATCGTATAGCCTATTATGATGACGGCGATGGTGAGCCTTGGGGACGGTTCTCGCCATAGCTTTCTGCCAGTTCAACCATGAAACCCGATCGGGCCTTTGGTTTTGGGGGTTGGGGGCTCGAGTAATTCTTTAATTGTCTGAAACACGATTTTAAATTGATGGTCATATTTCTTTTCCATTTCTTCGATTTTTTGCCGCAACTCCTTATTGCTCACCAGCATTTCCCTGAGTTGGGTAAATGTTCGCATGATCTGAATGTTGACTTGAACGGCCCGTTCACTATTCAAAACGCTTGAGAGCATCAAGATACCATGTTCTGTAAAGGCGTAAGGTTGTTTTCGGCGACCGCCCCAACTTGACATCGCAAATTGCGATATCAAGTTTTTGAATTCCTTCCTCGTCAACTGGAACATAAAATCCTCTGGAAATCGTTTTCGGTTCCGTTTCACCGCCTCATTCAAGCGAAATGTCGGGACACCGTAAAGTAAGGCCAAATCGCTGTCGAGCATTACTTTCGCTCCTCGGAAGAACAATATTTTGCTTTGGATAATTTCTTGAGGGATAAGTTTTGTTGTCATTTTCTTTGTTTCTCCGTTCATGACCACCATTGTCTGTCCAGACTCCGGTATTGGATAGCTTCCGCGATATGTTCGGACTGGATTTGCTCGCAACCAGCCAAGTCACTGATCGTCCGAGCGATTTTGAGGATTTTGTAATAGGCCCGGGCGGAGAGGCGCAGGTTTTTCATGGCGCTTTCAATCAGTTTTCCGCCCTGGGCGTCTGGCGTCGCGTGATTTTTGATGTCCCTGGGGCTCATTTGCGAGTTTGTTTGGTAGGGACGCAGACGAAATCTTTTTTTCTGAATGTTCCGGCAGGCGCAGATCCGGTCTCGAATCGCCTGGGACGGTTCGGGAATTTCCTGATTTGAAAGAGTTTGAAATGAGAGCGCGGGCACTTCGATCTGAATATCAATTCTGTCGAGCACTGGTCCCGAGAGCTTGGAGCGATACCTGTGGATTTGCCCAAGTGAGCAACGGCAGGACTTGTGAGGATCCGATAGATGTCCGCACGGGCAGGGGTTCATGGCGGCAACAAGCAGAAATCGCGCCGGATAGGTGACCTGCATTTTCGCGCGGGACACGGTAATCGTACCATCTTCCAAGGGGCCGCGAAGCGTTTCGAGGGCATCGCGCCTGAACTCAGGAAATTCGTCGAGAAAAAGTATACCGTTGTGGGCAAGTGACATTTCCCCGGGCCTGGGGTCGCTGCCTCCTCCGGCGAGCGCGACCGCTGAAGCTGTGTAATGAGGGGAACGGAAGGGCCTCTCCCATATGAGGCCCGGACGATGAACTGTGATCCCGGCGGCACTATGAATTTTAGTGACCTCAAGGGCTTCGTCGGAATCCATGGGAGGAAGAATACTTGGAATGCGACGGGCCAGCATGGTTTTGCCGCTTCCCGGAGGACCGATCAACATGATCATGTGCCCTCCGGCGACTGCGATTTCAATGGCTCGCTTGGCAGCTCGCTGGCCCTTGACCTCGGAAAAATCGAGACAAGAGAGCGGGGATAGTTCTCTTTTGGTTTCCTTCCATGTGACGGGTTTAATTCCCGTTTCCCCTCGCAGAAAGGAGACGGCCTCGTTAAGGCTTTTAACCGGATAAGCGACGGTGTTTTTAACGGTAGAGGCCTCATCGGAGTTTTCATGGGGCAACACAAAGGATTGGCCTCTGAAACTTGCCGTGACCGCGATGGTTCCCCGGAAAGGGCGGAGCCGCCCATCTAGGGCAAGCTCACCGAGAAAAATAAACTCATTTAACCTTTCGGGTGGGACAATCCCGTGACCCGCGAGAATTCCAAGCGCGATTGGGAGATCAAACGCGGCACCTTCTTTTTTCAGTTCAGCGGGCGCCAGGTTGATTGTAATTTTTTCCTGAGAAAGTTGATAACCGCTGTTTTTAATGGCGGTACGCACTCTTTCCCGTGATTCCTTAATACTTGCGTCAGGAAGTCCGACGAGGATAAGCTGGGGGATGCCCCCGCCGATGTCGACTTCAATATCAACCGGGAAGGCGTGGATCCCCAATGCGAAAGCGCTTTTAATCCGGATCACGGCAGTTTCTCCTTTTAGCTCTTGAGACAGGTTTGGGAAAGCTAAACCTTGCTTTTTAAAATACCAAAATCTATAATAACCCTACGAAACAAACCCTGTGGGTTTGGTAATATTCATTTAAGTAATATTATATATTCAAATAAAACATATCATTAAAGGATTGTCAAGCGATAGTATTCTGATGATGACACCCGATATTTCACATTGCGAGCCTACCAAGGCTTTTTTTGCCGTTTTTCTCAGCTGGTTTGTCGCCCAGGCGCTGAAAGTAGCCCTGGGTGGTACGCGAACGAAAAAGTTTGATTTTCGTTGGCTGTTTGACACCGGGGGGATGCCGAGCGCGCATTCGGCGACTGTGTCGAGCCTGGCCACCGTGACGGGTCTTTACTATGGGTTCAATNNTTTCCTGATCACATTGATCGTTTGTCTCATCACCATGTTTGACGCGGCCGGTGTGCGGCGCCATTTTGGGCGTCAGGCTTCAATCCTAAACCAGATGCTGAATGATTTTTATGTTAAAGGGGAAGTTCCCGAAAAAAGAATGAAAGAATTGCTAGGACACACGCCTTTTGAAGTTTTTGCCGGCGCTCTTGTTGGCATTATCGTGGGTGTCCTTTTCTGCGGATAATTTATGAAATCTCAAATGATTATTACCCTGATTGTGTCGGGATTTTTTTTAACGGGCGGGCCTGCTTTTGCCGAAGATGTGTCTCCTGAGTTTTTGGTTGAGCAACCGACAGAATTCGAAACCGACAGTTCCGAGAACTCAGAGGTTCCAGACCAAGAGTCCGCCAGCCAGGCCCTTGAAAATCTTCAGGAGGAAACTGTTGAGGTCGTGTCTTTAAGCCAGGAAGAAAAGCCGGTCGAGCTTTTAACCGATCTCGCTCAAATTGCCTTGCGAACCAGTCCGGCGCAAATGAAACAGAACCTGGATAAGATCTTTGTTTCAAAAACAGCGGCAGGAATTTTTTCTTATACGATCCAGTCGGGCGACAGCCTTTACGTCCTGGCGAGAAAAAACAATACAACAGTTGACCTCATCCGGAAGCTTAATCATCTCGAGAAAGACGTGATTTACCCGGGAGACGAAATCAAGATTTTTTCGGGTGATTTTTCAATCCTGGTTGATAAGTCAAGCAATCGCCTCACTCTTTTCGCGGATGGTCAGGCGGTCAAGGAATATAAAGTTTCGACAGGTAAAAACAATTCGACGCCCGTTGGTGAGTTCAAGATTACGGACAAGCTCGTGAATCCAACCTGGTTTAAATCGGGAGCCATTTACGCGCCGGGAAGTCCCGACAACGAGCTTGGTACCCGCTGGCTTGGATTTGATAAACCGGGATATGGAATTCATGGGACAATTGAGCCTGAAAAGATAGGAACGCAGGCTTCTGAAGGGTGCATCCGAATGCTGAATCAGGATGTGGAAGAAATTGATAGTCTGGTTCCTTCTGGCGCCCGTGTTGTTATTCAAGATTAATCCGGTTTTGATTACGAGAGGGTGAGTTCCCCCTAGGAAGGGACGTTTTAAAGGGAGCTTCGCGCGCCGCCGGAATTTGCCGGGAAGTGAACAAACTCGAAAAGAAGGATCTTATGGCAAAGAAAAATAAAAAAACAAAAACCAAAACAGCCGACAATGAGCCGATTCTCCCCGCGGGGAAAATCCAGATCGGAACCCGTGACATCTTTGACATCTGTCTCCCGTTTGAACGCGCTGTCGTGGATATGGAAAAAAAGATTAACGAGCTTAAAAAAATCAGTCAGAGCGGCGTCGACCTTTCCGAGGAAATCAAAAGCGCGGAAAAGAAACTCAAAGACGCGATCGGAGAGGTTTTTGACAATCTTACTCCGTGGCAACGGGTCCAGGTGGCTCGTCATCCCCTTCGCCCGTATACACTGGATTACATTAACTATCTCACTACGGATTTTGTGGAGCTCCATGGGGACCGCCACTATAGCGACGACCGGGCCACTATTGCCGGATTTGCAAAATGGGGGGGCAAGGAGCCGATATGTGTGATTGGGCACCAGAAGGGACGCGACACCAAGGAAAATCTGATGCGCAGTTTCGGAAGCGCGCACCCTGAAGGATACCGAAAAGCGATGAGAATCATGCGGCTTGCGGAACGGCATCATGTTCCTGTACTTTGCTTTATCGATACGCCGGGCGCTTATCCCGGGATCGGCGCCGAAGAGCGCGGCCAGGCTGAGGCTATTGCGTACAATCTGCGAGAGATGGGTGATTTGCGAATCCCTATCGTCTGCATTGTTATCGGCGAAGGGGGGAGCGGTGGCGCTCTTGGTATCGGAGTTGGAGATCGGGTTTATGTTCTTGAAAATGCCTACTACTCAGTGATATCTCCGGAAGGTTGCGCGGCCATTCTCTGGAAAGAGCCGACTCGCGCGCCCGACGCCGCGACCGCGCTTAAGCTGACAGGCCCGGATCTTCTTGAGCTTGGTGTGATCGACGGTGTTATCGAGGAACCGCTCGGAGGCGCCCACCGCGATTTTGAACGCACAGCCGAGAACATCCGGTTAACCGTTGACAAGGCTCTTGCCGAACTGAAAGAAATTCCGAGAAAAGACCTGCCTGAAGAACGATATCAAAAGTATCGAAGAATGGGTGTTTTTACCAGCAAATAAAATGTCGGAGTTTCACTTCTCGCTGGGTGTGACCTGCGAGAGCGTAAAAACGGGCACGATATCTGTTAAGCGGATTCGTTAAGTAGCCCTCCCGCCTTCAACCCAACATCTCCAGTTTCATCAGCCAGGCCTTTACGTCTCAGGTGGAAAAGAGACGGGAGAGCCACGATCGTTGCTTTCCTTTTTGGCGGGGAAGAGGGTATCGCTTTTTTAAAGTGATGATTTTTTTTAAAAGCGTTTTATCCCGCACTGTTTTTTTTAGTCTTTGTTCCGGGATTCCCATTAATGCGATTTCCTGGATCTGACGAGTGTGTTTCGGATAACGCTTAATGAGCTTAAGGGTTGGAACACCCTGCCCGAATTTCAAGTCAATTAACCTTTCGTAGATGGTCATAGTTTGTATACCCTCAAAATAGTCGGACTTAAATTATTTTTATTCTCGCCAAAGAAAGTTATCGTCTTTTTCATAAAATAAATGAGAGCTCGGGGAGTTTTTTCGACCTACTCATCCCGAGGGACACCCTGTTGTATAGGGCGACACCGAAGGGCTTTTCCAATGAGATCTTTGGACTTTGCCATCAAGGGGTTCCGATCAGATCAGCTTCCTCAAAAAAATACGCGGATTGATTAGCTATATATAGCATATTGTTTAATACTGACACACAATAAGTTGTGTTCCATTAAAATATTTTAAAAATACTGTTGACTCAGTTTGAAAAAATTATAGATTGTAATCTATAAAATGTAATTTACATTTTATAAACCTATGCGCGAGATAATTTTAATGACCCTATCGCTTTTAATGGCAACGCAAGCCCAACCGGCCGAAGCTTTCTGGAGTAAGAAGAAAGAACCGTTGATGGAGCGTGCCGAGAAATATTATGAAAACCGCGAGTATTATCGCGCGCGCGAGGCCACCTTTGAAATTTTGGCGGAAAATCCCAATCACGAAGCCGCGCAAGCCTTGATGGGGAAAATTCTTGATAAGGAAATTGAGCGTCAGAAGGAACAGGTTTATCCGATGGCGGTGGAAGAAATGGATTCGGATGACCGAAGTTCCGAAATCAAGACATGGCTCGAGAGGAGCAACGCCCTCCTGGCCCGTAAGGAATATGATCTGGCTCTTTTTGCCGCGGAAAAGGTTTTTATATTTGATGCGGAGAACCGGCAGGCTTCGGAGCTGATCGACCGGATCAAGGAACGGGCGATCAAGGAGGGGAAGGCAGACGTTCTGTTTCTTGGCAAAATGTACAAAGAAGAAATCGCGGAGCGATTGAGCCTTTATCGTGACCGGGCCAGAGAGCTGGCGCGGGACGGACATTTCGGACAGGCTCGTTTTACCGTTGAAAAAATCTTGTTGCTTGAGCCCGAAGATCCCCAAGCCCTAAGTCTCTACCAAAACGTTCTGGAACAGGAGGAAGCGTTTCGCCATGAAGCGTGAAAAGCTTTATAAAATCGGTGAGGTGATGCAATACACTAACCTTTCCCGCCAGACCTTACATAACTATACCGTTGCCGGCCTTATTCATGAAGCGCGTCGTACGATATCCGGTCATCGGCTTTATGACGAAACGACCTTTGATCGTCTTGAGCAAATCAAAATATTGCAGTCCAAGAATTATACGCTAACACAAATCAAGAAAATACTGGAGCAACAGGACGGTCAGAAATAAAGATCAGCCTGGTTTTATAAAAAAGGAAAAAAGGAGACCCCGATATGAATCAAGACGAAGTGAATATGTGGAAGAAATACAANNTAGAGCCTTATCGTCCGTGAAGAGATTGTAAAAAAATACCTGTATCTCGTGAAGTATGTCGCCGGCCGCGTGGCGGTCGGGCTTCCTCCGAATGTTGAGTTTAACGATCTGGTCAGTTATGGAATCCTGGGGCTTTTTGACGCGATCACGAAATACGACGTCTCTCAGGGGAACAAGTTTGAGACTTATGCCGTCGCGCGTATCCGGGGTTCCATTATGGACGAGCTCCGAAAGCTTGACTGGGCTCCGCGTCTTCTTCGTAAACGCGCTCGTGAGATTGACCGAAAGTGCAAGGAATTGGAGGAAAAGTACGGACGCTTGGCCACGGACGATGAACTGGCCAAAGCGCTTCATATGTCGGTCGATGACCTTAATTCCATTTACAGCGATCTGAGTTCCACGTCTTTCTTGTCGCTGGATGAGGTCTGGCAAAACGATGAGGGGAACAAGCCGATCTCCAGGCTTCAAACGATCGAAGATTCGCTAATCACCAATCAGTTTAGTTTTGTGCATCAAGCGGAGGTCAAAGATTTACTGGCCGACGCGATCGACCAGCTTCCCGAAAAGGAAAAACTCGTGATCGTTCTCTACTATTACGAAAACCTGGCCCTTCGCGAAATCGGCGAGATCCTGGATGTGTCCGAATCCCGCGTGTGCCAGATCCACACCAAGGTTGTGACGCGGTTGCGGGGACATTTGATGAAGAGGGCCGGGCATTTGACGATGGAAGTGTAAGGAACCATCGACCTTTTAACTTTTACAAAACAAATAAAGATTTCGACACGCTGGGCCGATAAACATAAGGCCGTAGCAAAGGACGCGTTGAAATAAACGTCCGGGTCCTAGGTTGGACGGCAAAATTTTTATATTTTCAAAAATTTTACGATGCCAATTTAGGCTTAAAGGCGGAAAGAATGAACAGCGTGGTCGGAAAAAAGAAAAGCTTTAAAATCCAGGCCCCGATTGAACGAAGCGCCCAGAGCGCTGAGCGAGACGAAGTGCGCAAGTACCTCCGTCAAATCCCCGGTGAGTCTGAACCCAACCTGGGTCGTGTCCGCGAGATCAAGGAAGAAATCAAGAAGGGAACCTACCTGACCCGTGAGATTATTGAGGAAGCGGCGATGCAGTTGGCGTTGCGACTTCTAAAGAAGGACTCTCACTAGCGTTTTCGTCGCTCTTTCCCGCCAAACCCGTCAAGGTAATCCACTTTTGTATCGCGTCAAGCGACATAAATTTTTTCCAGACAATCCCGTCATTCAGAAAATTTTCCAGCATTAAAAGGGTAATCCCCTGATCGATCCCCAAATATTCGTCAGCCCACCAGGATTTATCGAGATTGAAGGCCCCCTTGAAACCGAAATTTCCATAAATGTTTTCGGCGTAATTGTTGTAAAAAAACTTCAGAGCGGCGATGGAAAGTTCGGGGGTGAAGACAATGGAAGAGATTGCCGCGTAGGGAGCGATGGTGCCATCGTGGGTGGCGCCACCGGGGAGTGAGCCGTAAGCCTTATAGCCCCCCGGGCCGACAGACGCTGAAAGTCCCCATGAGTTTTCCGAATAGCCCCGGTATTTGCCAGCGAAGCTTAATGAAAAGTCGCGATTTGCTAAAGTTGCTTCCCTTGAGTTATCGAAAAAATCATTCCCGTCATCTTTAAGGCCCCTGAAATCAATAAAAGCGTGGGAGTACTGATAGGTAAAAAGGGAGCCGGATGAGGCGTAAATCACGCGATGCCCGTTATAATTTCCTTCCGGCCTGAGCCACGCGTGCCAGGTCTCAGGAGGGGCGGGATTTTGAGGAGCCCCGACGGCAAGCGCTTCAAGGAGCATCAGCTCGTTGTAAGAATCCCAGTAATAAGGAAGGAATTTCGATTCCGGCGTCCAGCCCATGCAAATAAATTTCGAACCATTCATCATCCACTTCCAGTCGACTCTTTCGTAAAGCTCTTTGGCGATGGTCTCCACTTCAGTTCCCGGATAATACTGGCCAGCGAGCAAGGATCCGGCCAAAAGGAGAGCGGTATCAATCGAGGAAGCTTCGGATGACCACACCCGCTTGGCTGATCGCGCGTCAAGAAAGTGATAAAAAAAGCCGTTTTGGTGTTGCGCGTCTTCTTTGAGAACTTTGAGCGTGGCAAGAACTCTGTTATAGGCGTAGTCATGAGGGATCCATCCACGCGATCCCCCGATCGCAAAGGCCGCGAGAGCGAATCCGGTCGCGGCAATCGAAGAGGGCGATCCCGATCGCGAAGAGTCCCGGGTGAGGCCGGTGTTTTTATCGGACAGCCGAATAAAATACTGGAGGGTGTCCTTTTCAATCTTGGTGATCAGCTCGATCTCTTCAGGGGTGGGATGATAGGCCTCCGCCTGACAAGGTGTGAGAAAGGTGACCAGGATGAAAAAAATAAAAAAAGACCTAAACATCAGCGCTGGTTTTTATGGGATCGAGTTTTGCTTTAATGGTTGCCAGGGCTTGAGCCTGATCGGGATTTTGGGCCGCGGTTTTCAGGTCGGACAACAGGCGGTCCGCGGATTCGATCGCGGCGTTAAATTCCTTCGCCACCGGATGACCCTCGTCGCCTTTTCTTAGAAAAATCCGGGTACGGTAATTACCGCGTTCAACGTCGGAAAAGGTTTTGCTAAATCGATACAAAGGGCCGGCGATTTTGTGGGAAACATAAATAGTTCCCCAGGCGGTAAGAACAAGCAGGAGCAACAATTTCCAGGCGATGGCGCGATTGGTCTCGTTGAGGATTTCATGAAAGACTTCCCGTTGCCGCTGTCCAAGTTTTTCGGTCTCTTTAAACAGGGAAAGAAGGGAAAACCCTTCATGGGCGGTCTGATAGCGCGCCTGCTCATACTCCACCATCCGCGACGCGGTAAGAAGGTCGTCGCGCATCGCCTCATTGGTAAACGCTCCGAGAACACTGCCCCAGATCCCGATGTAGAATCCGAAAATAGCGACACAGCAGATCAGGAGTAATGGTACGGTAACGCTCAACATGTAACGCAGTTGAAGAGGCTTATTGATAAAAAAATGTCGACGGCGATTACCTTTCATCGTGAAACCCTCNNATATCTTATGGGAATGATAATCATCTGTCAAAATTAAGTTGCTTGGATATAATAGCGCATATCGCGTGCGGAGTACGGAGAAATGAAGGGTTTTTTACAATTACCGTATGAATTACACCGTGCGCCTCACTTCGCCGGAGACGAACATGTGCGGCATTATCGGATACATAGGTTATCGGGACGTTGTTCCCGTGCTCATTCAGGGATTGGAGCAACTCGAATATCGCGGGTATGATTCCGCGGGGATCGCCTGCCTCGATTCTCGAAAAGGGAATCTTTTTCTGGCCAAAGAGAAAGGGAAGCTGGCCGCTCTGAAGGAGAAAATCGGAGATTTCAATATCGATTCTCACATTGGGGTTGGGCACACCCGTTGGGCCACCCACGGAGAACCTTCACGAGAAAACGCCCACCCCCACACGGATTTTAGCGGGCAAATCGCGTTGGTGCATAATGGGATCGTTGAAAATTACGCAACGCTCAAGAAAACGCTTCAGAAGAAAAAAGTCCGGTTTACTTCCCAAACGGACACCGAGGTCGGCGTTCAGGTGATCGGACGTTTTTATAAAAAGAAAACCTCCCTGTTTCAGGCGGTGAAACAGGCCATTCCACAGCTCCGCGGTTTTTTTGCGTTTGTTCTTTTTTCGAAAGATGACCCGGAAACGATTATCGCTTACAAGCGTTCTAATCCTCTCGTGATTGGCCTTGGACAGGGAGAGAATTTTGTCGCGAGCGATGTGACCGCGCTTCTTTCTTATACGCGTCGAGTTATTTATCTGGAAGATGAGGATATCGCGGTTCTGACACGAAACAAGGTCACGGTTTATTCTCTCAAAAGGCATTCCTGGGTGAGTCGGCCTGTCACGACCGTCAACTGGAATGTCGCCCAGGCTCAGAAACAGGGCTTTCCCCACTTCATGTTGAAGGAAATGTACGAGCAGCCCGAAGTTTTAAGGAACATCCTCTCGAAAAGGATCGACAGACAGGGTGAAGTGTATTTTGACACCATCACGAAAGCTTTCAGGAAAAGACTCAAAAAAATCGAACGGGTTTTTATGATCAGCTGTGGTACGGCCTATCATGCCGGGCTTGTGGGTGGAACGGCGATACAGCAATATGCCCGGGTGCCTTACCAGGCGCAGGTATCGAGTGAGTTCCGTTACACGAATCCAATGGTTGGCCCCGAAGATCTCGTTGTGCTGGTCACGCAGTCAGGAGAGACGGCGGATACGCTGGCGGCGCTCCGCGAGGCAAAGTCGAAGGGAGCCTTGGTCCTTGCGATCGTAAATGTTGTCGGGAGCACGATTGCCCGTGAAGCGGATAGTGTGATTTATACGCATGCCGGTCCGGAAATCGGCGTCGCTTCCACCAAAGCGTATGTGGCGCAACTCGCGACCCTTCTCCTTCTCGCGTTTTATATGGGAAGGTTGCGTCGGAAACTTTCTCGGGACGCGCACAGGACGCTTATCAGGGAATTTAAAAAAATACCGGATCAAGCGGCAAAAATTCTGAAGGAGCATAAGCGATTCGAATCTTGCGCCAAAAAACATTACACGAGAAGAAATTTCCTTTTTCTGGGGAGGGGGTACAATTTTCCGACCGCCCTTGAAGGCGCACTGAAGCTTAAGGAAATTTCCTACGCCCATGCTCATGGGTATGCCGCGGGAGAGATGAAACACGGGCCGATCGCGCTTATTGACCACGAACAGCCGGTGATTTGTATCGCGCCCGATTCCCTGACCTATGAAAAAATGATTTCTAATATCCAGGAAATTTGCGCGCGCGACGGGATCGTGATCGCGATTGGGACGGAAGGAAGAAAAGATCTTGAGAAAATGGCGGATGATTTCTTTTGTATTCCAAAAACGTCGGAAGTTTTTTCTCCGATTTTAACCGTGATTCCGCTTCAGTTTTTTTCTTACCAGATGGCTGTTTTAAACGGTCGCGATGTTGACCAACCCAGAAATCTGGCAAAATCCGTTACCGTGGAATAGCTTAACTCCTTGCCATATAGCGGGTTACAAACACTTGTCTCATTCCTGAAAAAATTTACAAGGACCCTTGTAATAAGTCTTTGAGGCGTGTATCTTTTTGTCCGGAGTTTTGGGAAAAAATATTTAAAAAAATTTCAAACAAAAGCTTGACAGAATTTCTTTCGCGACTATAATCCCCGTCACCCTCGGGAACGGGTGATTTGAGAGTTATCCGGTTTTTATTCTTTGTAAATCTAGATAGTTCCGATTTTTTCAGATTATTCCTTTCTGAACGTTCCTCATGCAGGGGGATTTTTGTCTTCAGAAGGTTGTTCTTTCACAAAGTTTTTTCGTGCGGATTGCCGAACGTAAGTCTTTGCAAACGTACTGCTCTTACGAGTAGTACATGGATCAACATCTCTTTACGGAGAGTTTGATCCTGGCT
>DCTJ01000096.1 GCA_002329545.1 Candidatus Omnitrophica bacterium UBA1443
ACATTATCATTTTGGGATTACACTTAAAATTTTATTTTTCAACTCGCAAAATTGGAAAGGCTTTCCCTTGACAGAGGTAGAGGGCCTCTTATAATACACGCTCCACCATGTTAAATTTCCTTTTTACCCCGATTTTATGATTAAGAGCATGACAGCCTTTTCCCGCGTGGTCCTCACCGCCGGGGGGAAACAATGGGCAGTTGAGATCAAATCGCTGAACCAACGCTATTTTGAGCTTGGTTTGAGATTGCCGCCCGCGTTGTTACCGTATGAAACACAGGTTCGCCGGATGGTCCAGGGAATGATCCGTCGCGGCAAGGTGTCGCTGGCGGTTTCTGAAGAGGGAAACGGTGAACAGCGTCTTTCGTATGAGCTGGATCGCGCGCAGGTCAAAGCGTATCTCGACTCAGCGGCAACTCTGAAAAAAAAGTTCAGGTTTGAGGGACGGCTTCTGCTGGCGGATGTTCTGCGGTTACCCGGAGTGGTGCGGGAAAAGGTGAATACTCGCGCGAAAACGCTTAGCTGGCCTGAATTTCAACGCATCCTGGTCAAAGGCATTGAAAGGACGATTTCCCTCAAACATGAGGAAGGACGTAAACTTGCCAAGGATATTCGCGAGAGACTGGAGAAAATTTCGCGAACCACGGATTCAATCGAAAAACTTGTGAAGCAGAAACAATCCGAATGTTTTGTGAAGGTTAGCCGCAGGATCCGGGAAATCCTGGGGGATGAAAAGATGGATCAGGATCGGATGGCGAGGGAAGTTGCTTTTTTGGCCGACAAAAGCGATATTACCGAGGAGTTAGTACGGATGCGAAGCCATCTGAAGCTTTTTACCAAGTGGCTTTCCCAAGCGGGAGAATTCGGGCGCGAAATGGATTTTCTTTGCCAGGAAATGATGCGGGAGGCAAATACGATGGCGTCCAAGGCGCAGATGTTTGAAGTCTCGAAGGAAGCGATCGCGGTCAAAAGCGAAATCGAAAAAATTCGCGAACAGGTCCAGAATGTCGAATAAGACCCGCCAGACGCAAGGTTTGCTTGTGGTATTGTCCGCGCCTTCGGGATGCGGGAAAACGAGTGTCGTCGAGCGCCTTCTCATTCGTCATCAGGACTGGATGAGGTCGGTTTCCACCACGACTCGTTCTCCGCGCCTGGGCGAGGAAAACGGCACCCATTATCATTTTATTTCGAAAGAATCGTTTGAGCTTGAGAAGGGCCGCGATACGTTCCTGGAATGGGCTGAAATTTATGGGCAGTACTACGGAACTCCGCGCCAACATGTGATTGACGCGGTGGACAGCGGGAAGGTCATGATTTTGACCATTGATGTTCAGGGGACCAAACAAATCAAGGAATCCTGGGGGACTGAACGGCCAATGATCAGTGTTTTTCTTCTTCCGCCGTCTGTCAAGGCGCTCAGGGAAAGACTGACAAACCGTAATACGGAAACACCCGAGGAAATTGAGCGGCGGATCATGATCGCGCAAGACGAGATTAAGGCCGCGACGCTCTATGAGAAGACGGTGATCAATCAGAATCTTGATCAGGCCGTTCTTGAGGTTGAATCGATTATTCTTAACGAACTGAAAAAAAGGAGCGAAAAGTAATATGGCGTATATCGCACTTGAAAAAATACTTCCCCAAAGTAAAGATGCCAGTCTTTACAAAACCGTGCTGATAGCGGCTACCCGGGCGAACGAGCTTGCCCAGGGAGCCCAGCCTCTTGTGAAGACGGAATCCAAAAAGGCGGCGACGGTGGCGCTTCTCGAAATGGCCGCGCAGAAAGTAAAGTATGTCGAAGTCAAGCCCAAGAGCAAAAAGACTCTCTAGCAAGACCGTTCTCCAGATTGTCACCGGAAGCATTGCCGCGTACAAAACGCCTGATCTGGTCAAGATGATGAAAGAAGACGGCGCGAAGGTGATTTGTGTGCAGACGGATTCTTCCAGGAAGTTCGTGACGGAAACCGTGCTCCGGACGGTGACTGGTGAAAGAGTTTATTCCGATCTGTTTCCGAATGAGACTCCCTGGGGGGTCATGCATACGTCCCTAGCGGATCTTGCCGACGTTATTTTGATCGCGCCGGCCTCGGCCAATTTTATCGCGAAGCTCGCTCACGGGATCGCCGATGACCTCGGAACCTGTGTTTGCCTCGCAACCCGTCGGCCTATCTTGATCGCGCCGGCCATGAATGACCACATGTATACACATCCCCTGACTCAACGCAACATGGCGCAGTTGAAGGCGATCGGGTACCGTTTCGTGGATCCTGTCGAAGGTGATTTGGCGTGCGGACGAACTGGTGTGGGGCATATCGCGCCGTTGGCGGCGATCCTGGAATCTCTCGTTTCGGTTTTGAAAACCGGTAAGAAATCTAAATAATTCCCCTTGCCATGGCGATAGTAAAAAAACTTCTGATCACAGCCGGCCCTACCCGTGAACACCTTGATCCCGTTCGTTTCATTACAAACCTTTCTTCGGGAAGGATGGGGTATACCTTGGCTGGAGTCGCGGCCGCGAAAGGGTATCAGGTGAGTCTGGTGAGTGGACCGACCCACCTTAAAGTGCCAAGGGGCGTTCAGTACTATCCGGTGATTTCCTCTCACGAAATGAAACGGGTTTGTTCGAAACTTTTTCCTTCTCATGATGGCCTGATCATGACGGCGGCGGTTTGCGATTACATGCCGTCGACGACTGACCGGCACAAACGATCGAGTATTGGGGGATTGACGCTTAAACTGAAGAGAACGCCTGATATTCTGGCGGATCTGTCGAAAAGGAAAGGGGACCGGATTGTCATCGGTTTTTGCCTTGAGACCCGGAGTCTTGTTCAAAGGGCGAAGGAAAAGGTCAGGCAAAAAAACCTCGACGGCATTGTCGCGAATTTTTATTCTCCACGAAAGCAGGTGCCTTTTGGAGACAATAAAGTCCGCGCTATCTTGATTGACCGGGATATGAAAGTGATCCGTGAACCGATGCAAAATAAGACGAGCCTGTCGTGGCGAATTTTGAGATGGATGGAAAAATTGAACCACGAAAGGTAAAAAACTGTTTTTTGAAACAGGAAAACGATTATAATACCCCTTCAATTAACCCCTCAATTTTCGCTCTGCGAAATATTTCAAACAAGGAGACGCGAACATGATGAAACGAGCCATGATATTTTTTATCATCACAGGGATGTGCTTTTCGGGTTGTGCGACGGAGTCAGGATTGACGGAGCGTGAGACCGGAGGATTGGCGGGTGCGGCGCTTGGGGCCGGTATTGGGGCTTTGGCTGGTAGCGCTACGGGACATGCGGGCGTGGGTACGGCGATCGGGGCGGGAGCCGGTTTGCTGACCGGAGCCGNNGCCGGTGAAATGGCGCGTCGCCAGAAAGAGCAAACGAAGAAAGAGCTTCGGGAAGAAATGATGCAACAGCAGTACCAGCCGATGTACGCGCCTCAGCCGTACACGGCAACCCAGCCTGTTGCTACCGCGCCGGTGGTGCGACAGGAGTTGAATACGAAATACAACCCGCGCACCGGGCAGACTTTCCCTTCCACGTATACGTATGATCCCAATACGGGAGAAGCGTTAAAAACGCTACAGTAATCGAGTGAAATCAGGAAAAATCCGTAAAATCGGGATATTGACGGCAGGAGGGGATTGTCCGGGGTTGAACGCGGTGATTCGTGCTGCCACCAAAACGGCCATCCAGGCGTACGGATGGAGCGTGTTTGGTATTGAGGACGGGTACGCGGGCCTCATTGAAGGTCGGGGGCATGAACTTACCTATGAGGCTGTTTCAGGTATTCTTGTCCAGGGCGGAACGATCCTTGGAACGTCCAATCGCGCGAATCCTTTCCGGACTCCGGTGGTGGAAGGCCGGGAGGTTCGATACGTGAGTCGAACGAAGGAAGCTCTCCGCAATTTTCGTGAATGGGGACTGGATGCGCTTCTGACCATTGGAGGTGATGGAACTCTCTCCATCGCGCATAAGCTTTCCAAGCTGGGAATCCCCGTGGTTGGAATTCCCAAAACCATCGATAATGATTTAAGCGGGACAGATTTCACCTTTGGGTTTGATTCGGCGGTGACGATTGCCACTGAGGCGATTGACCGGTTGCATACGACCGCGGCGGCTCATCATCGTATTATGATCCTGGAAGTCATGGGACGTCACGCNNCACGCGGGCTGGATTGCCTTGCACGCGGGTTCGGCGGGTGGAGCCGATGTGATCCTAATCCCTGAAATCCCGTTTTCAATGAAACGGGTTCGGGACGCCGTGATCAGACGGGCCCGCTACGGGAAAAGGTTCAGTCTTGTTTGTGTAGCCGAAGGCGCCAGGGAAAAAGGGGGGAAGGTCATTGTGCAGAAACATGATCTCTCGAATCCTTATCCTGAAAAACTGGGCGGAGTGGGAGAGTACCTGGCGGAGCGAATCGAAAAAAGTTGTGGTCTTGAAACCCGTGCGGCAAAACTTGGACACGTTCNNTCGTCTTTCGACCGGAATCTCGGGACTCTTTTTGGCGCTTATGCTACCGAACTCGTTTCTGAAAAGCGATTTGGCGAAATGGTCTGCTTGCAGGGGATAAAGGTTCGTTCGATTCCGATCCTGGATGCGGTCAAGAATTTGAAAACCGTTCCGCCCGACCATTATCTTATCCAGACGTGTGAATCCATCGGGGTCTGTTTTGGCCGCTAAAATTTTTCGGTTTAATGTGAATCCCCGGCGCGGTAGCAAAGTGGTAATGCATCGGTCTGCAAAACCGATATACGGCGGTTCGATTCCGCCCCGCGCCTCCACTGAGGTCTGCAAAAAGACGTCGATCTTTTTTTGAAAGATTGTGACCAATCTGTAAATCGCTCAGGTGGCGAAATTGGCAGACGCACAGGACTTAANNATCCCGTGCCGGTTCAAGTCCGGCCCTGAGCATTAAATTTCCCTCAATGCAACATTCTTATGAAACCGTTTTTTAATTGCTGGCCGAATATGGATATGGGATAAACATCATTCCCTATCACCGCGTACTATCAAGAGGAGGCGAAAATGAAAATTGACGGTGTGATTGGAGTTCTGCTTGTGGTTTTGATGGCGGGTTGCGCGACGAAAGACGCTTCGGGTTCGAAGATTGTTGTCCTGGAGACTTCGGACGTGACGAGG
>DCTJ01000014.1 GCA_002329545.1 Candidatus Omnitrophica bacterium UBA1443
TTTTTGAGAATGGCGGGGTAAGGGTGTTTTCCAGAATGATGTGGGAGGAGGGGACAATCATGAAGACGGACTGTTTCAGGAAAAAAAACGCGGGTTTTACGCTTGCCGAGCTTTTGATGGTGATTGTTATTATTGGCGTGTTGGGATCCATCGCGATCCCCCGGTTTTTCCCGCAAAAAGAAAAGGCCGTTGTCGCCGAAGCCGTCAACATGATGGGCGCGATCCGGCAAGGCGAGATTGCCTACCGGCTGGAGCATGCGGGTTATTTAAATCTTCCCCAGACTGGTCACACCTGGGATGAGATCGGGATTGATGATCCCAATGCTAGCAATGCCAAATTTTCATACAAGGTTGAGTCGTCTGGAGGAACTACGACTATCACCGCAACCCGGAATAGTACGGATGCGAAATATAAAGACAAGACCATTACCCTGAATGTAGCTAACGGCTCATGGGACGGGACTCACCCCTTCCGTCCCAAAAGTTGACGGGTTTAAATAAAGAGGTGGCGACATGAATTTTACACGTTTCGGATCTTCCAAAGGATTTACACTTGCGGAAATTTTAATAGTTGTCGTTGTGATTGCCGTGATGGCATCTCTTGTGATACCGCGCTTTACGGGGCAAACGGACAAGGCGGCGGCCGCGGAAGCGATCGGGATCATGGGAGCCATTCACCGCGCTCTTCTTCAGTACCATGATGAAAATGGAGAATACCCTACTGCTCTTACCAATATGTCAGATATTTCCGACACTCTTGGTATCGGTTCGAGTACGGTGAAGTTTGGCTGGGAGTTTTCGACGAGCGCAGACGGAACTGTCACCGGGACACGAAAATCGGGCGAAACTACTATTGGGACACTTACTTTATCGGATGCCGGGAAATGGAACGGTACGGACAAATACGCGCCGGGTGGAGAGTTTTGGCCCCATTTGCCCCAGTGAGAGATTGCCGGATACAGAAGGGTGTGGTGGACCTGATAGTTCTACTCTACAAGGCTTAGGGATGAATTGCCGGACATGACGAAAAAAAAGATTGTGATTCTGGAGCCGGCCGGCGGCCCCTGGATTCCTTTCCTGAAAAATTTCTTCTCGGACAGTTTTTCCGAGGTTGTTTGCGCCCACGACCGAGATGCCGTTCTTCCGTTTTTTTCAAAATCCCGTCCCGCGATGGTTTTTGTGGCGCCCTCTTTTTTGAGTCTGCCATTTCTTCAAAAAATCAAGGTTCAACGGCAGACTAATCCTTCGTTCCGGGCTTATGTGATCGGGGACGGGACGTCGCTTCGGGCGGACCCGGTTTTTAGCGCTTCATTCGATTTCATTGACCGCGGCGCATTCGGGCAAAAATGGGCCGAGACTTTACCGCTTCCCGGGTCGGTGTCTCTTCTTGTGATCGATGATGAGGAGGAAATCGGAGTGGTGGTTTGCGATTATTTCAGGAACCGCCACGCTCCGGTTTTTCAGGTGAGGTACGCGCGAAACGGGATTCAGGGATTTCAGGCCATTGAAAAGGGCCGGCCGGATCTCATTATCCTGGACATCAAGATGCCGGAGATGGATGGCCGGGAATTTTACGCGGAGCTCGGGCGCCGCGGCCTGGATATTCCCGTGGTCATTTTTTTTGATTCTATTTCAGGCGACGAGATCCGTGAAATTCGTAAATACGGAAATCCTCCCGTGGCCGAAAAGGGGAATCTGGGTGGCTCGCTCCTCTCGCTGGCGGTGTTGGTCAAAAAAACGCTCTTTTTTGAAGGACAGTAAACATGATTTTAAGAATCTTTTTTCTTCTGGTTTTTTTTCTTCCGCGGGTGGCGCTGGCCGGGTTTCCCGCGGAGGATGAAGCTTTCCTTGAGGAGGTCCAGGAGCGGTCGTTTCGTTATTTTGAGGAGCAGGTCAATCCATACAACGGTCTTGTGCCGGACAGCGNNCTTGAAGAGCCGCGCTCCCGCGAGTATCGCCGCCGTCGGATTCGCGCTCACGGCTTATCCGGTGGGCGTGGAGCGGGGATGGATGGAGCGGGGAAAGGCCCTCGAATTGACCCGGAGGACACTTGAGTTTTTCTTAAATCACGCTGACCAGGAGCGGGGATTTTTTTATCATTTTCTCGATCTGGAAACTGGGAAGCGCGCGGGAAAATCCGAGCTGTCTCCGATTGATACGGCGCTTTTCATCGCGGGAGCCATTTTTGCCGCCGAGTATTACGGGGATCCGGGAATTCGTGATCTGGCGCGACGTCTTTACGAGCGAGTCGATTTTCCGTGGATGACGAATCAGGGAAGGACCTTCGCGCTCGCGTGGTCTCCCGAAAGCGGGTTTAGCCGTCTGCGGTGGGACCATTTTGACGAGTCGCTTCTTTTGTATGTGCTCGCGATCGGCGCTCCGGGAAAACCGTTGCCGCCGGAAGTCTGGAAGGCAATTCGCCGTCCCGTCGGTAGTTACCGGAATTACCGGTTGATCCAGATGCCGCCGCTTTTTACGCACCAGTATCCGCAGATTTGGCTGGATCTGAAAAACAAAAATGACGGGTTCGCGGATTATTTTGAAAACTCGGTTCGCGCGACGCTTGCCAACAAGGCGTTTTGTGAAGATCAGTCGGGGAAGTACCGGACTTATGCCGAAGGTTTTTGGGGACTGAGCGCTTCCGACGGGCCGGCGGGTTACAAGGCTTACGGGGCGCCCCCGGGATGGAGCGTGGCCCACGACGGGACGATTGCTCCGACGGCTTGTGGTTCTTCGATCGTGTTCACGCCCGAGGCGTCCGTGGAATGTCTGAAGCGGATCCGTGAACGCTACGGTGACAAGATGTGGGGCCGTTACGGCTTCGCGGACGCGATGAACAGGGATCAGAACTGGGCGAGTGACCGGGTCATTGGAATCGACCAGGGCGCCTTGTTGCTTATGATTGAAAATCACAGGACCGGTCTTGTTTGGAAAACGATGACGCGAAATGAATGGATTCGCGCCGCGCTATCCAAAGTCGGGTTTAGGGACGGGAGTATGGAGCTCCCGTGGCCGGATCCTCCGGTTTATGCCGCGCCTTACGTGGAAAATGGAATTCAGGTGGACGCGATGCTTCGCGACTGGAGCTCGGGGGAGGCGATTTTCTTGAATCCTGAAGACCACGTCGAATCGGGCCACTTTGCCGGGCCGAAAGATCTTTCCGCGAAAATCCGAATGGCGTGGAATGAGCGGTACCTTTTTTTTGTCGCGCAGGTGACGGATGATGATTTAATCATGAGACGGCGCGGCAAGGACATCTGGCGCGATGATTTGATGGAGTTTTATGTGGACCCGGAAGGCGATGGTTTTTACTGGGGTTCTCGGAGTGATTATCAGTTCGGGTTCCGGGCCGGGGCCGGGGACGCGAATGTCGAGAGCTGGTCCTGGTTTCAGGGGGGAGAATCGCCCATCACGGAAGGGAAAGCGATGGCGGTTTCTTACACGGACGCCCAGGGCTACATCATTGAAGGGGCTCTCCGGTGGGAGGCCCTCGGGATCTTTCCGAAACCCGGGATGACTGTCCGGCTGTCGCCTGCCGTTCATGATATTGACCGAAAAAAGGGAGACGCGAAACTGGTCTGGTTTTTTCGTAACGAAAAGGAATATCAGAGATTTGAACTTGGCAAAGTGATCTTGAGTCCGTCAGCAAAAACAGGTGAGGCCTTTCAGGGTGAATGATGAAAAAAAGTAATCCGAAGCAATCCAGGGTGAAAAGCGGGAAACAGCCTTCTGGTCTCAATATCGGAAAAATTGTGAGGGAGCTTCGCGAGGAGGCTGGACTTTCGGGGGCAGAGCTTTGCCGGCGATCCGGAGGACTTGATAGCAAGACTCTAACGGCGGTTGAAAAGGGACGAATCAAAAATCCCTCAATCACGACGCTGGAATATCTGGCCCGGGGGCTGGGAATGACCATCAGTGGAATTTTTAAAAGGGCGGAGCTTCTGCAGGAAAAACATTTTTACTTCGGAAATCAGAAAGGGGTCTCGAGGACGGAATTTATCGCTCGGGGTGTTCAGTTGGTATCGTTTACTCCTTTTTCCCGAGAATTTTTTTGCGGCAAGGTGATCCTTGAAACGGGGAAAAGTTTTGACCACTCCCTGCTGGGACATAAGGGCGTTTTTTTTATACAGATACTTGTGGGCCAGGTGGAGGGCGTCCTGGAAGGGAAGAAAGTGTTTTTGAAAGAGGGAGAAAGTCTTTATTCAAAAGGAGATATGGTTTTTAATCTTAAAAATTTGCACCAGCGATCCGCGGCGCTTCTGCTTGTGACGGTCCCGTCGTGCATCGCTTTCGGGAACCCTCTTTTATCTTGATTGGATTACCCGGGAGCTGGGCTCAGCGGGTCATGGGTTCCCGCCTTGCAAATAAGGAAAGTAAAGTCTCCGGGGGCGGGGCCGATACAATAACACGTATGCAAACTGTGTCCGTTAGTGGTAAAATGTCGCCCATTAACTGCTTATGAAAAACAATATTTTTACTTACATCACTGTTTTTTTCTGCTCCGTGTGGATTTTGCCTTCCACCCATGCCCAGAACAAGACGACGATGCCACAACCAGGCCTTTCTTATGTTGCTGGCCAGGACGCGTCGGGTGTCCCGGGGGTGGTCTCTGCCACGAAGGACGAATTTACGGTGACCCCAAAGAAAAAAAAGAACGAACCTCAGGATGAGAAAAATCCGAATGTTCAAGCGATTCAGGGGGAAACACCGGTCGCGACTCCTTTCCCGATCCAGGTGAATTCGACGACCGATTCTGGAACTAAAGACGGGGCCATTGAACTTGCGATGGATCAGGCTCTGGAGTACCAGGTCAGAGCGATGCGGGAAGAAAGACAGCGGCAGATGCCGTACCTTGACCGGATGTATATCAAGACTTCGATCACGCCTCTCAAGGTGCAAAGAAGAGAGGAGTTTCTCCGGAGCGGGGCTAAAGATTTACCGGACCTTATCCAGCGCGCGAAATCCGTTCACACCCAGGCTAGGGCGGGGTATGAGAGTATTAATCTTTATCATCGTCGAATCCTTTATGCCTTCCGGAAGCTTTTTCCGGAGGCGTCGATTTCCATCAATCAACGGGAAGGTGTGTTGAGTGGCAGTGCCTTTACGGGCCGGGACGGAAAATTTTCGCTTCGCCAGCCTATTTTTAACGGCGGAGTCCTCTGGAATACTTTTTTGCAGGAAAAATCCAGCCTTGAGGCCGCCAAAAAACAATATGACAAAATCATATCGGACCTTATTTTTGATCTTTCCCGCGCTTATTTCGAGTATCAGCGAACCCGACAAACGCTGGAGGAGCATGAGTCGGTTGTCGCGGAAATGAAAAAATACGCGGATATGTCCGAAGAAAAATTCCGGATGAATCTGATCGCCGAAATTGAACATCTCAACGTCCAGTCGCTTTATTCCCAGATGCAATTTGATCTGGAGAACGCGAAACAGGATTTTGAAATTTCAAAACTTGATATCCAGAGATTTCTGGATCTCTCTCCGGATGACACCATCAACCTGGCGACCACCTATGACCTTTCAATGATCCTTGACAAAACTCTGGCAACTGAGCCCGCTGGATCGACAGCCCTGTCGGAATGGGAAGGCGTGGCCCGACTTCTGGGTGAAGAATTGACTCCCGAGCTTCCCAAGATCATCGATCTTTCCTACGCTAATCGGCCGGAATTAAAAGTCGAAGCGGCCAAACTTCAGGTCACGCGACTTGGGGAGCGGATTCGATGGGGTGAATTTCTTCCGAAAGCTTTTCTGACCTGGGAAGCTGGCAAACTGGGAGAGGCTTACCGGGGTATTTACATCTATGATGGTTACAAAGATGATCCGGATCTTAAACGCGAGTGGCGGCTCATGCTGGAACTGAACTGGAATGTCGCGGGCAACAAGGTCAGTTATACCTACGACAAGGATAAAAAGGCGCCGTCGATCTCACAATATTTGGCGGGCGCGGGGACTCAAATCCGGAAGAATAATCTCAATATCGGGATTCTTGACGGACTGGACGCCTACGTTAACGTCAAGCAGGCTGAAGTGGACAAACTTAACCAGGTGGTAGAACTGGAAAAAGCCGAAAAGCAGGTCATTCAGGACGTCAAGCAGGCTTTTTATGATTACCAGAAATCTCTGATCCAGGTTCGCTCCACGACCAAACGGGCCAAATGGCGCGAAAGGCTTCGGGATCTCGCGAAGCACCGCCTGGAGCGGAAAGAAGTTGAGATCTCCGAATACATGCAAGCGGAGGCGGATCTTGTCAGGGAGCGGGGAGATCTTCACCGGACTCTCAAGGATTATTATTCCGCAAAATCCGCACTCAATCATGCTGTCGGAATTCAGGACTACCTAAAACTGGAAGGAAGCCATGGAATCTAACGGAAAAGATCCGCAGGGTGGAAGGTTGCCGGATCAGAAAAACGCCAAGTCAAATCCCGATACGTTGAAAAACATAGCGGCCCGCCTGAAGAATCCCGGGGGAACGACCAGTCAGAATTTGAAGGAAAAAACGCCGGTTAGCGTTTCGCCAATCCGGATTTCTTCGCCGAAAGAACCCCGGAAACCTGTTGAACAGCCGTGGATCCTTCGTAATCTCAGGAAGGTGGTGATTCTGGCTGTTGTCGTGTTGGTGGTGTTTTTTGGCGCGCGCGCGATTGTTGGTTTTTTTCAGAAGACATCCAAGCCTTCCTTGCAGGAAACCATGCAACAACAGAGGCAGGCGCTGAAAGACGCTCCCGTGGCGGTCAAGGGGTTTAAAGTAGGACGGTTTAATTATGAAGACGCTCTCAATGTGCTCGGAACCATCAAGGGGGCCATGGAGGTCAAGTTGAGTTTTGAAGTGCCCGGCGTGATCAGCTCTATCAACTACCGGGAAGGGGAGCGGTACGAGGAAGGGGCGCTCCTGGTGTCGTTGAGGCAGGATGATATTCTCCTCCGGTTGAAACGGGCCCAGGCGGCGTTTAATAAAGCTGAAACCCAGGCCAAAGTCATCGAGAATGAAGTGGTTGAAAATGAAAAACTTCTCAGGATGGGCGCGATCCCTGCTTCTACCTTTGAAAAAAAGAAACTTGAACTGGATGCCGCGAAATTTGAAGCTGAAACTCAGCGTCTTGAAATGAAGGCGAACGAGGCGATGCTCGAAAAATCCAACCTTTACGCGCCTTCCCCCGGAATGTTGGGTGGGTTAAATGTCCAGGAGGGAGAAAATGTCTCCCAGAGCACGCTGATCGGGATTCACATCAATACGGCGTTTGTTTACGCCGAGTTCGGGATCGTGGAGCGTGACGTCCAAAAGATTTCGGTGGGTCAGCGGGCGAAGGTGTTTGTGGACGCCTATCCCGACAAAAATTTTGACGGCGTGATCGAGAATGTGGCGCCGCAGATTTCGGGGACGAGCCGTACGTCGACGGCCCGGATCCGGGTTGAAAATCCTGAGCGGTTGCTGATGCCGGGTATGTTCGCCCGTGTCCGGATTTTGCTTTATACCAAAAAAGATGCTTTGGTGGTTCCGACGGACGCGGTCCAGGGCGGTGAGGGAGAGAAATGGGTTTATGTGGTAAAACTTGACGATCCGGGGGGCGCGGCCATGAAAGCCGAAGAAGCTCTTCCGCGGGGCGGGTTGACCGGGCTGGCCGCGATGGCCATGAAAAAAACGCAGGGAACTTCTGAAGCGACCCAGCCTGAGGCCACTTCCCGAAAAAAAGAAGAGGGCTATGTGGAAAAACGGCCGATTACGGTTGGTTACACACGGACGGATTATACGCAGATTGACGCGGGTATTACCGAAGGAGAGGTTGTTGTTCTTACCGGATTTGAGAGACTGGAGGATGCGAAGAAAGTCCGTCTGGTTGAAACCCAAGAAGCCGAACTCTGAAGATGAGTTTGCCCGAATTTTCGATCAAGAAAAAAGTTACGGTCTACATGGTGACGGCCGCGTTTATCCTGCTCGGCGTCCTCGCTTTTCAAAGACTTCCCCAGGAACTTTTCCCTCCCATTACGTTCCCCCAGGTCACGATTGTCACGGACTATTCCAACGCGGCGCCGGAAGAAATCGAGACTCTCATTACGCGCGTGATCGAGGAGTCCATCGGGTCAGTAGCGGGGCTAAAACGGATTGAATCAAGTTCGCGCGAAGGCCGGAGCACCATTATCGCCTCTTTCAACTGGGGACAGGACATTGATTTTGCGGCGCTTGCCATCCGTGAAAAGGTCGATTTGATCAAGGAGCGTTTGCCGAAGGAATCGGATGACCCCGTTGTCCTCAAATTTGATCCTCTTTCGCGGCCAATCCTGATTTTATCGGTGACCGGCACCAATATCCCTCCGGTACGGCTGAAATTTCTTGCGGAAAAAATCCTGAAGGATCGACTTGAAAAAGTTGAAGGGGTCGCCTCCGTCACGATTTCCGGCGGCGTGAATCGCGAAATTCTGGTTGAGATCGACATGCCGCGTTTGCAGGCCAATCATCTGTCCCTGCTTGAGGTGGTGGATTCTCTTGATGAAGCGAATATTTCCTATCCCGCGGGAAGTATTAAAAAGGGTCTTTATGAATATCTGATTCGCACGGTCGGGGATTTTCGCTCGGTCGCTGAGATTCATCACGCGGTGGTTGGAGTTGACAATGTCGAGAAGGCCCGGCGTGAAGAGGCCAGTTTTATCGAGCGGGATTACTCCGAAGGTCCCCGAAGAACGATTGATCGTTCGCGCGAGGAAGTGGAGCAGAAAATGCTTGAAAAACGTCTGGTGCTCGTCAAAGACATCGGAAACGCGATCGATGGCTTGGCCGAAAAAACCAGTATCTCCCGCTATAACGACTCGGAAAATATTTCCATTTCCATCCAGAAACAATCGAACGCCAACACTATCCAGGTGGTGGACCGTTTGAGGCGGGAGCTTGGCGCGCTCCGCGAGGATATCGAGTCGCGAGGGGTCCAGAGCAAGATTATTTATGACCATTCCGTGTTTATTCGTCAGACGCTGGAAAATCTCGTTCACGAAGCGGTGATGGGCGGATTGCTGGCCCTGGCCACGCTCTGGATCTTTCTGAGAGCTTTATCGGTCTCTTTCCTCGTGATTATTTCCATCCCGCTCAGTATGCTCGGCGTCTTTTTTATGATGGCGATGGGGAATATCACGGTCAACATTATGTCGCTTGGCGGTCTTGCCATTTCGATCGGGATGGTGATCGATACGAGCATTGTGGTTCTTGAAAACATATTCCGGCGCCGCCAGCTTGGAGACTTGCCCGAAAAGGGAGCCGTGGAAGCCACCAACGAGGTGACCTGGCCGGTTGTTTCTTCCAACCTGTCGACCATTGCCGTTTTTTTTCCGCTCATTGTATTTGTCCCCGGAGTGGCAGGACAAATCTTCAAGGACCTTTCGTGGGCAATTATTTTTTCACAAATTTTTTCAACTTTTATCCCACTTACCCTTGTGGCGATGCTTTCGACCTATATCAATGTACCTCAAAAAGATTATCGCCCGTTCAGCCTTACCGGTTCCCTGGATCGGTATATTCTCGGTCTTCCCACGGAAAAGGAACAAAACCGGCTCATGGGGACGATCCTCCTTTCGGTCATTGTGTTGCTACTGCTGTCGATTTTTTTGGTTGTTCCCACCATTGATCGCGAGGTGCTCCCGAAGCTGGATCAGGGGCAGTTTTCGGTGAAAGTGGATATGCCGCTTGGAACGCGCCTGGACGTGACGGACCAAGTTTGCCGAACTCTTGAAAAAAAGATCCGGACCATTCCGGAGGTGGAGGATATCTCGACCTCGATCGGCAGTGAAAAAACAGGACGGGGCGAAATCAAAATTGAGACACTCCGTCCTTCACAAGCGCTTATCTTTGTCAGTTTGAAAAAAGATCGGAAGCGATCTTCTTCTCAAGTGGTATCGGAGCTTTCCGATATGACCAAGGCTCTTGATCTGGCGGCGCAGGGCGCCAAGATTGAATTTATGCTTCAGGAAAGTGAGTTTGCGGTTGTGGGTACGGGAAGCAAGCCTATCTTGGTCGAGGTGAAAGGGTACGATTTTTCCACCATGGAAAAATTGGTCCATCGCCTCAAGGGAAAACTCTCGACGATTCCGGGAGTGATGAATGTTCAGGATGACATTGGTAAAAAATCGCCGGAGACCAAATTGGAAATTAATAAAAAACGCGCGGCCCTTTACGGAATTTCCGCCCTGGATATCTCTTTGACCGCGAAGGCGGCCATTGAGGGTGTTGTCGCGACCCAATATCGGGAAGGGGGCCGTGAGGTGGACGTACGAGTGCGTCTGAATGAGGCCGATCGCTCTGACATAGACAATCTTGGTGATCTTCTCCTTTATTCCAAAATCCTTGATGTCCATGTCCCGTTGAAAGAGATTGCGCTGATTGAACGAGGTGAAGGGCCCAGTGAGATTAAACGATCGGATCAGGAGCGCACCGTGACCATTTCAGCCGAGATCAGTAAAAACCGGAAGGACAAGGATGTGTTGGCCGCCGTCCAGAAATTACTCGCAAGTCTCCGGGTTCCTGATGACATCCCGCAAGACTTCCAGGTTAAATTGTCCGGGAAAGCGAAGGAGATCAAGGAAAACTTCGGGGGAGTTATTTTCGCGTTTGTCCTGGCGGTCATGCTGGTTTACATGATCATGGCGGCCCAGTTTGAGTCTTTCCTTCAACCACTTATCATTATGATTACGATTCCGCTATCTTTCGCGGGCGCGGTTCTCGCGATTAAAATTTCAGGACACTCGTTCAACGTGATTTCGCTCCTGGGACTTGTTCTCCTAGAGGGGGTTGTCGTTAACAACGGGATCGTGCTTATGGAATATATCAATCAGCTTCGCGCTGAAGGGGTGGAAATGGTGGAAGNNTTGATGACTTCCACGACGACGATTATGGGTATGCTCCCTGTGGCGCTCGGGATTGGCGAGGGGGGAGGGATTCTCGCGCCTCTTTCGGTCACGATTATGGGTGGACTTTTTTCTTCGACGGTTCTTACCCTTCTGGTACTTCCCTGTTTCTATATTTTGGTGAACAGGACTCTTGATCGCTTTTTTTCTTATGATGATGACCTCCCTGAAGTTGACGAATCTCTCGAAGGTTCTTTACCCCAGACTTAATCCATGGGTCTACCTAGTCTCTCCCTAAAACGGCCAGTTTAAACCGCCATCATTTTTGCCGCGGTACTTGTCCTTGGGTTCATCTCTCTTTCGCGACTCAATGTAGAACTCTATCAGGGGCAAAATCAGGGGATCGTCAGCATTGTGGTGCGGGCACGCGGTGGTCTTCCCTCCCAGGACGTCGAGAAAATGATTACGAAGCCCATCGAAGAAGCGGTGGGGACTGTGAGCAAGATGAAAAATCTTTACTCAACCTCCCGCGAAGCGGAGTCCCGGGTGACGATGGAGTTTGAACCGGGAACCAACATGAAGTTTGCGGCCCTGGAAATCCGGGAAAAATTCGCGCGGGTTCGGCCGCTCCTTCCCAAGGAAATCGAAAAACCGGTCATCGCGAATTATGACGATGCCCAGGCCGCTATCCTGGTATTTGCGGTGACCTCGGAGTCTCTGACCCCGGAAGAAATCCGTGAAATGGTGGATATTAAACTTAAGCCCATTCTGAGCCGGGTGGACGGGGTTGCGAGTGTGGAGGTGTATGGTGGCCGGGAGCGAAAGATTCTTGTCGAAATTGATCGCGATAAAATGGTGGCCTATAACATCTCCATTGAGAGGGTGATGGATGTGCTCGGACAGAGCAATATCAGCCTTTTGGCCGGGAACGTGGAAACGGGTCGATTTGAATATGCCATCCGCAGTATGGGAACGTTTCTTTCGGTGGAGGAGATTGGCGACATCGGGGTAAAAGCAACCCGGCAGGGGTCGATTATCTCGCTGAAAGAGATCGCGACCGTGAAGGACTCTTATCTCGAAGCTACAGACCAGGCCCGTCTCAATCTCGAACAAAACGTTACTGTCTATGTCAAAAAAACCAGTCTCGCGAACACGCTGAATGTCGCGGATGATGTGGCGAAGTTGCTGGATCTTTTTGAAATTGAAAACGAGGATTCTGTCAAAATTGTGATTGTTAACGACAGGGCGGATACGATACGTCGGGCGATCGATGATGTGAAACTGGCTCTGTTAATTGGGCTTGTGCTGACGATGTTTGTCATCTATTTCTACCTCGGGCGATGGCGTCTCGCAGGAATTATTTTGGCCGTGATACCCTGTTCGCTGATGGCAACGTTTATTTGCATGGGGGCGGCTGGAATCAGTATCAATGTTATGACGCTCAGTGGTCTTTCGCTGGCGGTGGGGCTTCTGGTGGATACTGCGGTAGTCATCATGGAAAATATTTTTTCCAAAAAAGAGAAGGGAATGGCGACAGCTCAGTCGATTTTGCAGGGGAGTGAAGAGGTTTGGCTCCCGCTCCTGGCTTCCATGGCAACCACCCTGGTGGTATTTCTCCCGGTTGTTTTAATCGATAAGACTATTCAGTTAACGTATGGAGGATTCGCGTTTACGATTTGTGTTGCGTTGGTGGCGTCATTTTTTTCAGCCTTGATGCTTATCCCGATGCTGATTCGTCAGTTTGCTGTGTCCGACCTGCAAAATTATGGAGGAGAATCCTCTTCCGGAAAGTTCATTCAAAAACTCAAAGATAAATACGTGGGCGGGGTTCGCTGGGTTTTCCGAAAACGATGGCTGGTGGTAGCCGGGATGATTTTTCTTTGCGTGATTTCGATCTGGGGGATTATGAAAACGCCGATCGACTGGCCTTCCTCCTTCGAGGAAAATGAGTTTGCCGTCATTACGTTCCCGCTTGCCGGTGCGCGGCTTGAGTCCAATGACGACGCGATGCAGAAGCTTGAAGATTTGCTTGCCAATATTCCGGATGTTACCCTTTTTTCTACGACGGTTTCTAAAGATGATCTCCGCCTTTTTGTTCGTTTGAAACCGGCCCGGAAACGGCAATTTTCGAAAGATGAAATCATGAAATTGATCGATGAACAGGGTAACACGGCGATTAAGGAAATTCATCCGGATTACAGTCTGATCGTGGATGAAGGTGCCGGTTCTTCGGAATCGCGAAAAATGGTGATCAACATTTACGGACAAGAAGGGGATGAACTGGAACGACTGGCTAAGGAGTTTGCCAATCAGATGTCGAAAGTGGACGGACTTTCGAATCTCGTGATGACGGACCTTCGAAAAAGGCCGGAGTACTCGCTGGTGGTGGATAAAGGCAAAGCGGCCATGTACGGGCTCTCGGTCAAGAAAGTGGGGGACAGTATGCATGCGCTGGTGCGAGGGATGCGGCCGACCAAATTCCACGAACTTTCGAAGGGCGAAGAAATAGAAACCATTACCCGGTTGCAGGCGATCTATCGACAAAAGCTCGAGGATCTGGGACAGATTTATGTTGAAACCCGCGAGAACGTCCAGATTCCGGTTAGCGAGATTGCGAATTTTTATCCGTCCACGGGCCCGCAAACGATCGATCGCCAGGACAAGCACCGGTACGTGTTCGTCAAG
>DCTJ01000068.1 GCA_002329545.1 Candidatus Omnitrophica bacterium UBA1443
GGCTGGCATATAAAAAAGAAGGGTCATCAAAATAACCAGGCCGAATCCGGCAAATATATGGGGCAGGTTTTTCCGGGACAAGAAACCTTTGAGAGGCGGATGGACGGATGGAAATTGGTCTGGTTTGTTCTGGAGACGCCAGACGAGTATCACAAGCCACAAAAAAAGGATCGCCGGGGCGAGAACCGCAGTTGATTTGCTCAGGAGGGCAAAACCCCAGGACAGAGACGCCGCGTAAAGGTATCGGCTTTTCTGGTAACCAGTCTCGTACCATTCGTAGAAGGCGAAGATGGTACACGAAAAAAAGATCAGCAGGGGTATGTCTTTGATGTTGTGAAAGGCATAGCCCCAGAAGTGCGGGAGGGTCAGCAGGACCAAACAGGCAAAAACGGCCGTTTGGGAGGCTGTTCTTTTCTGGATGGTACGGAAAAAAATATTCAGGAACAGGAAGACCAGAACCGGCAGGATGGCATGCCTGGCCGATATTGGGTTCAACCACCCTAGGAGGTCGTGGAAGATACGTTTGGACAGTTCCGCGATCATAAAAAAGAAAGATCCGTGGATTTGATAAACAATCAAAACCTGATCGGCAACGGTAGCTTTGCCGGTCAGCAGGTAGTCCAGGTTAACCCGTCCTTCCGTAAAGTTTTTGGGGCTGTCATAATTAATCCCGTAGCTGGGAAGGATGAAAAAAGCGGTCAGAAGATAGACGCAGGATATGATTAAAAAACCGTACCGGCGAGCGATGGATTTGATTCTTGGGTGAATGATGTTCCTCACGATACCTGGATTTTTCATTGATTGAATGATTGTGTTTTATCAGNNATCAGGGTTCATCCGGCCGAAACTTTATCATCGGGGGAAAGGAGTTTCAAGAACGGAAAACGGGGGAGATCTTTCTGCCGGCGGCGGGAATGGTCATTCAGGACCATTGATGGATGATTTTTTTGCCCAGTTTTTGAAAGGGGACTTCAATGATCCGGTAAGTCAATGTGGCCATGAGCCACGTGATGGCCAAAGTAACAAGATGAGTAGGGGAAGCAAAAGTCGGGAATAAGGGACCATCAGCGCGAGGCTTAAGCGAACATGGAGGATTTCAGGTCTGCCTGCTACTAATTCTTCGCGCGGCGGGGCCCCGCCAATCCCGGATTGGGCGGGACGATTTCTAACTTAATAATTTTAGAAGTTGTGCCGAAGTATATACGGATGCGTTTAGGACATCTCGTATTTTTTATTTCCGGGTCTTGGAAAACAGGTCCGGGAATGGATTCTCAAAGGAGGATGTGATGAGTTATTACCGGATATTAGGCTTCGAAAAAGAGCCTTTTTCGACCAGTCCGGATCCCGAATTTCTGTATCTTTCGCAGGGACACCAGTCGACGATGACGAATGTTTTAATTGAGCTTCGCCTGCGGCGGGGATTGTCCGTCGTGCTGGGCGATGTCGGGACGGGGAAGACCACGCTTTCGAGAAAATTGATACAGGCGCTTCGCGAGAGAGGGGATTTTATCGTTCATTATGTCTTGGATCCTTGTTTCGCGAATGAACACGAATTTCTTCTTTCGATCGCCCGGAATTTTTCGATTCAACTGGACCCGGGGAGCGCGCATTGGCAGGATTTAAACCACGCGAGCGTCCTGGAACTGAAAGAGGCGGTTGAAAAGTTCCTGTACGAGAAAACGGTGATTGGCAACGCGACGGTCGTTCTGATCATTGACGAGGCGCAAAAACTAAACGAAGCGTCCATGGAAATGTTGCGCGTGATTTTGAATTATGAAACCAATGACACCAAGCTTCTGCAACTGGTCCTTTTTGGACAACTTGAACTTCACTCCAAGATTACGAAAATACCCAATTTTCTTGATCGTATCAGTTTTAAATACGCGCTGAATCCGTTGAGCCTGAGTGAATCGCGCGAGATGATCCTGTTTCGTATCAAACAGGCAAACTATTGCTCCGATTCGCTTCTGTTTCAGGATGACGCTATTGAAATGATCCACAGGATATCACAGGGGTATCCCCGGAAGATGACGATGCTTTGTCACCGAGCGCTCAAGCAACTGGTGATGAAACGTAAATGGGTGGTGGACGAGGAGATTATCGAGGAGATTGTTTCCGAGGATATGCGTGCGGGATGGCTGAGTCCAACAATCCATCACTAACGCCGGAGAAGCGTCTTCTCGACCTGATCGAAGAGCCCGATTCTTTGAAGAAGGAAACGACGGTTCGAAAGGAAACGCAAAGGCCCAAGACTTTCTGGACAGACCTGGGATTGCAGAAAAAATGGACGGACCTAAAAGGACGTAGCGAAGTTTTTTTTGCTTCGCAAAAAAAAACGTTTGGCATCAAGACAATTAATCAGGTTCTGTTGGTCGTGGTCAGTGTGATTGTGATTGTCTTGATGGTAAGTGTGGTGGTGGATTGGGCGGGGATGGGAAAGGATTTTACAAAATCCATCCAGATCCCGGACAGTAAAATGCTTGAAGTTGAGATTCCTCAGGAAGGTATTCCGGAGGATTTGGCGGCCGAGCAGTGGGATTTGGGCAAGATGTTTATGCCTTACGCGAAGCGTCGGGAAGAGGCCGATAAGCTTCAGCAAGAACAGTCGACACGGCTTGCTGAATTGATAAAAAAATTAAAGCTGACGGGTATTTCCTTTGATCCGGCCGACGCAGCGATGGCGTCCTGCATGATTGAGGACATGGAGAAGGGAATCACGACGTTTTTGCGGGAAGGGGATCCCGTGGGAGGGTTGACGGTCGTAAAAATTCATGAGGATCATGTCGTTCTTGGGCAAAAAAATGAAACTATCGAGATGCGTTAAAAAAAACCAAATGCGCCGTTACCAAAACGCGTGTTTTGCCGTTCTGTGGTGTTTGACGATTTGCGCGCTTCCCGGAGCGCTGGCGGATACGGTGCCGCTTTCCTTGCCGGAGAGTTCCGGCTCGGGAATGGAGAAATCCGTCTTTCTCGATCTTCGTGACATCAACGTCATTGACGTTTTTAAATTTCTCGCGATTCAGGGAAATTTTAATATCGTCACGAGCAAAAACGTCCAGGGGCGATCGACGTTGCTTTTGCGCAATGTAAAAATCAAGGATGCTCTTGATATTCTCGCGCTATCCAACCAGCTGGCCTATGAGACACGGAACGACATTACCTACATCATGACGGAGGATGAGTACGCCGCTTTGCATGGCAAGAATTTCAACGACAAGAAAAAAATTATGATTCGAACTCTTAAAAACGCGAAGCCCAGCTACGCGTTGGCCGCCCTGCAAGGCGTCCAGAGCGCCATCGGAAAGGTGATTATCGACGAGGACACGGGGTCGGTGGTGATGATCGATATTCCCGAAAAGCTGATACAAATGAACAGTATTCTTGACCAGGTTGAAAAAAATCTTGAGACCAAGGTGATCAAGCTTCAGTTCGCGAAGGCGGATGACGTCGCGTCGTTGCTCCGTCCCCAGCTTGAGGGCAAGGGAGTGGGAACGGTGATCGCGGATTTGCGCTCCAACCAGATTATGCTTTCCGCTTACCCCGACCGGCTTGATGAGGCTTCACGTCTCGTGCAGGCCCTCGACAAACAAACGAGGGCGGTATTGATTGAGACCCGGATCCTTCAGTTAACCCTGAATCCCAAATTTCAGTTCGGTGTCGAGTGGGAGAAAAAGTTTCCGGTGAGTAATTTCCGAAACCTCGATTTCAAAAGTGATTTTTCATTTCCCGAGGTGACCTCGGTCCCGGATTTTGGAAGCATGAGAATCGGCGAAGTGGACCGCGACAGCTTTATGTTGTCGATTACGGCCATGAAGGAAATCGAAAGCACTCGGGTGCTGGCTCAACCCAAACTGATGATTCTGGACCGTGAAGAGGCGAAACTTAATATCGGGGACCGCATTCCTTACGTGGTTTCGACGACGACGGCGACTTCGGGCACCAATACCGGGATTAGCCAGGATGTCCGGTTTATCGATGTGGGGCTGATGCTCGCGGTGACGCCGATTATCAATGATGACGGTTTTGTTACCATGAAAATCCGCCCGGAGATTTCGAGCAAAACAGGCGACATCAAGTCGTTTGTGGGGAGCGTGAATGGCGCGGATGGGAAGCCCCTGGAAGTTTACAACCTTATCCCCATTGTCAATAGCACGGTGGTGGAATCGACCGTTATTGTCCGCGATGGAATTTCGGTGATTCTCGGCGGCCTCATCCGGGATGAAATGTCGGAAAGCAACCGGGGAGTACCGTACTTGATGGACATCCCGCTTCTGGGAAATTTGTTCAAGAGTCGTGGCGAGGAAATCAAGAAAACCGAAATCGTTATTATTATCACGCCGCACATTGTCACCGGTCATAAGGAAATCTTGAATCGTCCGATCCCGATCATCAAATCGACTGAAGGTCAAACGCTGGAGATCCCCGGGACCGATAACCCCGCGCGCCTGATGACGGGCGAGGTGTTGGGTGAAGCGCGCGAGTCCTCGGAGAGTTTGGATGTGTCTCGTGGGGATTCAATGGAGCTCATGCGTTGAAGCTTGGCGGGTCGATGTTTTTCGTAAGAGGATTTTGCGGGCGCAAAGGATAACGTTATGAAACAAAAAATCGTGGCTTCCAGAGTTTTTTGGGGAATGGTTTGCGGCGCTTTGCTTCTGCTTTTCTCCTCATCCTGTGGCGTGGCCGCGGACGATGTGACGCAAAATGAGCTGGGTTTTTCGACAGGGGATTCCCCTGTGTTGGCGGAAGGACAGGATGTCGATAAGCTTTTGTACACGCTCAATGAGACGTTGCAGGAAAACCGGAAAATTCGACAGAGTATGAGGGATCTTCAAACGGCTTTTGAAAAAGTGACGCTTGAAAAAAGCGATGTGATGGGACAGATGCGAAAGGTCGAGCAGCTCGCGATTCAAAAAAGCAATGAGACGAGCAGGAGGATTAAAGAACTCACCGATCAATTAGGCGCGACCAAAAAAGATTTAGAAACGATGCAGGCGGATTACCGGAATTTACTGGATGAAAAGAACAATCTGGAAAAAGATCTCGACGGGTTGCGTAGCGATAAAAAAAAGACGGAAGAATTGCTGGCGCAGTCGATTTTGACTGAGGAACGGGATCAGATCGTGGAGCGGATGAAGATCAACGAAGAGGCAGTTGAAAAAGCCCTGATGAGTGAGGCGACGGTCAACAAGGAAAACCTTGATTTGAAAGCGAAACTTATCCAGGCGCATTTTGAGTTAGGTAATCTGTTTTACGACCTGGGCCGTTACCAGGAAGCAAAGACTCAATACGAATATGTTCTTCAATGGGATCCGGACCACGCGAAAGCCCATCACAACCTGGCGGTGATCTACGATTACGCTTTTCATCAGTTGCCGGAGGCGAAAGACCACTACCAGCGATACATGAATTTGAAATCCCCGAGCGAAGAGGCTCACGAAGTCAGGATGCGTCTCTGGGACATCGCTCAACTGACCAAAGTGTTGCCCGAAGAGCCGTTAAAACAGGATTTTAAGCGGTACCGAAAAATGCCTTCCGCCTGACGGAAACGGTACTTAAGCACTCCCGAATTTCCCTTTCTTGTACTGCTTCCCGAGTTGTATTTTTAAGAGATGATCTCCCCTCGAATCACGCGCGTTTCCCACGCATGTTTTCCCATGACAAAATGTTAATTTATGCTACACTTTTGGTGATATAGCGAGTACGTGATAAGACAAAAGAGAAACCCCAGTTAATGCCCGGCTTTTATGCGGCAAGCCCAGTGGCCGCAATCTGTTACACACGTTTTATATGGAGTCTTTGAGACCAGTTGATGCCTTGCAGTCTTTTTGAGACATCAAAAATTTGGTTAAGCTCTTCACTTTCCGGAGGCCTTCGGTCCAGGATTGTTCTGACCCTGGGTAGCGTCCTCTTATACCTCTTTCTTTTTTCTCGCCCCGCGATTGCCAATAACGTTGTTCTCGCCGAAGTTGAACTTGTGGACCGTGACACCTCAGCCAAAACGGTGGGTATAGAATTTGATCTTTCCTGGGAGAATGGCTGGAAGGATTCCGTGAATCATGACGCGGTATGGGTTTTCGCCAAATATTGCACGAGCAATTGTTCGACGAACGGAGTCTGGTCTCACGCGACTTTAAAAACGTCTGGTGTCAATCCGAACGGTTTTTCCCGCGGCACGAAAAAGAGCGGCGCTTTTAGCTCACTCGATCTGATTGTTCCACCGGATAAAGTAGGGGCGTTCATTCAGCCAGCGAGCCCAGGTTCAGGGGCGGTGGATTTCCTAAACATAAAATTGCTTTGGGATTATGGTCAGGATGGGGTGAGCGATTCGGACGCGGGCGGGTACAATACGCGCGTTCGTGTTTTCGCGATCGAAATGGTTTATGTCCCGCAGGGCGGTTTTTATGCCGGGGATGGAAACTCTGGAACCTACAGTGAAATAGAGTACGGGGGCGCGAGTTCG
>DCTJ01000085.1:0-10799 GCA_002329545.1 Candidatus Omnitrophica bacterium UBA1443
GAGTCCGGACGATTACCGTGGACCATCCTCTGGATCGTGACCGGCGTGCCCCAAGCTTTTGATATCCCTTTTTTCTCAAGAACTTCTTGCGCTCGATAAGAATGCCACGATTGAGCAATCTCACTGACCGCAAGAAGAAGAATTTCAAACTCATCCCCGTCATAGTAGCGGGTAACAGCCACCCATTGTTCGAAACGCTTTCTGAGATCGTGAAGCAGAGTCTCGACTTTACTTTTGGATTCCGCCGTGTTTTGGAGAATCAACTCCTTAAATTGTTGATAATTCATTCCGAAAAGCGTATGGGTGTGAAACTGTGCCTGATGCCCCTTAGTCTCACGCAGAGGATTCAGGTTGTTAAGTAATCTGCTTTGCCAATCAGAACCCTCTAGAGGAGTGTTTGCGATAGTTTCCAGATTAAGAAGAGCGTTGTGTATCTCGTTCTCACACCCCTTCACGATCCGTTCCATGGACGCATCATCAAAGTCACTCACACGACTTTGGGATTTTCCCATCTGGATTTTCATATTTTCGATCAGACGAGAAAAAAAATCCTCCCGAAAACCAAGCACGGTCGTCGCGTATGACGTCAGGTATCGGCGTCGATCATCCAGCGCGATCCGTTTCGGGACACCCGCATCAATCAGCAACTGCAGAACCCGTTCGGTGACGGGCAATTTTAAAAAGGTATCCAGAACACCCGGCAGAGGGATAAAGGCTCCGCTTCTCACCGATACTAGTAATGGTTCTTTTGTATCGGGTTCCCACCCAGCGCGGCTTTCATTGAGTTGCTTTAATTCTGATCCGCTAAGTTTTTGGAGATTAAAGGGAAAGTGTCGCCCCGCCTGCCGTTCCAGTAACAGAACATATTTAAAAACAACATCACGCAATTGACCTTTCTGTTCGGGTCGAGACAATTGGGCCAAATAATCCGTTGAGATCGTAAAACCGGGTGGAACGGGGTACCCCTTCTCCGCCATCTTTCGAAGCATAAGCCCCTTGTTTCCGAACTGGGAAGTCAGCTTGGGACTCCCATCCTCGGGTTTCATTCCCGGATAAAACAGGACAACATCCTCGCTTTGTTTCCGGGAGAAAGGAACTTCGAGTGGAGGGGTGCGCGATTTGAGCGCCTCCAGAAGAGATTGATGCCTTCGCAAGAAATTCCGGAAAAGAATCAATCCTTCCTCGGCAAAAATATCGCCTATCAGCTTCTGCTCCGCAACTTTCGCCCAATTTTCGCCTGTTCCTTTATCCCGCACTTGAGTTCCCCGGGTTTGAATAAATACGCTGAGGTTCTGCTCGCCAAGAGACTCCGCGATCCTGCGGCCATGCCCACCAAATAAAATTTGTATCATGTTCATCACTCGATTAAGACGAATACCGGTTTCACGAAAAACATCCAGTGTTTGAGCGACCGAAAGATTCTCATACTCAAGGATATCTCCGAGCTCCCGAAAATCCTGGTTACCCAACCCCGAAGATTCGAGCAAATCCAAAAAGCGCCGCAAGCTCATGCGAATCGTTTTGAGTTGTTCGCTGTCAAAATCTTTTAATATCTCGGTCCGTATTCCCTTTTCTTCCTTTCCGTCGACAAAATGAGCCCGCGTAAACTGTTCTAAATAGTCCTCAAATAACCGAAACGCATGTTGTCGTATCGCTTCAATCTGTTCAAATCCCGCGATGCTTCGCTCCTTCGTAACAATCGCGTACCCCGTAAGTTCAAACCCCCACCGTTCTTCTTCGTAGAGGCTGTGATCGGTGGCATAAGTTCGCTCAAAAATTTCTTCCTCTTTCAGAACATCCATTTCCTTATCCAGATTAGCAATTCGCCCCAAAAGCAACTCCACCGCCTGGATATATCGACCTTGTTCCACGGCCTGATCGGCGTCCGGAGCGATCACTACCAACTTTTGCCGCCCCCCCAGATATCGCATCTTCACAGAATTATACGTCTGTAAAAACAAGATCAACCCGCGACGTATTCCCTTCTCGCCATCGTCAGAAATCGCGTCAATCAACCGTTTAAGCGATTCATCGGGAAGAGTCACGAGATCTTCCGCTGTGTTGATCTCATTCAGACCCGAAACCTTTGCGGCCTCACGAATCTCTCGATTCCACCCCGGCAAAAGAGCGAGTTGTTCCGTGGACTCTTGTTCGAGACTGCGCCTAAATTCCGGCTCAATATATTCCAGAAAGGGTGTTAGCTTTTCCCGCCCGATCGCCTTTAACATCGCATTCATCATATCAAGATTCGCAGAACTCGGAGCTCGATGGATACTCATCCGGATATAACGGATAAAACCCTTAAGCCCGTATTGATCGTCCAGATCTTTAACATACTCCCGGATGTCATCAATATTGCTCATGGCTCGTGGATAAGGAAACGCCTGCACCAGTTTTCGAACTAGAAAAATGTCACTCTTTCGGCGTACATTTAAAAGATCGCTCAAAAATTTAAGATCGGTGTGTTCAGAAAAAGATCCATTACCAAACCGCAAGTGAATCACAAGAAGTGGTATCAAACTGGTGGCCTCAAGAGGATACTTGACAATAAATTTTACAAGTTCGGGGAGTGTTCGATTAAGACGCCCCCCCGTAGCCAAAAGAAAGAAAAAGGTTTCCTGTAACAGGTTGGGGTCACCGTATTTCATGATTTTTTCAAGAACAAGACCATAGTTCCCCGCTCTGATACCTTCGCCATCCAACAAGGTCTCGAAAATTCTACGATCCGGCTCAAGGTTCCTTGACTTGGACAACTTCCACGACTGCGCCCAACTCAGTACCCGGTCGAGATTCCAGCTCTGGATAAGCCAGTTCAGCTTTTCTTCCGGGGAGGAAAGTTTGGTTGATGAACAGCGACTCAGAAAATCGGTGGTGAATGCGTTGAGAACCATAAGCGCTTCCTGGGCCTTGTCAGGATCTCCCCTGGCGCCGGCCCAAAGCGGCGTTTGAATTAATTGCGTAAAAGGAGGCCGCCCAAAAGCAAACAGACGAGCAAACGCAACCCGAAAATCATCAGATTGGGGGAAAACATTCTGAAGATCAACATCATTCCAAGAACCGTAAAGATCCAGAAAACGTGCGATTTCTTTCTCATCATATCGCTTTCCGCTTAATTCAGAGATCAGGCGGGGGTAATAAAAATTCTTGTGCTTTTTAAGGTGAAAATCTAGTTTTTCCCGAATAAATCGGAAGTTTTGTCCTGTCCCAAACTTCCCGTCCTGGAGGGTCAAAGCTCCGCCGAGAACGCTGAAGAAACTTTTCTCACCCAAGGCCTCCAATCCGTCAAAAGCAACCGCATTCTCGCCTAGACTGTGAGGAGCACTCCGGTTCAAGGCATACTCAATGAAGATATCCTCATAACGTCTAAAAGTAAACCGATACGGGCGAATCTTTTGGAAGCAAAGCGCGAGTTTCTCTAAAAGTCTCACATTCTCACTACTTACCTCTCCAGCATCGTAAGTAGAAGTATCTTGTCTCTTGTTTTTTTTCAAAACATCCGCCATGTTTCCCAAAAGTTTCTTTTTCGCGCCGTGAGATAAAAATCTCTTCAGAAAAAATTCCGCTTGTTTCTCAGAAAACGGATACATCTTCGGGATTTCTGAAATGATGTCTGTTTCAATTTTATCCGTCCCAACTTCTTTTCTAATTTCGGGGAGTATATCGGCGAGCACTTCAACTTTATCGCCCCAATCCTCTCTTAGCAGAAGACGAATAGCCTCCGCCGAAGGCAAGCTCAAAAGATACTGACGGGCCCGGAGATAACCCGGCGAATCGACAGGCTCATACTGAAGATGTCGTTTTAGGGCAGAAAGTTCCCGGGCCTTTTTTTTCTCAGGAGTTTCCTCGTCATCCTGATCATCGCCATCGCGCATTTCGGATCGCTGAAGATCCATCTCAAAATTCTGGCCTGGATTAAAAAAATTGGCACCAAGAAGTCTTTTAAATTTATTTTTTAATTCAACAACTTGGTGGTTGCGACCGGATGCCCCCACAGTCTGCCGGACAATCTCATAAATACGCTTCAGACGTCCCCGCCGGGCCACTTCCGACGGATTTTGAAGAAAAGTGGGCTGGCTGATAATTTCGGGTCCAATTTGCGATTTTAAAATATCGGAACCCAAAAGCGCCCTGAGGTAATTACGGTTGGATTCAGGCGAGATCTCGCCTATCGCGGGAGTAATCCCGATATAGGAATTTCCATCTTCTACGATCTTTTTTCTGAGACCTTCGGTGTGGAACCCGCCGGCAATCAAAACAGCTTTTTGCTTCTTTTGCGCCTTAAGACGAACCATCGCATTCCGGATCATGTGATTTTCACGTATCATCGCACCCTCATAAAAACGGATTGCCGTCTCGTAAAGGGTTGTAACTCCGGAAAGTTTTGAGGGTTTTAGGTCAAGATCCAGAACAAGCTTTCGCGGCGTATTTTTTTGTGTCCGAATCTCCTGATATTCCGACCGTCGAAGTTCCAGTTTGAAAAGTTTTCGAAGGAGACGGTAGCGGTGAAGAATGTCCGTGAGTTGTTTTTCATGTTCCGTTTTCGCCAGCGCCATGACTACCTTTTGAGCCAACATTCGCATTTCTTCCTGAAACCGGATTCCCTCCAACTCACTTAAAAGAATAAGCCGTTGCAGGTGAAGACGAAAGGCAGGATAAATTTCAAAGGAATAGTCTTCAGGCAGAACGTCCAAAAGTTTCTCAAATGCGAAACGGGTTTTGTAGAGGGGCAAACCGTGCGCCGTCTTTTGATTTAAAAGCTGGGTAATTTCGTCAAGAACGGCAGCGGGTATCTTCCGGGCCGCGAGATCCGCCAAAAAGGATTCTTGTTCTTTGGCGACCTTGTCCCCGTCGATCTGGGCGTCAATTCCTTGAAGGCGAAAATACCGGACCAAAACCGGCCAGTTTTTTTGTTCCCGGACATCCTCCAGGTCAATCTGTAACTGATTAAGAGCTTCCCGTTTCAACAACGCCAGCCGGGTCTGAAGAGGCAGGCGATCTTCTTCGTAAGCCACTTCAGATTCCAGAAACTCCCTCAGAGGTTTATTCAGCTTTGTCCTGGCGGATTTTTGCCACCGGAGATAAAACGAATCCAGAAAATTTTCGGCTGTTTTCCGGCCCTGATACACTTCTTTATAATCACCAAGGTTTTCAGCGTAGGCCGCAAAATCTTCAATCCCCCATCCCCTGGGCTTTTTATCAGGGGCCTCCATCAGCATCGCTTCGGCGCCGGTCAGTTCACCCGCCTCAAGCAAACGGTCGATCACCATCGCATTCAATTTTTTATCATCTGGAAAAAAACTGAAAAGTTCCGGCTCAAGTCGTTCACTCGCGCCTTCCAAAAAAATGAGATCGAGGCCATAATTTCGGGTGAGATGCTGGAGGATACGTTTGATATTCGTTTGGGCGGCATAATTCGCATGGGCTTCTTCAATATGGATAAAAAGAGGCGCTCCGTCGGAACCTTTAACAACGTCCGTCACTTTGCCAAATTCTGACGGAATGGTAAACGCATTCCCTGGAAAGAAAACAGCGGAATTCTCAACACCTCCGGAGTGCGTAGCCCAAGCGGGAGTCAGGGTGTTCGTCGTAAAAAAAATAACAGCGATCACACCTGATAAAAGTCTTTTTAAACTCTTGAGATGGCTCATGGATAAACACCTATCTTTCGGCGGAACTTTCAAAGGTTACCCCGTACTCAGGAAGGGTAGCACATCTTTCGACAATTTCAAGGCTTGCGGATGAGCCGTTTTCGGGTTGTGACCTGGAATTAGCGGACCTTAAGAAGGTGAGAAAAATGCTGTTCAAAAACGGGATATGATGTGGCAATACAGTCCGTACCCTCGACCACGATTTCTCCCCTGGAACGGAGGCTGGCCACCGCGAGGCTCATCGCGGTGCGATGATCCCCGAAACTCTGGACAACCCCGCCCTGGAGCTCCGAAACCCCCTTCACGAGACATCCATCCGGCAATTCTTCAATCGAAGCCCCAACCCTTTTCAAATTATGAACCATCGAGCGGATCCGATCCGTCTCCTTGACGCGAAGCTCTTCCGCTCCCGAGATCAGGCTTTCATCTTCCGCCAGCGACATCGCGACCATCAGCACGGGCAACTCATCAACCAGGGCGGGTATCTCCTCCCGGGCGATTTCGGTCCCGTGAAGTCGTCCCCCTTTCACTCTAATCTCTCCCATCGGCTCCGGAATTTCCTGGGTCACCGTAACCTCAATTTCCGCCCCCATCCGTTTAAGTACCTGCAAAATACCGGTCCTCGTTGGATTTAATCCAACATCTTTCACGAGAACATTTGAACCTTCCGTCATCGCGGCGCCAGTAATAAAAAAAGCGGCGGACGAGATATCTCCCGGAATTTTTGTCTGAAATGGGCTTAACCGGTCCGACTTTTCAATCACAAGAAGAGGGCCATCCTGTTTAAATTTCGCGCCCGAGGCCCGGAGAAACCGCTCCGTGTGATCGCGCGACGCGACCGGTTCAAGAATTTTCGTTTCGCCCTCGGCAAACATTCCGGCAAACAAAAGCGCGGATTTGACCTGCGCGCTCGCAAGCCTGTTATTGAAATCAATCCCCCTAAGGTTTCCGCCGCGGATCGTCAGAGGCGCGAAATTCGCGTTTTCTTTGCCCTTGATTTGCGCCCCCATTTGTTTCAGCGGATCCGTCACGCGCCGCATCGGGCGGGACGATAAAGATGGATCCCCGGTCAGCGATGCCTCGAAATGTTGTCCCGCCAAAACTCCCAGAAGAAGTCTCATCGCGGTCCCTGAATTTCCGAGATACAGTTCCTTCGAAGGTGGCTTCAGCCCTCCCAATCCGACCCCCCGGACTGACACCGTAGTACTCCCGGGCTGTTTTTCAATTTCGACCCCCATCATCCGGAGAACATTCAGAAGACAAAGACAGTCCTCACTTTCCAGAAAGTTTTCGTACACACTCAAACCTTCCGAGAGGGCTCCAAAAAGCAACGCGCGGTGAGAGATTGATTTGTCGCCGGGAGGGACGAGGGCGCCTAAAAATTGTCCCGGACCTTTAAACGTGAGGGATGTCATCGAAAAACCGATCTATCGGCGCGCCCAAATTCGAACACGCGCGATTTCTTCGAGAATTTTTTCTTCCTTTTCCAAAATTTCGGCTTGCTGTTTTTCAAGGTTTTCAATTTGTTTTTTAATTTGGCGAAATTCCCGCATAAACTGTTCCGTCCAGGGCTCTTCGGCGGCCTGCAAGCAACCTGCTCCCACCCAAAGGCCTAACATAAACAGGAAACAAAATCGGATGGACCTCATGTCATGCATACCCTTCTATTTTGACCGGCGGCGAATTTGGATTCGGAGCATGTCGAGCTCCTCGATAATTTTGTCCTGCCGGGTGAGAATTTCCTGGCGCTGATTTTCAACTTGAGTAAGGCGTTGCTTAATTTGTTCAAATTCCCGTAAAAACTGCGCCGTCCACGGTTCTTCTTGCGCTACCGCCACCTGACATATCGCGCCCAAAATAAGTCCGACCAGTAAGTAAAAACGGCTACCCTTTGGAAACTTCATCACCTTCCATCACCGGAATTTGCTGATCTTCGGTGACGATCGTCGCGGCCGCAAACTTATCGTACAACTTTTCAACTTGGAGGGTGGCGCTCACCCTTCCCGATTTAATAACTTTGAGCGAATCCCCCATCTTCAGGCCGTCCTTGAGCCCCAGATTGACAACCACAAAATTAAACTTCCGGTTAACCGTAAGTACCTTTGAGCCTCGCGTCATATCAAGAGGAACCGGAGGAGTCGGGGTCGAAACCGTGGGAATTCCCGGAGACACGGCTTCGCTTTGCGGGACAGCCATCACCGCCATCGGCGCACGCGCAGGGGTTACTCCCGGCGAGGTAAAGACCAGCCCTCCTTCATTCGTCGTCGAAGAACTTAAAACCTCTTCCTGGGAAAGAGTCTCTTTGATGTCGGCAGGGGTCACGTTGCAGGCGCGCATTGCCTCTTCCGCTTTTTGCTGAAGTTCAACGATTTTCTTTTCCATTTCAGCGACTTGGCTGTTTTTATCCTGGAGTTGTTTTTCAAGATCCGTCCTGGCTGAAATAATCCTGGACGTCTCATTTTTCAAGCGACTCACCTGAGATTCATACTCCTGTGCTTTCCGGCGATAGTCCTCGCTTTCGGCCTCAAATTGTTCTTTGGCCGCCTTGATTTGCTCCTTTTCAGACTGGAGATTAAGAACCCTTTCTCGGGTGGTATCATATTTTTTTTCAAGATCAATCCGAATATTGCGTTCGGCATTTAAATGCTGATAAAGATAGTAGGCGCCACCCGCCGCGGTAAGCGAAAGAATAAACGCGAAAAAAATTCCTAATCTTGTTCCCATACGATTATGAGTCCTCCCTGTGGTTCCCGCTACTAGATACGTAAAACTTGAAGCGCTGGGTTAACACTCCCTTAACAAAACACGATCCGCGTGACCGACAAAATCACGACAGCGCCGCCAAAAGAAAAACATCCGCGACACAAAAAGAAGAGGGGATGCCGCTTTGAGGGCACCCCTCCCATTTTTCTCAAGCTACTCCACCATTTGTCACACACACCATTCGACGCTGTGTAAAAAACGGATGAAACCTTACGAAAGATGCTTACTGACAAGCTTCGTCATCTCAAACATGTTCACGACCGATTTTCCGCCAAACACTGCTTTGAGATTCTCGTCCGCATTGATGTTGCGTTTATTCTTGGCATCCTGGAGACCGTTTTTCTTGATGTAAGCCCAAAGTCCTTTCACGACCTCACTGCGAGGCATCGGCCCCTTGCCGACGATCACCGCGAGTTCGGAACTGATGTTCATGGGCTTCATAAACGCTGAATTTGCTTTCGCCATCGTATTTCTCCTCATGGTTAAAGGTCGCAGAGCGTCGACTACGCTCGTAAACCTGGCTGTTGGTCTATCATACAATAGTCTAGGGCTCTCTACAATAAGAGCTTTACTATAGGGAATTATTTCGGCTTCGCCAAGAGAAACTTCAGTTCTTTCATAAAATGGCTTACGTCCTGAAAATCGCGATAGACACTGGCAAACCGGACATACGCCACCTGATCCACCTTGGCCAACCGTTGCATGATAAATTCCCCAATCATCCGGGACGGAATTTCTTTTTCATATTTTTCCCGGATCATGTTCTCAAGATCATCCGCGATCGCATCCTGCGCCGCGAGCAGAACGGGTCTTTTCTCACAAGCTTTATGAACACCGGATAAAACCTTTTGCCTATCATACGACTCGCGACGCTGGTCCTTTTTGACGACAAACATCGGTATTTCTTCCACGCGCTCATAAGTCGTAAACCTTTTACCGCAAGCGGTGCACCCCCGGCGCCGACGTATCACTTCTCCTTCATTCGCCGCTCGGGAATCGATCACTTTATCCGAATCCCGCTTGCAAAAGGGACATTTCATTTGGTTACCCCATCAGTCCCGGGTAAAGCGGGAATTTTTTCGTGAGGGTTTCCACGCGTGCGCGCACTTTGGCAAGATTTCCCGAATCCTCAGGCGCCTTCATCGTTTCCGTAATCAGTTCGGCGATCAGTTCCATCTCGGGCTCTTTCATCCCGCGGGTCGTAACCGCCGGTGTTCCCAAGCGGACTCCTGATCCCTTAAACGGAGACTCTTTATCAAACGGGATCATGTTTTTATTCACCGTTATCTTCACCTTATCAAGAACTTCCTGAACCTGTTTTCCGTTGAATCCCTTGACCGTCACGTCAACAAGCATCAGGTGATTGTCCGTGCCACCCGAAACAATCCTCCACCCCCGTCGTCCCATGGCATCCGCGAGGACCTTTGCGTTTTTAACAATTTGCCCGGAATACTCCTTAAAGGCTGGGCTCATGGCTTCCTTAAATGCCACCGCCTTCGCGGCAATCACGTGCATCAGAGGCCCGCCCTGGATTCCCGGAAACACCGAAGAATCAATGGCCTTGGCATATTTTTCCTTGCACAAAATCAGTCCCGCCCGCGGGCCTCGCAATGTTTTATGGGTTGTCGTCGTCACAATGTCGGCATATGGAACTGGACTGGGATGATGGCCCGTCGCCACCAAACCCGCAAAATGAGCCATATCCACCATCAAGAGAGCCCCCACGCTGTCCGCTATTTTTTTTCCCCTCTCAAAATCAATCACTCGGGGATACGCCGAGGCCCCCAAAAGAATCAACTTGGGCCGGTTGGCATGAGCAAGACGTTCGAGTTCATCGTAGTCAATTTGTTCATTGGCCGGACTGACACCATAAGGAATGATGGTATAAAATTTCCCGGAGTAATTCATGGGATGACCATGTGAAAGATGCCCCCCGTGCGTTAAATTCATACCTAAAATTTTATCGCCCGGCTCCAGAAGCGCCATGAACACCGCGATATTGGCGGAGGTGCCGCTGTGAGGTTGAACATTCGCGTGCTCCGCGCCAAAAAGCTGTTTGGCGCGATCGATCGCGAGTCGCTCGACCACATCCACGTTTTCACACCCCCCGTACCATCGCTTTCCGGGGTATCCTTCCGCGTACTTGTTAGTCAAGACCGAGCCCATCGTCTCGAGAACCGATATCGACGTAAAGTTCTCGCTCGCGATCAACTCAATGTTCTCGTTTTGCCGCCCGACTTCCGCTCGTATCGCCCGGTAGATCTCAGGATCCGAAGCTTTCAGATGCGAGTAATCAGTGACGTCCTTGTTCATAAGTTTTAATTTTTTTAACACGGATTTCATGACGCCCCCTATCGAATGGTGTATTCAGCCAAGAATCAACTAAAG
>DCTJ01000085.1:10821-37847 GCA_002329545.1 Candidatus Omnitrophica bacterium UBA1443
AAACCCGCCCCGAGAATCAGCATATTAGAGTCGTTATGGGCCCTGGAGAGCCGCGCCTGTTCAATGTTCTGCGCCAACGCCGCGCGGACCCCGCAAACTTTATTCGCGGCAATGGCACTTCCGATTCCGGTGTAACATATTCCAATGGCACGATGGCATTCTTTTTTAGCCACTTTCTCAGCGGCCTGAAATATAAAATCCGGATAATCGCAGGATTCCCCGGTATCCGTCCCGCAGTTAACAACTTCAAAATTTTTCTTCCGGAGAAAATCGATCAACGCATTTTTCATCTGAAGACCGCGATGATCGCAAGCGATCGCAATTCTAGGCTTTATCATAAAAATGATCCTCGTGATAGAAGTTAAACAATTTTGTGAAAAATATCCCTGATCTTTTTTTCAATCTGATTGATCGTCTTTTCGTAAACCATCATCCCCAAACCAATCGGATCTTCAACGTCCAGGCATTGGATTTTTTCCCGCGAACCCGGCATTAATTCTTCGACAGAATCCGCGTGATGTTCGGCCATCACGAGAATGACATCGGCTCCCCAAATATCCGAGTCCCGGCATTGACGGCTTTTAAAACAACTAAGGTCAACACCCCGGTTCCTCATCACATACTCCGCTTCACTGGCGGCCGGAAGACCATCCCTCGCGCCAATCCCGCAGGAAGCCACTTCAATCTCATCCGAAAGGCCCTTCAGCTCGAGCTCCTTCTTCAGCCATCCCTCCGCCATCGGTGACCGACATGAATTCCCCGTGCAGACCACCAGAATTTTCTTTTTAGGATATTGATCGGTTTTAACACGGGCGACGGCTTTTTCCACTTCCGTCCCGTAGGCCTTTTTACGGAGGATCACTGGTTCTTCACCGCTCACATCCAACACCGTCGAATCATGACTAAATTCAGTCCGCCCCGTATCAATTAAAAGCCTGATTTTGCTTCCCAATTGCTCTACCACCTGATGCGCCGTGTGAGGCGACAACAATCCGCTCTGATTGGCACTGGTCGCGATAAAAGGCTCCCCCGATTCCCGGATCAAAAGCCTTGCGACTTTATTTCTCGGGAAACGAACTCCAATAGTTTCTCCCGTCATGTTTTTCACGACCAGAGTAATCGGACCAGGCCAGAAACTTCGCATCAGGAAACGCACCATAGGAGTTTGAACCACGCCAAGCCTGTCGATCATATCCCAATCGCCGATATGAAACGCAAACGGTTTTCCTTCCCTTCTTCCTTTGATTTCCTGGAGGCGTTTCTCGACGCCAGGCACACTCATCAGCCCGCCGATTCCATAAACCGTTTCGGTGGGAAATCCGACCACTTCCCCTTCCCGACTGGCGTCCACAACCCGCTTAAGCTGGACACAGTCCGGATCCCGTGGATCAAGTTTTATAATCTCGGGGACACTCATTTTGGGTAATCGATACCTCGTCGATGGCTCAGGATTTTTTTAGTTTTTCCTGGAGTTTTTCATTTTTCTTCTGGCAGGATTCCGCCAACTTGATTTTATAACTTTCGAGAACTTTCGCCAGCTCAGAATTCGTCAGGCTCAAAATCTGCACGGCCAACAGCGCCGCATTTTTTGCTCCGGGTTTCCCGACCGCCACCGTCGCGACCGGAATACCCGCCGGCATCTGAACCGTCGCCAACAACGCGTCCATGCCGCTCAAATCGGTCGCCGCAAGCGGAACTCCGATGACCGGCAACGTGGTATGGGCCGCCACCGCTCCCGCCAGATGAGCGGCGCCTCCCGCGCCGGCGATGATTACCCTGATGCCATTTTTGGCCGCTAAAGAAGCAAACTTCGCGACAATGTCCGGAGTTCGGTGGGCTGACATAACCTGCATACTGAACGGTACGTTAAACTCCTTGAGAACTTCAGCGCACTCTTGCATCACATCCAGATCTGAATCGCTTCCCATGATAATTGAAACAAGCGCCTGGGTCATTTGAGCACCTCCATGGCCTTTCGACCGATGTCCCGGCGGAAAAATCCGCCTTCAAAGTGGATGTGTTGTATTGCCTGATAAGCCAGATCATATGCCGCGCGAAGATTGCCCCCGAGCGCCGTTACGGCCAGCACACGTCCGCCGGAAGTCACAACCTCCTTTTTTTCATTTAGCGCGGTTCCCGCGTGAAACACCACGACATCCCGGATCGCCTTGGCCGCCGGAATACCATGAATAGAAAGCCCTTTTTGATAAGAACCGGGATATCCCCCCGAAGCCATTACCACGGTCATGCATGCCTTCTCATGCCATTCAAGGGATTTCTGGCAAAGTTTGCCATCCGCGATCTCCGCCAAAACAGGTAGCAGATCCGTTTTGAGACGCGGCAATATGACTTCGGTTTCAGGATCTCCGAAACGGCAGTTATACTCGAGCACATAAGGCCCATCCGCGGTCATCATCAAGCCGGCGTAAAGAACACCCCGGTAAGGAGATCCCTCTTTCCTCAGTCCATCAATCACAGGGCGTATCGTCTGATCAATGATCGAGCCGATCATACTTTCATCAAACTGGGCGCTGGGAGAATAAGCGCCCATTCCGCCGGTATTGGGCCCCCGGTCATGATCATAAGCGCGTTTATGATCCCGCGCGCTTGCCAGCGGCAGGATGGTTTCGCCATCCGTCAGCACAAGGATCGAAAGTTCTTCCCCTTCGATCTTTTTCTCAATCACAACTTTATTACCCGCCGGACCAAAAACCTTTTGTTCCATCATCTTGGACAAGGTTGAAACAGCTTGCTCCGACGTGTCACAGATCACTACTCCCTTGCCGGCCGCGAGACCGTCCGCCTTGATCACAATCGGCATTTCGGTCTCGAGAGTGTATTGCATCGCCTCCTTGGCATTTGTAAAAACTTCATACGCCGCGGTAGGAACCCCAAACCGGCTCATTACATCTTTCGAAAACGACTTACTCCCTTCGAGAAGAGCCATCTTCGCGGACGGGCCAAAAACCTTCAATCCCCGGGCATTAAATTGGTCATAAAGACCCGCCACAAGCGGAGCCTCAGGCCCTACCACCGTCAGATCAATCGCCTGCTCAATCGCAAATTTCAGGAGACCTTCAATATCGTCCGAAGAAATATCGACACACTCGGCGTGCTCCGCAATCCCGGCATTCCCGGGCGCGCAGAACAACTTCGTCAGTTTCGGACTTTGCGCGATTTTCCATGCCAGCGCATGTTCCCGACCTCCGGAGCCGACCAGAAGCACTCTCATATAACTTTGACCTCCTGACCTTTAATAATCTTGCCGATTGGCCAAGACCGCAAGCGAAATGTTTTGAGAATGGATCGCGCCCGTTGAACCTGCCCGGGTTCCAAAATAACCACCATACCAATCCCCATGTTGAACGTCTTGAACATGTTAAAATCTGAAATGTTTCCCGCCTTTTGGGCCTTCCGGAAAACAGGAGGAATGTCCCACGCGCGAGAATCAATCATGGCGGTCAGTCCCTGAGGGATCACCCTCGGGAGATTATCATAAAAAGCGCCGCCCGTAATATTCACGATCCCCTTGACCGCGACCCGTTTGATCAGACTCAATATCGGCCTGACATAAATAAAAGTGGGCGTCAAAAGCTCTTTCCCGATCGAACCTTTTAATTCCTTGTCTGAAAATATTTTCCGCAGGAGCGAATATCCGTTCGAATGGAATCCCGAAGACTGAATCCCGAGCACAATGTTCCCTTGTCGAATTCCTCCCCCTGAGATTACCTTCTTTCGATCCACCGCCCCGACGGCAAATCCCGCCATGTCATATTGTGCCGCCTGCCCCGGCGCCTTATCTCCATAAAATCCGGGCATCACGGCCGTCTCACCACCGACAAGCGCGCATCCGGCCTGCCGGCAACCATCCGTCACGCCCCGAAGAACTTCGCCCACCACCGAAGGCTGAAATTTCCCCGTCGCGTAATAATCCAGGAAAAACAGCGGTTTCGCGCCACAGCAGATAAGATCATTAACACACATCGCCACAAGATCAATGCCAATCGTATCATGCCGGGAACGTAGCCGTGCCAGTTCGAGCTTCGTCCCCACGCCATCCGTGGACGCGACCAGCAGGGGATCCTTGAACCCGGATTTTTTCAAATCAAAAAGCGACGCGAAGCCAAGCGCGCTCCCCATCACGCCCTTCACATGCGTCGACCGAATCAGGCTCACGATCTTCCGATTGTAAGTTTCGTCCCCTTTCAGGTGCGGGACTCCGGCTTTTTCGTAAGTCCACTCTTNNGGATCAATGTCCGCAACATTTGACTGCCTTTTGTTCAAGTTTATTTTTACCTCGCCCGCCATAAATGGGCGTCGGATACTTCCCGGTAAAACAGGCCACGCAAAAATCCTTACGCGGCCGCGTCACCGAACCCAGCATTCCTTCAAGGCTTAAATAGCCCAGGCTTTCGACCCCGAGAAATTTTTTAATTTCCGCGACCGTGTAATTTGCCGCGAGCAGTTCCTTTTTTGAAGGAAAATCNNCCGTAATAACAGGGCGACACGTGCGGCGGACAGCTAATCCTCATATGGATTTCTTTGGCGCCCGCGGCGCGCAGTAATTTAACCCTGCTTTTAGCCGTATTTCCGCGAACTATCGAATCATCCACTACCACCACGCGTTTTCCTTCCACAATTTCACGTATCAGATTCAGTTTAATCTTCACCTTAAACGATCGGTTCGACGCGCCCGGGCTGATAAACGTGCGACCGATATAGTGATTGCGGATAAAACCAAAAGCCATCGGTATCCCGGATTCTTTTGAAAACCCCATCGCCGCGAACGTGCCAGAGTCGGGTACCGGAACAACGATGTCCGCGTCCGCGGGATGCTCTTTGGCAAGCTGGCGTCCAAACTTTTCCCGTATTAAACCGACATTTTCATGAAAAACCCTGGAATCAGGGCGCGCGAAATAAACGTGCTCAAAAATACAATGCGCGGGGGAAGCTCCCGCCTCCCGCGTTCCCTTTTGAGGGAAATGGCTACGCACGCCTTTCCGGTCGATCACCACCACTTCCCCCGGTTCAATTTCACGGACAAACTTGGCCTCGATCAAGTCAAAGGCGCAGGTCTCGGACGCGAGGACATAGCTATCTCCCAGTTTTCCCAGACACAGAGGCCTGAAGCCATGCGGATCACGGATTCCGTAAAGCTGATTTTCAGTCAATATGACAAGACTGTACGCCCCCGCCACCCGTTTCACGCTTTCGACGATTCCTTCTTCGTGCGTCCGGTAGGTCGGCTTTGCGATAAGATGGATAAGGATTTCGGAATCCATCGTGCTTCCAAAAATCGAACCGTAGGCCTCAAGTTCCGCGCGAAGGATTTGGGCGTTCACAAGATTACCGTTATGAGCGATCGCGATCTGTCCCCGCGAATAATCAACTTTGTAAGGTTGCGCGTTCAGCGGCGTCGAGGCTCCGGCCATGGAATAACAAACATGCCCGATCGCGTGATTCCCCCGCAAGCTGGAGAAAGAGGTTTCATCAAAAACATCGCCCACAAGCCCCCGCCCCTTCACAAGACGCAAATCCTCTCCGTCCGAGGTACAGATCCCCGCCGCCTCTTCCCCACGGTGCTGTAGTGAAAAAAGGCCGAGCTGGGTCAGGCGCGCGGCCTGCGGATGATTGTAAATCCCGAAAATACCGCAATGGTGTTTGATGTTTTCGCCGCCCATTATCTTCTCTCCATCGTAAAGGGAATCGCACCAAGGTCGTGGCAAGACACCAGTTTTGTTTTATCAAAGACCGCAAGGACACGCAACGTCGTCTGCCACTGGGGATCAAGCACGGATTTTTTTAAACTGGTATGAACCCGGGCTTTAAACTTCATCGCAGATGATTCCTTTCATTTTGAGGTCTTCCCTCTCATCCATGGTTGCCGTTCAACTATCAATTGCTTCGTGTCAACAGGCAACCTCCGCATAAATCCAATCGACCGCTTCAATCTGTGCTTCGACAAAACTTCAAACCTGCCGAATGTCCTTCCCGGTCAGCCTCTTAAAGATCTCACAATAAGCCGCCGTCGTTTTCTCAATAATATCCGGGGGAAGCTCCGGTCCCGGGGGCCGTTTGTCCCAGGCAAGCGTTTCCAGATAATTCCGGACAATCTGCTTGTCAAAACTCGGCTGATCGTGGCCTGTTTCATATTGATCCGCGGGCCAAAACCGGGAGCTGTCCGGAGTTAAAATCTCGTCAATCAATATAATCTCGCCATCGCGAATTCCAAATTCAAACTTCGTGTCCGCGATGATGATCCCCTTGGAAGCGGCGTATTCCTGCCCCTTCTTGTAGAGCGCGACCGTCAGATCTCGGACTTGCATCGCGACGTCTTTCCCCACGATCCGGATTGCCTCGCCGAAATCGATATTGACATCGTGCCCCGCTTTGGATTTGGTGGACGGCGTAAAAAGCGGCTCCGGGAATTTTTCGCACTGCTTCATCCCCGGGAGGAGCTTATGCCCACAAACCATGCCCGTCTTTTTGTAATCCTTCCAGCCCGAACCCGTAATATAACCGCGGACCACGCACTCGATTTCAAGCGGTTGGGCCTTTCTCACCAGCATGGAGCGGCCTTCGATTTCGTGACGAAAATTCTTGATCACCTCATCCGGGAGCGACATCTCGTCGACATCAGCGGTGATAATATGTTGCGGGATCACATCCCGAAAATAGTTCTGCCAAAAGAGAGTGATCTGGTTAAGAACTTTCCCCTTCAGGGGAACGGGGGTCGGCATCACCACATCAAACGCGCTCAACCGGTCGGTCGTGATGATCAAAAGCTTGTCGCTTCCCACGCCGTAAATGTCACGCACCTTCCCGACCGCAATTCGTGGCAGGGGCAAATGGGTCTCCAGAATAGCGTTCCCTTCAAGATCCCTCACCATCACGTCTCCGTTAAATTAAGGTGGAAGAAACAAAACTCTTCACTTGCGAGTTTTTAAAACACCAGCCCGCTTCAAGATCGCGGAAACATTCCGGGTATGGCGTTTATAGCTGAACACGCTTTGAATTTCGGACGCTGATAAATGCTTCAAGATTTCCTTATCGTTCAACACCACTTCCCGCAAATTCGCATTTACATCTTCCCAAATCCGCTTCGCGGCAGTCTGGACAAGTTTATAAGCATCTTCACGCGTCAATCCTTTTTCAACCAGCTTCAGAAGTAGCCCCTGGGAAAATACCATCCCGCGACTCGACTCCATGTTCGAAAGCATTCGTTCCTTGTTGACTTGAAGATTTTTAATCACGTCCTGCATCAAACCGAGCATGTAATCCAGCAGAATGGTGCTATCCGGAAAAATCACGCGCTCCACGGACGAGTGGGTGATATCCCGCTCGTGCCAGAGCGCAATATTTTCCAGCGCCGCCAGAGCATTGCCTCGCAAAATTCTGGCAAGCCCGGCGATCCGTTCGCAGGTGATCGGATTCCGTTTATGCGGCATCGCAGAAGACCCCTTCTGCCCTTTCGCAAAATATTCCTGGACTTCATAGCACTCGGTTTTCTGGAGACCTCGAATTTCGGTTGCAAGCTTCTCGAGGGAACCGCCGATCACCGCAATGACGGTCATATACTCCGCGTGGCGGTCACGTTGAAGAATTTGGGTTGATACGGGAGCCGGCGCTAATTTGAGCTTACGGCATACGTAATTTTCTACTTTGGGATCCACATTGGCAAAGGTTCCAACCGCACCCGAAATCTTGCCAAACCGGATATTCTCGGTAGCGCGCTCAAACCGCTCGAGGTTTCTCTGGAACTCGGCATAAAAAAGGGCCATTTTAAGTCCAAAGGTGATCGGCTCTGCATGAACGCCGTGAGAGCGTCCCACCATAAGGGTTCCGGCATGCTTTTGGGCCTGCCTTGAAAGAATATGGATCAGCTTCTGGATTTCCCGTTTCAAAATATCGGAAGCATCAACCAGTTGCAGGGCAAGCCCTGTATCCAGAATGTCAGAAGACGTTAATCCGAAGTGCACATATCGACCGGCAGGCCCGACATATTCTGCAACATTCGTCAAAAACGCTATCACATCGTGGTTGGTAACCTTTTCAATCTCTTTGACGCGCTGAATATTAAATCTGGCTTTTGCGCGAACTTTGAAAGGAATATCCTTGGGAATATAACCATAGTGGGCGAGCCCATCGAGCGCTGCCAACTCCACATCGAGCCACTTCTGCAACTTATTTTCTTCAGTCCAGACCTTTGCCATTTCTGGCCGGGTGTATCGCGGGATCATACTGCACCTCAATGAAGATAAAAAACGTTAAGATCAAAAAGCTGTGAAACCAATCCTCTCCGCACCACTTCAAAAAAATCTAGCGCTAACGGGATTTAAACCCGTGTTTTCACCTTGAGAGGGTGACGTCCTAGATCAGGCTAGACGATAGCGCCATGACAGATCTTTTAAATACTTCCAGGTCACACCCGGTATCATGTGTCTCGCAGTAGACCGCGCATTGAAAACACGAATCCCTTTACGTACATGAAATTTATTAGGTGCGAGAGGAAAAAATCAAAGGCGGCCGCATTCTACCGATGCCCTATCCCCTTGTCAATCCGGTGCGATTAACCGTTGATTCGATTAAGCGGAAGAGATTTCCCAATTCGCTTTTCAAAGCAAGTAAAGCCGCATCAGCCATGGTGAATTTGATCGTTCTGCCGAATGCAAGACTGGCGGTTCAAATCCACAATGATTTTCTTAGGCTTACTTAGTAACGGTCATTCTTGATGTCGTTGACGTTTCTCTCAAGCAGTTCGACCCGCTTCGCAANNCTCTCTTGCTCCAGCATCTGAATTCGCTTGAGAGCATCCGACAATTTATTCTGCTGCAGATCCTGTTGGATCACCGAATAATCATCAGAGGTCTGAGTCGTCGACAAATCAGCGGATTGAGCATCAGACTGTGCTACCGCCACACCTAGCGACGGGAACAACGCGCACGCAACTATCACCCCTAGCCCTATCATCTTGTTCATTTTTTTCATAGGCCCGGAGTATACCATATCTTGGGGGTGGGCCAAAGACCAAAGAGACAAAAAAATGGGACAAAAAAACGAATGATTATCGCAAAGAAAAACAGGCCCCCCGGGGTTTCAATTATCCCCGGGGATGAAATTGAGCGTGAACAGACTTGAGGCGATTTCCGGACACGTGGGTGTAAATTTGAGTTGTGGAAATGTCCGAGTGGCCCAAAAGCTCCTGAACCACACGTAAATCCGCACCCCGTTCAAGCAGATGCGTGGCAAAAGAATGCCGAAAGGTATGCGGTTTTATCGGCTTGGTAATGCTGGCCCGAATTGCATATTTTTTTATCATCTTCCACACCGACTGACGGGTCAACCCCTTACCGTTTCGACCGAGAAAGAAATGACCGGTGGGAGCCTTGATCTTACGGCGGACTTTCTCGAGATAAATTCGACACGCTGAAACCGCAACACTTCCAATCGGCACAATCCGTTCCTTGTCCCCCTTCCCACGACACTTGATAAAATGGTTATCCAGATAAACGTTTTCGATCGTAAGCCCGGTCAACTCGGAAACACGCATGCCTGTGGCATAGAGACATTCGAGCAATGCCCTGTCACGTATGCCCATCGGCGTTCTTGAATCCGGGGCATTCAGGATCGCTTCCATCTCCTGGAGGGTAAGAAAATACGGCAATTTTTTCCAAAGTTTCGGGGATTCCAGAACACTTGTGACATCTTCTCGCACATACCGTTCTTTCGCAAGATAGCGGTGAAATAATTTTATGGAAACAAGCGCCCTTGCCACGGAAGTCGACTCAAGCCCCCTCCGGCCTTCCGCCGCAAGAAATTTCAAAATATGCGCCCGACGGATATCCGACCAGTCAGAAATTTTTTCTTTTTTAATGAATTCGTCATAGCGGACGAGATCCTGGCGGTAGGCCTCAAGCGTATTTTTCGCAAGGCCCTTTTCGACAGAGAGATAGTCCAGAAATTCATCAAAGAAAAATTGCTTCTTATGGTTGGGTTTTTCGATTACTTCTGCCGATGTATTCATCGGTTCAGGTATCGGCCAATCGATATCCGAACTGGAGACGGCTAAATTATTTCCACACCCCTGACTTCGGCTCGATGTCGGCTCAGGGAGATTTCAACAGCGGGATTCAAACGATTCATTTTTATACCGGAGGTCAACGCACCAGAACCAACGATTACTTTTCAATACACTGTCAAATTTAAAAATGGACGCCTGGAAAGTTTCTCGATTGATCTGGATCCCGACACGTTGGCTCTTATCACACAACCGCGCTCCGCGTATCCGGACTGGGTCCGCTACGAAGTTTTCAAATGCGAAAACTGCACCCTGAAGAACCCGCCCGTCCGATGTCCGCTGGCCGCAAACCTACTTGGCGTCGCTGAACATTTCTTCAAAGATATCTCTTACGAGGAAGTCAACGTCATCGTCCAGACACCCGCACGCAACTATCAGAAGAAAGTGGCGCTTCAAGATGCCCTTCGAAGTATTTTTGGAATTTATATGGTCACGAGCAATTGTCCGATTTTTGATAAACTGAGGCCGCTTGTCTTCATGCATCTCCCCTTTGCGACAGTCCAGGAAACGTCCTACCGGGCACTTTCCATGTACGTTCTCGGGCAATTTTTCATTCAAAGAAAAGGCGGCTCCCCGGATTGGTCATTGAAAAAACTCGGAAAGATTTATCAGGAGATTGAGATCGTGAATCGCGCACTTCACCAACGATTTGTAAAAGCCGGCTTCCATGACGCCTGCTTAAACGCTATCGGAAATCTAAACTGCTACGCACAGTTCACGCAAATGTTTCTTGAACCCGGCTCGCTCGATAAAATTGAAAAAATCTTTTCTGCCTGCACGGCACAAGAAGAAAAGTGTTGATGGCAATACTCCCTTAACCCCTTAGTCCGGACGGTGGGATTCAATGGAGCGAATCAAGCGAGCCGGGTTGCCCGCGACCACCACATTGGCGGGAACATCCTTCGTAACCACCGAACCGGCACCAATAACGCTTCCCTTTCCGACCGTAACACCCGGGCATAAAATAGCCGCGCCTCCGATCCAGACATTGTCATGAATCATCACCGACTTTCCCGATTCAAGCCCACGGTTTCTCTCCTCGGCCATCAAGGGATGGGTCGCAGTATAAATCTGGACATTCGGCCCCAGGAAAACATTCGATCCTAGCGTGATCTTGGCCACATCCAAAAAAATGCAGCCAAAATTCATGTAAACATGGTCCCCTAAAAATATATTCTTCCCGTAATCACAATGGAACGGCGGTTGGAGCCAGAGATTTTTCCCGACACGGCCGAAAAGATTCGCACAAAGTTCCAGGCGAGGATCCGTACCACGCAAATCCGCCGTGGAACGGTTAATGGTGTCGCAAAGATCACGCGCCACCTGTCTCATCCGGGTCAGTTCGGGGTCCAGTGCATTATAAAGCTGCCCGGCAATCATCTTTTCGTATTCACGCATCACAACTCCGTTTCCATTCCAAGCTCCTTGAGAAACTGCTTTTCGTCCCAGATCCTAATTCCAAGCGTCCGGGCCTTATTAAGTTTACTGCCAGCACCGGGCCCCGCCACAACAATATCCGTCTTCTTGCTGACAGACCCTGAAGGATGCGCACCAAACTTTCGGAGCAACGCCTCCGCTTTAGAGCGTTCCAGACGCTCGAGCGTCCCGGTCAGTACAATGGTCTTTCCCCGCAACGGATTCTCGCCGGTCGTTTGCTCTGCTTGATCCATCGCGACCCCCGATTCTTCGAGACGGCGCAAAAGTTTTTTCGTGGAACTCCTTGCGAAAAAATCAAGAATGGATTGCGCGGTCACCGGCCCGATCTCGCGTATTTCCTCAAGCTCTTTTGCGGACGCCCTGGAAAGCCGAGCCATGCTTCCAAACTGTCCCGCCAGGATGTACGCCGTGTGAACACCCACATCGAGAATCCCAAGCGAGTAAATGAGCCGAGCGAAAGCCACCTTTTTACTTTGCTCAATGCCTTCCATCAAATTTTTGGCAGACTTTGCTCCCATCCGTTCCAAGGCCTCCAGATCCTTTTGCTTAAGCGTATAAAGGTCGGCCAGGCTTTGAACTAATCCTTTATCCACCAGCTGATCGATGATCGAAATGCCGAGATTCTCGATATCCATAGCTTCACGCCCCGCAAAATGACGAATCGCACCCTTTAGTTGTGCAGGACAAAGCGGATTCAGGCATCGAACCGCTACTTCCTCACTGTGTTTGAGTACCGACTCTCCGCAAACCGGACATTTTTTCGGAAAAACAAACTTGGGCAAATCCCCTGCACGCTTTCCGGTGTCGACCGAAATAACCTGGGGAATGATCTCACCGCTTTTTTCGATAAAAACGTGATCACCGATCCGAACATCTAGCCGCTCAATTTCATCCTGGTTATGAAGACTGGCTCGCGAGACCGTCGTCCCCGCCAGCTGAACGGGTTTCAAGACCGCAACAGGAGTCAGCACGCCGGTTCTCCCGACCTGAATTTTGATATCCTCAAGCACAGTCTCAGCCTGCGCCGCAGGATATTTATAGGCAATCATCCAGCGCGGTGACTTCGAGGTCATGCCAAGACTCCTCTGGTCCGCAAACGCATCCACCTTAATAACGACTCCATCGATTTCATAAGGAAGTTGGTCCCGTTTCGTTGCGATGGAGTCAATCTTGTTATAAACCTCGCCCAACGTTTCACACTTCTCAGAATTAGGAACGGTCTTGAAGCCCAGGGATCTTAAAAGTTGCATGGCCTGGCTCTGACTTTCGGGATGATCTCCCCCTTCATAACGCACGAACCCGTGTATCAAGGCATCCAGTTTCCGTGCAGCCACTAGCGTAGGGTCCAGAAGTTTCAAGCTTCCGGCACAGGCATTACGCGGATTGGCGAAAAGCTCCTCGCCCATTCTCCCTTTTTCTTCATTGATCTTTTCAAATTGACTCGTCGGAATATAGGCCTCGCCTCTGACCTCCAGCAGTGTCGGAGGCGTCCCCTTGAAACCACTCCCCGGTACGGGAATCTTGAGCGGAATCGACTGGATCGTTCTGATATTTTCCGTAATATCATCCCCTCGTTTGCCGTCTCCGCGTGTCGCCCCAAGTTTCAGGAAACCATTTTCATAAACAAGCGCAATGGAAACGCCGTCGATCTTTTCTTCTACAAAATAGGAGTATTTTCCGGTCCCAAGGACTTTCGCAACCCGTTCGTCAAAATCCGCCAATTCTTCCCTGGAATAGGTGTTGTCCAGGGAAAGCATCGGCACCGAATGCCGGACTGTTTTAAACTCTTTCAGAGGGGCTCCACCAACGCGACGTGAGGGAGAATCGGGGGTGAGAAATTCAGGATATTTTTTTTCAAAATCGATCAACTCACGCATCATCCGATCGTACTCAAAATCCGAGACCTCGGGCTTTGCGTCGTTATAATAAAGACGGTTATGCCGTTCAATTTCATAGCGAAGCGATTCGATCTTTTTTTTCAATGCTGTGGCGTCCATCATCCTGGGCCCGGATTAAGATTTAAAGCAGTCGGTCTGCCAATGTTCGGGGCAATCCTTCCGACCGGATTTTCTTTGCGGCTTTTTCATTATCGTAAGGGAGCCGGACAATTTCAAATGTTAATTCTTCCGAATCAAAAACGGCAAAAGAAAGCCGCGGGTCATAGTCCCTCGGTTGACCAACGCTCCCGGGATTCAGAAGATAACGATCCTCTTTCGCGAGACGGATTTTCCCTTCGTCCAGGTATCCGCCGCCTTGAGATTTTTTTTCGGAAAACCACCCCGGGATATGAGTGTGAGCGACAAATCCGGCGAATGTTTTGAGCGCCGAAAAGCTTTTTATGACGGCCTCGCCTTCCGTCAGATACTCAAAAGCTTCCGGCCGATCAATCGTTCCATGCGCCATCGTCATCAATTCATGGATTTGCGAATAGGGAAGTTCCCGGAGACGCGCCATGAGCCCGGGATCCATCCTCTCCGCCGTCCAATCCAGAGCGACCCGGGCCCAACCGCCAAAATCCCACCGGAGCGATTCATGCACGAGAGCCGCTTCATGATTCCCGAGAACATGACATTCGCAATGTCTAAAAACCCACGCGAGGCATTCATTCGGATTTGCTCCATAGCTAATCGAATCCCCGAGGCACATCACCCGCTCCAGTTGATGCTCCTTCAGATAGGCCTCTACCCGTTCAAGCGCTTCCAGATTCCCGTGAATGTCCGCAATCACCGCCCAACGCATCCCGCCCTCCATGCCCCCGGCTCAGCGCCCCCTCCGGCCTTCACCGGACAGACGCTTGACCCGAGTCTTATTTTTTCTCATAGGAAATTCGAAAACCTTTGAAACAACTCTGGGCTTCCGACCAGCACGTTTCGACCCCGCGAATATAATTTTTCATTCCCGAATGACGAATGGCGGAAAGAAACTTGACCAGAACCGGCTCGTCCCCTTCCGCGACCACTTCCACCCGGCCATCTTCCAGATTACGAACGTACCCCGTGACCGGAAATCTCCGGGCAAGAGACTCCGCTGTCCACCGGAATCCCACCCCCTGGACCGTCCCGCTGAACAAAATCGTCATCCTCTTCACGAATCCGCCCGCGCCCTTTCGCGAATCTGGTTTCGGATATGATAGGCGGCGATCCCGAACGCCACACTCACATTCAGGGAATTTTTGACTCCCGCCATGTCAATCTCGATAGTCCGGTCACACAGGGCCAGCAACTCATCCGAAACACCTTCGATTTCGTTACCGATCACAAGACAAACAGACCCTTGGGGAGTCCACGTTTCATACGGAATACTTTGGGCGAGCTGTTCCAGAAGAACGATTTCGTACCCTTCCTGCTTTTTCCGCCTGAGGACTTCGATCGCGTCCTGGCAATACTCCCAGGGCACTTCTTTTTCGGCGCTTAACGCGGTTTTTGTGATTTTAGAATCGGGAGGATGCCCGGTAATACCGCACAGGTACAGCTTCTCCACGCCGGCTCCATCCGCCGTTCGAAAAATCGACCCGACATTGTGAAGGCTTCGTATGTGATTCAGGACCACGCAAAAAGGGAGCTTGGGGACCCGTTTCCGTTTTTGCTGACGTTCAAGAAGTTCAACGTGGGTCAACTTTCTCATGGGCGCGGTTACTACGATCGCCGGGCCCGGACACGAGTGTCCCAGGACAGATATTTTTTGTAACCTGAATGATAAATCCACTCGGGCAATTTGCGGAAACAATACGTGAGCGGTCCCCACCATCCGGGGACATAGACCTTTTTTTTGCCTTTCCGGATCGCCCTGAAGATCTGATCCGCGGCCTGCTCCGGCGAAATCACGCCAAAGAGTCCCCGATTACCGCGTATCATGTCCGTGTCCACAAAACCGGGACGGACGTCAATCACCCGAATGGCGGTCCCGAAAAGCTTCTGGCGCAATCCTTCCATGTAATTAATCATGAAAGCTTTGGAGGCGTTATAGGCCGGCGAACGCCCGCTTCCCCGGTGGCCCGCCACGGAAGAAATCCCCACCAGCGTGCCGGATTTTTGTTTCTGAAAATAATGGACGGCCGAATTTGCCATCGCGGCAAATCCCGCGACATTGACCTTAACGGTTTCTTCCTCCTTGGCCCAGACAAGCTCTTCGTTGCGAAACAAAACCCCCGCGTTAATGATCATAAGATCCATGCCCTGCATGTACATGATGAGATTCCCGAGGCTGTGAATAGCCTCTCGTGGATCACGAAGATCCAGAGGCCGCGCCACGCTTTCTCCGGGAAGTTCGGCCTGTAAGGCTTTCAGCTTTTCAGGGTTCCGTCCCGTCAGCCCCACGAGATATCCTTCCCCGGAAAGCTTGAAGGCCAAAGCGCGGCCAATTCCACTACCGGTTCCGATGATGATCGTTTTTTTCTTATTTTTTTTCATAGGTTGTCTGACGGATAAAAAAAGGCGCTTCCCTGAACAAGATCAGGTAACGCCTTTTTTATCGTCTTTTCCGATTTAAAAGCCGGCAAAACCTTTTGCCTGCCTGGAAGATTTTCCCGTTAATTCCTCAGCCTTCTTCCGGGATTCCCGTTCCTGTTTTCTGACTTGTTTTTCAGCCCGTTTCCTTGCCTCGTCGTTTTCTTTCTGCAGTTTTTTGGCTTCTTTCTCCGCCTTCTTTCGGGCCTTCTTCGCCTCTTTTTCAGACTTGGCTTTAAGCTTTTCCGCATCCTTCCTGGCTTTTTCCTCAGCCCGCTTCGCTTCCTTCGTGGTTTTTCCCTGGGCATTTTTCACTTTTGTTTCCCGGGCCGCCTTCCCGGCTTCCCCCGTCGCTTCCTTTAACTTGATCTCACCTTTTCGGGCTTCCCGTTTCGCCCAGCCGGGAGGATGACTGCCACTATCCCACCCTGTTTTCTTTCCCTGGCTCCATCCCGCGGGCGTCGATCCAGCATCATCTTCCGCGTAAGCCACAACACCCAGTGACGCAATATTCAGGGCAAGAAACGCCAGCCCCGCGATCTTAAACCAATTCTTTTTCATGTTTGTCATCTCCTTTGATCAGATTTTATCGGCGCTCCCGCATTTTGATAAAAGACGCGATCGAGCGGTCGTAAGATTTTTCGTATTCCGCGGTAAAATAACACGCCGGAAGCTCACCCTGGTCACGGTGGTAGGCAATACACTCACAACAAATTCCCTTGCGAGGACACGGTTCGTACGTGCAGTTACATTCTTTCTTGTTCTCACTTACCTTGCATTCCATTTTAAACCTCGACTTCAAAACTGAATTCTTGTCCGGAAAACCCCTTCAAACCGGCCGGGATTATATCACGAAATCCTTGCGCGAAAGCCTTCTTGAAACAAAAACAAAGCCGCCGTATCAGCTTCCGATACAGCGGCATCCAGCGCCACAAAACCCAGCGTCTTCCAGCAGACCACGGAAAAACTCTTGGGGCTCATGACGTGACGCTATTTCTCAACCCCTGCCACAAGCGATCCACCACTTGTCAGAAAACCCGCGAACCGCTTCCGAGAACACGGCTTTGGCGGCAGTTTAATTCATACAACAGCACTTTTTAAATTCCTTGCCGCTTCCGCAAGGACAAAGCATGTTACGGCCAACTTTTGAAATGGTTTTTATGCCGGCCTGATCCTTGAGCCACTCGATCGCGCCCGGGACCTTGAGCCACGCTCCACGACTTCTTGAGGCATAGCAAAACCCTTCGTCTTCGCCGCCCACCATTATACTGTCCGGCAATTCATTCGGAACAGGCTTCTTCCCGACAAGATATTCCGGCGCGAAGGCATTGGACCTGAAAGCAATTTGCAATGCCGCATTTGATTTTTTGGATATCCCGTTTCGCACGAAGGCCAATAGCGCCCTGGTATAAAGCCACTCCGCCGCGCTACTGTTGTACCCGCTGCGTGTCATGAATTTTTCGAGATCATCCCATCGTTGGAGATCTGCAAGATAACCGATCAAAATATAGCGGATACCCTGATTGTCGTTTTTATTCAACTTGAGCATGCCCCGAGCATGCTTAATGGCCTCGTCATGTTCGCCAAGCTCCCATAGACACTCCATCAGTCCAGCGCGGGACCGCATATAAGGTCTCGTTTGAAGGCGCCCCCAGAAGCAAGGATTCTTTTCCTTGAAGATTGCCTCACCCAAAGCTCTCCGCCCGGCCTCAACCCCTTTTTGGTAGAAATCTCTGGCTTCTTCAAGCGAGCCGGCTTCGTCCTCGGCCAGAAGATTGTAGGCATCTGCACAATCCGGCGAAATCGAAAGCGCTTCTTTCGCGAGCTTAATCCGTTCCCTGCGGCTGTCTACTCCCCATGCCTCATATATGATGTCCTGCGCAAACTCAACCGCACTTCTGGCAGGAGCATCCGGAATCTTTTTGCCCTTTACCATGCCGTCCAGATATTTTTGAAGATCGGCCTTGGTCTTGAAATCCTGTTCCTCCAGCAATCGTCCCAAGTCCGAACTCATCTTCTCCATCGCTCGTCTGTCAGGTATTTTTTCTTTCATAAGCTCCTCACGAAATTTTGTCCATCCGGTTAATAATCAAGCCATCCTTAATGGCTACCACGATTTCGGGCCAATAAGGTTTGCGTTTGAACTGTTCAAAATTACCAAATAGTTACCCCGCCTTCAACTCACTATTTTTTGAACGGGCAAGCATCCCTTACAAGTTGCCGGCCGGAAAACCCGCAAACCGCCACCAAAACACGGCTTTGGCAACCGCTTGACCGATTAAGCGATAACCTCCACAAACTCCGCGACAACGCGGAAATCTTCGCCGTCAACATCCTCAAGAACAATGTCATGAAAGTCCTTATTATCAGGCGAAAGGACGATACGCTTATGCCGCCATTCGTCCGGGCTCGAATGTTCTTTTTCGCTATGGTAGCGCTTGATAGTGAAACTTTGCTGCGTTTCAGGATCTGTAACTTTACGGGATTCCACCAACACGACCTGTCCATTTCGCGAACCGCCCCGTTCAAACCGGAACAAGCAAAAACTACCGTCCGGAATGGTCGGCTCCATGGATCGTCCCACCACTTGAGCGATAAACATGTCCTTGTTCAACCGCTTGTCGCTAACCTTCTTCCAGCCCAGCATTTCAACCTGCTCTTCCTTGCCGAAAGCAGTAGCGACTGCGTGAAGAGAATACACCGGCAGATACTCAATGAATTTTTCAGACTCGTTCATTTGTTCATCGGGAATAATATCGCTGAGAAATAAAACCTTGTTATCCCCGGAAGCGGACGGCTTTTCAGCCCAATCCTTGCATAAAAGCGTTGCCTGCTCCAAAACCGTCTGCGTGGCACGTTCTTGCTTATCCGGTGGATACCCGTGCTTGCGGAGAATTCTTTTTACGTCACGCCTGATCTTCGCCTGCACCGTTTCCTTGATCGTCCAATCGATCGTGACATCATTTCGGATCATCCTCACCAATTCCCGAGCAATTGTCCGAAGCGCCTCATCACCGAGTAATTTCACAGCACTGTCATTCACTTCCAACGCATCATAAAATGCAACTTCGTCCTCATTAAGACCCAAATCTTCGCCCCGCCTGGATGCTTCGCGCATTTTCCTTGCCAGCTCAAACAATTCTTCAACAATTTTGGCCGTTTCAATGGCTTTGTTCTGATATTTCTTGATCGCATTTTCGAGCATCTCGGCAAATGAGCGCCCCTGAATCAAATTACGTTTTGACCGGGATTTGATCTCATCACTCAATAATTTCTTTAACAATTCAAACGCAAGATTCTTATACGGCATACCTTTGACTTCCGCCAAAAACTCATCCGACAGAATCGAAATATCCGGCTTCTTAAGTCCCGCGGATTCAAAGATATCAATTACCCTATCCGAGGTAATGGCCTGGGAAATAATCTGCTTGATTGCAGAATCAATCTCATCCTGAGTCTTGCCACCGCCAGTTTCAAATTTGGAGAGTCTGCTCCGAACTGCCTGAAAAAATCCTACATCATCACGAATCCGCAAAGCCTCAGCATGCGGAACCGAAAGCGCAAACGCCTGCGAAAGCTGGGTCGCATAAGCAAGGAACCTGTCCTTGCCGTTCTTTTGGGAAAGAATATGCTCCTGCGCCTGGGCGATAATTGTCATTTTTTCGGATACCGAAGCCGTAAAAAATTTCCGGTAATCAAAACCATGAAGCATCCCGCAAACCACTTCATGTTTTTCAAGCATCAGGGAAACCGCTTCTTCCTGCTCAAAGGCCGGTTTGCCTTTGCCACCGCTCCCGGTGTAAACAGAAAGCGCCTGCTTTAAATCATCCGCAATACCCAGATAATCCACAATCAGCCCGCCGGGTTTATCCTTAAATACGCGGTTAACTCTGGCAATAGCCTGCATAAGACCGTGCCCACGCATGGGTTTATCAATGTACATTGTGTGGAGTGACGGCGCATCGAACCCGGTAAGCCACATATCGCGAACAATCACGACTTTGAGCGGATCGCCTGGATCTTTCATGCGGTCGCTAATATCCCGGCGGCGCGACTTGTTACGGATATGCTCCTGCCAATCTACCGGATCTGTCGCAGAACCGGTCATAATGACTTTCAACACGCCCCTGTCGTCAGCTTTTTGATACCATTCCGGCTTCAATTTCACAATTTCATTATGCAAATCAACCGCAATTCTCCGGCTCATGCAGACAATCATGGCCTTGCCGTCAAGTATGGTAAGGCGCCTTTCAAAGTGATCCACAATATCCCGGGCAATCTGCTTCACGCGCTTTTCGCTACCCACAATCGCTTCAAGCCGAGCCCATTTGGATTTGAGCTTTTCCTTTTTGCTGATTTCTTCGCCTTCGGTTGCTTCTTCAAAATCAGGGTCAATTCTGGGGCGCTCTTCTTCCTTAAGCTCCAGCATGGCCAAACGGCTTTCATAGTAAATCCGGACAGTCGCGCCGTCGTTAATCGATTGCTCGATATCGTAAATATCAATGTAGTCGCCAAATACCGCGCGGGTGTTTTTATCTTTTAATTCAACCGGTGTTCCGGTAAATCCGATAAACGAAGCATTGGGCAAAGCGTCGCGCATATGCCGGGCAAACCCGTCGATAAAATCATACTGACTGCGATGCGCTTCATCAGCAATCACGATGATATTCCGCCGATCCGACAGGCACGGATACGAATCGCCCTTTTCTTCCGGTAAAAACTTTTGAATGGTGGTAAACACCACGCCGCCGGACGCCACCTGCAGACATTCCCGCAATCTAGCCCGGGAAGCCGCCTGCACCGGAGTCTGCCGGACAAGTTCATTACACCGGGAAAATGTTCCGAACAGCTGATCGTCCAGATCGTTTCTATCCGTCAACACCACAATCGTGGGATTATCCATAGAAAGAACAAGCTTCCCGGCGTAAAAAACCATGCTCAGACTTTTCCCGGAACCCTGCGTGTGCCAGACCACTCCGCACCGCTTGTCCCCCCGCGCGTCAGCGGCTTTAAGCGTTTCGGCTACGGCTTTATTGACCGCGTAGTATTGGTGATAAGCCGCAATCTTCTTGGATATTTTAATCGTTCCGCTTTTGAAATCTTTCTCCTGCTCAAACACCACAAAATGACGTACCAGATCGAGCAAGACTTCCTTGTTAAACATTCCCTTGAGAAGCACTTCAATCTGCGGCGTGACCGACGGCGCTTTGGTTTTTCCATCCGATGTTTTCCATGGCTGGAATCGTTCCCACTCCGAAGTAATCGTCCCTGCTTTCGCGTCAAAACCGTCACTCACGACAAGAATTTCATTAAAGTTGAAAAGGGATGGGATTTGCAGTTTGTAAGTCTGGAACTGCTTGAACGCGGAATGAGCGGTCGCGTTTTCATCCGACGGATTTTTAAGCTCAATCACTGCCAGCGGCAATCCATTAACGAACAAAACGATGTCCGGTCGCCGATTGTGGTTGTTCTCGATAACCGTGAACTGATTCACGGCAAGAAATTTATTCTCTGAGATATCCTTAAAATCAAAAAGCCAGACCTTGTCCGAAACAACCCGGTCGCCACGCCGGTATTCAACATCCACACCGTTAGCAAGCATCTTGTGAAATCGGCGATTATTGACGACCAGAGCAGGGCTTTCAGAACGGAGAAGTTGCTTAATGGCTTCCTCTTTTGCTTCGGCAGGAATCTCGGGATTCAAGCGATCAATTGCATCGCGCAGTCGGTCGATCAAAACAACATCTGAATAACTCTTCCTCTCGGGTGACGGACCGTCCGGCGCGATATCGGGTCCGTGCAAAATATCATATTTCAGATCCTTCTTCAGAATCTCGAGTGCCAATTCTTCGATTTCTGATTCAACGATGCTATGCGGCATTATTGCCTGCCCATTTCTTGAAGGTGCGCATAAATTTTCTCGAGCGAGTCCTTAATAGTCATGTGTTGTTTGATTACTAAATCTTTGAGGCTGACGCCTCGATGAGCAAACTTGTTATTCGCATCAAATGAATTCAACTCGAAATACCATTTACGAATAGATACGCGGATAATGTAATTCGATCCCCCTGTATTTCTATTCGGATGCCCAACACTATCATTGCGAAGATCTCTGATAATCTTCTAATTGTTATTTGATTTCGAAACAGCACCAAGTTCAAGAATTGAGCACATTTCATCCGGCGCATTCTGCTGAATAAACATAGCCTGCAAAAGGCCATACAACCTTAAGTATTTCTCAGTGTAGTTTTTGACTTCTCGCCCGCGGCAATACGCTTCGATTGCCACATCTACATCCTCAATCACATCCACTTCATAACAAAATTTATTCCAGAGCCTATGCTTTTGGACAAAAGGAAACTTCCTCAAATCACCATTCAGCAAATCTCTTATTTTCTGCATGCTTTGATAAATTGCGTTATGTTTCATGGTGTAATTCTGATCTCTGACACGTCTGCAATGCCCTCGATATTTTCGTAAATATAGTAGTGCCCTATGATTTTGCAAACCTTGAGCGCCAATGCGCTACGGCACCAACTGTAAATCAGCTGGTCCTGCTCTAAATGCCGCTCTGGTATAGGTACAAATATCCTGCCGCCATCGCAGGCAATGAAGGTAAGCTCCTTAATGATGGCATTGCTGATTTTAAGATAAACTGGATAGCGATGGCCGTTCCGATCCGGATATACCTCGACCCATGGCTCTTGAAAACCGCCCCCGCTGTCGCCGATCTCAATTTGAAATGTGTTATCCGACTCGCATATCCATATTTCTTTGTGTCCTATAAATTCTTTGACCCAAGATGATTTTTCTACCAAATGCTCAAAATGACTGAGATTTTTCTGGTTCTTGTCTTTTTTTAATGAAAAATTAACCGAGGGCGGCCAAGACAAAGAAAAACTGTCTGGTTTTGGTATTTTGCTTAAAATCGATTCAAAAATTTTCTTCATCCATCAACCCGAACTTTCCCGCTCATCAGCTTTGGTAAAAGAGAGTCACGAATTTCCTTTAATCGAATGGTTTCGACCAACAATTCACCGACGCGATTAAACATGAATGCGGTCAATTGATCGAATCGCTCCATTAGATTTTGACTTGGCTTAGCAATTTCATAGCTCTCAAGCATGACGCGCTGAACGCGTTGTCTTCCTGAGGATCCGACCATACTCTTTATGGCAAATGAACGAAATTCATCATCACGGGCAAGACAATATACGAACTGCGGACTAATTCCTTTTTTTGCTCGCATAACAATGAACTCCGTAGATCCAAAGCCAACTGTCTTTTGATCACAAAGAAAATTTACAAAAGCCGTCTTCCCATTCTCCAAACAGGGAGTAATTCTAGCCAACAAGGTATCTCCGTTCTGAAATTTAGAGCCGCCTGCAAATTCTTTCAAAATAAAATTATCTACCGTCATATTTTCAGTAGAGAGCCCCGCCATATCTACGTATATGGTTTCTTGTCCTTTTTTTAGCGATAATGATGGGTCGAAATCAATTATGTCTTTTAGCTGAACCGTTTCTGAAAAATCACTCTCTTCCACAAACCACTTTTTGAACACCGCCTGCGCGATGGATTCGAGGGTTTTGTTCATTTGATGATTCAACTCGATCTTTTCGTCCAAGTCACCAAGGATTTTGGCAATCTTTTTTTGGGTGGGCAGAGGAGGGACATCTACATCAATACAATCAAATGTCTGCCGGGTAATAGTATCGAAAACCGCGCCGTGCGTATTCTTTTGTAAATCAGTAACACTGTTTTTTAACAAATAATAAAGAAAATCGTTCTGAACAATCTCCTGCTCTCCAACCAAACCATAACAAGACTGATTGAAAGCCATATCACAACCAAGCTGCGCGATCTCACCGACAGTCCCTCGCGCAGATATGATCACCTGCCCTTTTTTCAGAATCTTTGTGCTACTTTCCTCCAAGCCTTTTTGGGTTATTGACTTTTCTGTTTTGTATACATGACGATTACCTCCACCAAAATCAACTACTGACAACCAAGGAATATCTCCACCCCAGTATTCCTTGACTGTCGTCTTAGGGGTGCCACCACCAATTATTTCCATAACTTGGCTTAACTTATATCGCTTCCATCCGCTTTTGCTCATTTGTTACCTTCTGTTTCCCAAAATAACCACGGATTTGACCGCGCCTTGAACATTGGCTTCTGCATAATCATATTCGCCGTCGTAATCTGCAGCACTTGGATTTTTTATAACCGAGATTTCGCTAATAAACTTTATGCTGTCGTATCCATCTTCATAGCCCTGTACCAGCACCTGCGTGTCGGCGGGGAAGTTTTTGAGCTTTTCGATCAAATCTTTGATAATCATTTTTTGTTCTTCCTTGTCCGTGTTCCTGGTTCTTTCAGCAAATAACGATCCCGGCGCAATTCGCGTAGCAGTTCTTCTTCGCTGGGCAAATACAATTTGTAGCGTGACGCAAAAATCTGTTTATTGTCTTTGGAGAGCGTGTATCGAACGACAGAGTCTTTTTTATCTTCACACAGAATCAGGCCGACGGTCGGGTTGTCATCTGATTGTTTGGCTGACCTATCGTAATAATTGACATACATCTGCATCTGACCAATATCCTGATGAACCAGTTTGCCGATCTTTATATCAATCAACACGTAGCACTTGAGGATGGTATTATAGAAAACCAGATCAATATAAAAATGATCACCGTCCAGCGATATTCTTTTTTGCCGGGCTACAAAGGTAAAACCTTTTCCCAGCTCCAGCAGAAACTTCGAAAGGTTATTAATGAGCGCTTGTTCCAGATTGCTTTCGTATAATTTCGATTGAGGGGACAATCCGGTAAATTCCAGAACATACGGGTCTTTGATCATATCTTCGTAGCACCGGATTTCCTGACCTTTTTTGGCAAGCTTCATGAGCCCTTTTTTGTCTTTGCTTAAGGCCAACCGTTCAAAAAGAAGCGATCCTTTCTGGCGCTCAAGCTCTCGGGACGACCAGTTATTTTTAATACATTCCACTTCATAAAACAAACGGGCTTCCGGTTTTTCCACTCTCATCAAAATGCGATAGTGCGTCCAGCTTAATTCGTGACGCAGTGCGTCGCATTTTGGGTAGGTCAGGTAAAACTGTCGAATATTTCTGAGGTTTGATTCGTCAAACCCTTTGCCAAAATCAGCCGTCAATTTTTCTGAAAGCTGTTGAAGAAGTTTCCGCGAATAACCCGCTCTGCTTTTCCCCTGCTGTTCATTTTCAACTATTTCCTGCCCGATTTGCCAGTAAGCAATGACCATCGCCGTATTTACGGCACGTGCTATTTGTCCCCGGGCTTCTTCAATGATATGACGGATCCGCTTGTACACCTCACCAATTTTTGAGTCCGTTTTACTTAATTTCATATCCAATCCCTTTAAGATTCTTTTTAATCTCTACTTCCAGCTTATGTGACTTTTTGAATTGATCGGCAAGGTCTGCGGTTAAGCGCTTCATTTTTTCATCAAACGCCTCGCTGTCTTCTTCCTGAACCTCAGTGCCCACATACCGTCCGGGTGTGAGAATATGCCCGTGCTTTCTGACTTCCTCAAGCTTGGCCGACTTGCAAAAACCGGCAATGTCCGCGTATTTGCCGTTTTTAGAACGCCACGCGTGATAGGTGCCGGATATTTTCCCGATCTCTTCCGGCGTCAACTCGCGGTGCCTACGGTCAATCATCACGCCCATGTTGCGTGCATCAATGAACAGGATTTCGCCTTTGCGGTCTCTAAATTTGTGATTTTTTCTATCGCGGGATATAAACCACAAACAGACTGGAATCATCGTGTTATAAAAAAGCTGCGAGGGGAGCGCGATCATACAATCCACAAGGTCGGCTTCAATAATATTTTTGCGGATATCTCCTTCACCGGCAGTGTTGGACGACATGGAGCCATTGGCCAGGACAAAACCTGCCATACCGGTCGGCGAAAGATGATGAATAAAGTGTTGCACCCACGCAAAGTTGGCATTGCCAATAGGAGGCGTGCCGTATTTCCAGCGCACATCTTCACACAACATTTCACCCTTCCAGTCGCTGTCGTTAAAAGGCGGATTGGCCAGCACAAAATCAGCCTTTAAATCCTTGTGCGCGTCGTTAAGAAAACTGCCTTCATTGTTCCAGGCAATGTTGGCGTCTATCCCGCGAATGGCCAAATTCATCTTGCAGAGCCGCCAGGTGGTCTGGTTCGATTCCTGGCCATAAACGGAAATATCGCCGATTCGTCCGCCGTGTGCTTCCACAAACTTTTCACTCTGCACAAACATCCCGCCGGATCCGCAACATGGATCAAAGACGCGACCCTTGTATGGCTCCAACATTTCCACGAGCAACTGAACGATACACCTCGCCGTATAGAATTGCCCGCCTTTTTTGCCTTCGGCATAGGCAAACTGACCCAGGAAATATTCATACACCCGACCCAGAATATCCTTGCTTTTGTTTTCTTTGNNCCCCCAAGCCGATAGAGCCGATAAGATCAATCAACTGGCCGAGGCTATGCTTGTCCAAAGCCGGGCGGGCATAATTTTTCGGCAAAACTCCGCGAAGAGAGGCGTTGTCTTTTTCGATTCGATCCATGGCATCGTCAATGATTTTGCCGATAGTCGGTTGTTTGGCGTTCTTTTGCAGATTCTCCNNATTCATCGGCATCTTCCGGGTCGGCACCCCTGGTTTTCGCGAGTTTTGCGTAGAGTTCGTTGAAAGCATCAGAGATATATTTGAGAAAAATCAGACCAAGAACCACATGCTTGTATTCTGCGGCGTCCATATTTTTATGAAGCTTGTCCGCGGCCTCGAACAGTTTCTTTTCAAAGCTTGAATCGCTGGTTCCGTTATTCTTTTTTATCATTTGCTCACCTCAATAATTTCCGCGTGATTTTATAATTTTCTCAAGGTCCCCCGGCTTGACGCGTCAACGACGAGACCGCTTGCCTCGTAATTCGGCCAACGAGCGGTCGGCTAATTGGAACCGCATCAAATCAACTTTTTCCACTAGCCATGCGCAGTAAATCTTTCTGGGTCTCAGAAACGCAGGATGCTATC